>JBHAEN010000055.1:0-42448 GCA_041855645.1 Bacteroides sp. | reverse complement strand
GTTGATGGCCGGTTGTCTTTGCCCTTCAAATAGAGAGCAGACACAACGAAAATGCGATAGAACGAGATGTTGCTGTAGTTGTCTTTGCCCTTCAAATAGAGAGCAGACACAACTCATCCTCAGTAACCAACTAAGATTTATTATCCTATCTCCATTGAAGAGTATTTTTTTCATCTTTACTTCCTTTTCAATTTCCTTTCGTCCAAAGCAATGCTCTCCCTGATTTTCCGAGAAAGTTCATTGTGAATGGTTATCATTCGCTCAGCGGTTTCGGGCTTTTCTATTTTGATGCGATTCTCTTTCCGACTTTGGGTGGCCAACAGCATTCCGTAGACTATCCCCCTATACTCGAAGAATAGTTCTGCGACATCTTGCGAGAGGAAAAGCCCGCTTCCCTTTTCATAAAATTCTTCGGGAAGCGCATTGAGAAAAGCGGTGATGCAGTCTTTACGAAAAAAGTAAACGGTTGGCACGTTCCCTTCTTTCGCTTTCTCCCAAACAAGTATGCTTGCGGGGTTCTCACTGTTGGTGGTGTACTTCAATAGTTTGTACATACTTTGATGAGCCGCCAATATGGCTTCATACTTCTTGCGTTCGATGCCGGCTATGCTTTCTTTGTGCAAGCGCTTCACGGCATAGCGGTAAGCGAGCCATGCCCCAAAAGTGACGCCGATAAGGGGAGTAACGATTCGAATGACTTCTATACACATGATGTTCTTTATTTTTATCGGTTACATCTCGGAGGCCGTGATTCGCTCTACACACCGTTGCACGAGTTCCTTCAACTGCAATGCGATGTTTAGTTTGGCCTCCGGCAGAGTCAGGTCAATTCTACGTATGCTGTGGAAACACGCCTTGTTGTATGCGGGATACTGGTTGTGTGAGAAAGCGTTGCGCACGGCTATCAAAGGGGCCGTGTATGCCTCAAGTTCTTTCTTTTCGTCGTTGCTTTTCCCGTTGAGCCATGTTTCGATCATTGTTCTGAAGTTGTCTGTTGGCAATCGAGGGTTTTGTTTGATTAAATACTCCTCAAAGCCCAACGTCATCTTAAAGACTTCCACACGCAACGACTGGTATTCGCCGAGTTCGTGTTCCACCGTTTTTTTGTCTACGACGGGAATGGAACTGCCTCCGTGTGACCAATCGGCAAACGAAAAGAGTCCGTTCAGCCGGCGGTCTTTCAAGAGTGCCCTGAAGTTGCCTTGTTTCAACAGTTTGGTGTCTTTGGCTTCCAGATATATCTTGCCTACGGGTTGTTCTTTGCGTAAAGGAGCACCCTTACTGTCTTCCGGGTAAATGGTAAGCGGCAGCCGCATCGGCACCACTTGGTTAAGGATGTTGAGGCTTCCTTTGTGTCCCATTTCGGGACCAAGATCTTCTAAACGCAATTCTTCGAAGGTTAAGCCTTGCACTTTTTTGTCTGCCATCAGCTCTTTACACATCAACCAGAGCAATATGTCCTGATTCTTGATGAGTCGCAGTTGGCGTTCAAACTCCTTCCACTCCTTAAAGTTCAGGTAGTCTTTCCACTTTTGAGGTTCTTTCTCCGGATTCTCGGGGCAGGCTATCGTTGCTTTCAGCTTTTTCCACAACTCGCGACGCTCTGCTTCCGGCAGATAGTTGGCTTCTTCGGTCTTGTGCGTATTTCCCACATTGAACGGACAGTCATAGAAAGTTTGCACACGGTCTTTGTGTACTTTCAGGAAATATAAGGGTATGACTCTGGCAATGAAGCCGACTCTGTTTTCATCGCTTATGAAGTCGGCGGGTAAACTTTCGGGGTTCTTCTCTCGAAGCCATTCGAAGATGGGTTGGGTAAACATCCCTCGGGGCAGATTGAGACCGTTTTTCCACCCCCTCACCAAATTGCTTCTATCGGTCTTGTGCACTTTCAGAAGCAGAAAATGTTGGCAGTCTTTCCAGTCTTCGGGTTTTAGTCCCTTCAAATATTTTTGCCGAGCTTTCAGGTAACTTTGGTAGAAATCCGTAAGATTGGTTTGCTCATCCCATTTGAACTGATTCAGGAAAGGATGAGGGTTGTCCGAATTGATCAGCCTTAATTGGTTGAAGTAAGCGTGCAATCTGTTTTTTTCGCTTCCGTACAGAGCGAACGTACGTTGCAAAAGCTGATATTCCGTGCTGTTGGCTTTACTGTTGTTCAGCGGTACGCCTCCCTCTTTGGCCACGGGTTGAAAGCGCATCATGTCCTTGACCAGCCAATCCGCAATAATTCCGGGTTTCAACAGCCCCGCTCCTCTTTTACCTATTTTTATTTTACGCTCGTTTTGCTTTTTTATCTGCACTATCCTTTTTTCGGTTTGCGAAATGAGTTCGTTCAGTTTGCGTTCCGCTTTGATTTCCATATCCTGCGGCTTCTCTTGCAACAGCGCGATCAGCCGCTCCGGCAAGTGTCCCTTGAGGATGTTAGTTTTGCTTAACCGCCGCTCCAAATCCTCCATGCTGTTGATTTCTTCCCGCTCGAAAGCATCATAGATCTCATGGATCTTCTTTTGGGTCCGCCTGATTACTCCCTCCACTTTTTGACCGGCCTCTCGTTTATCGGTACAGCTTCTGACCAACAGATAGTAGAACATCATCGGCATCAACTCGTAAACGCTCAAGAATGCTTCGGCCACATGGGAATCGTCATACTTGTATCTGTTCCTGACGCCCGACACCGGCACAACTTCTAAGCGAGGCCACAAGTTGTCCGGCGCCCCAAACCTCATGCCGATCTTTTGTTCGGCAATGTGGTAATGAGGAGTCGATCGGGAGATGAAAGGCTCGTTCGACGACTCGTTGTAGTCTAACTCCTTGACCAGCTTTTGCCACGCTTCGGGCTGTGTGCTCGAAGTAAAATCTTGCAGACGGGAGAAACCATACAGATTTCGGGTCAGGTGGCGCTTTTCCGTAAACCCTCCGATTTTCTTATCGTAGACAGAGAAGTGGTAATTGCCCAAACTGATTTGAAAGCGCAAATCGTTGAACACTTCATTCAAGTCAAAGAACCTCAACGCGAAATAAGGAAACCGGTTTCTTCCTCTCACCAGTTCGTATTTAAAGAGATCGTCGTCGCCAAGCTCATCGCCACTTTCGTGCTCCTCTTCGTCAGCCGGTATCCTGAACTGTTCTTTATCGTTTTCCTGCAAACGTTCGAACAGCGATTGAGGACATCTCACCAATTCGTTGAACATATCGAGCAATATCCGGTCGGTGTCGTACACGCTTTCGAGTTTGAGCTTCGGAATGCATATTCTGCTCCGGCAAAAGACTTCATTGGTCATCTGCTCGCTCAGGATTCGGCTACTTTTGAATCCGGTAACCTTTTTCTGCATCCAAAAGGCATCTTCTTTGGCCAGGAACAGTGAAGTGAAAAACAATAATCCGGCTTCGGAAAAAGAATTGTCTCGGTAAAAATGATGTTTGAACTTAGGATTGGGATTTTTGTTTTTTCCTACTCTTATTAAGTGATCGAAGTGACTTTGTACATGAATACTTGAATTCTTCTTGTGGTCTTCTTTGACCATTCTGACACTGGCGTCAAATATGGCGTACAACTGTTTTTCAAAGTCTTCGCTTATTGAGGGAATTTCGGGAGTCGAGGAGTGCCTGTAATGCGAGAAGTAGTTTCTAAAGGCATTCAATCTCTCAAGAAATTCATCGAGTCGGGCAATCAACTTCTCCGGCAAGTAAGCTCTTTCCTGCGCTTCCTGCTCCACCTCTTTTAGTCTTCTTTTTTTGCCCTTGGCATCTTTGGAAAGGTCGAAGAGTTCTTTTGCATAGGAGGCTGCTTTCAAAAAGGGAAAATGTTTATCCAATGCATCCCGAAGACGCGCCTTCTTGTCGATGTCCCGGCCTTTCGCTATTTTCCACCATTTTTGAATCAGTACCTTAACTTCCTGTTCGTTTCCGGAGAAAGAATCTCCGGACAAATGGTTGTTGATATGCTCAAGGGTGATAAAAACATTGTGCTGGGCCAAATTCAGAAAAGGAGCCCAAAAGTACTTTTCCTTCAAAGAAAAGCGGTTGTTTTGAGGGTTTTCCCGGTTCTTCATAAACGATATACTTTAGTTTTAAAAGGTTGTTTTTGGGGACAATAATTGATTCTTGCACGCAGACCGATCACTCGTCCAAATACCGCCTCATCCCCTCCGTGAAGTAAGTGGCAAAAGCTCCTTGCTCATCGCTATAAATGAAATAGGCGTCTATTTGCGGATGCGCTTCGCAGAAGGCTTTGGCTTTCTCCATGCCCATGACCATAAAGGCGGTGGCCAGTGCGTCGGCCGTGAGGCAATCCTGAGCCACGACCGTGGCCGAAAGGATGCTGTGCTGCACGGGATATCCGGTTTTCGGGTCGATGGTGTGTGCATATTTCTTGCCGTCCTTGTAGTAGAAGTTGCGGTAATTGCCCGATGTCGCCAAGCCGAGATCGCTCACCTTCAAAACGGTTTGAATATCTTGCCTCACGGACAACGAGTCGTCTATGGGTTTATTGACACCGATGCGCCAAAGGCGTTGTTTCGGGTTTTTACCTTTCACCACCACTTCTCCGCCGATGTCGATCATATAGTTCGCGATGCCTTTGCGATCGAGCAAACGGGCCACCACATCCACCGAATAGCCTTTGGCCACCGCACTGCAACTGAGCTGAATGCGCGGATCGGCTTTCCGGACTCTGTTCCCGCGCAGTTGCACCTTTTCATAGCCGGTCAGCTCGAGCAGACTGTCGACCATGAGCGAGTCGGGAAACCGTCCCTTCCGGAAGCCGAAGCCCCACGCATTGGCCAACGGAGCTATGGTGATGTCGAAAGCGCCTTCGGTGTCCCGGGAGATTTCCATGGATCGCTCGAAACAGTGGCGGAAGAAGCTGTCGACTTCCACTTCTTCGTTTCGGTTGACGCGGCTGATGACGGCGTCTTCGTTGAACGGAGAGAGCGAAAGTTCAAAGCGTTTCAGTTCCGCTTCGATTTCGGACCTCAAGTCGTCGGGATATTGATAAGTGATGTTGTACACCGTGCCGAACACCAATCCGCTAAGGGTGCGGTATTCGTCTTTGCCTGCCCGGCGACCGAGAATCCATACCGTGCCAATGAGCAGAAACAGTAGCCAGAGTAAACTTTTCTTTGTTTTCATACCAATCGTTTTTGAGATAGACAGACTCCCGCACAAATGAAAAAAGAATCATTCTTACGGGAAAAAGAGATGTTCGATAAGAATTTTCAGACCGATGAGCACGAGGATGGCGCCGCCCCAACATTCCGCCCGCAGCCGGCGCGCATACGTGTTGCCGTATTTGATGCTGAAAAGCAATCCGGAAAGGGTCATGACGAAAGTCACCAAAGCGATGATGGCAACGGCCGGAAGAATCTGTGTGCACTCCCGAACACCGAGACAAGCAAAAGAGACGCCTATGACCAAAGCGTCTATGCTCGTGGCCATGGCCAACAACGCCACCACGCCGGGAATCATCGGATCGACGGGGAGACGCGAACCTTTTTCGGCAAACGACTGCCGGATCATGCGCACGCCCAGATAGGTGAGAATGAAAAAAGCAATCCAATGGTCCACGCTTTCGATGAGATGGCTGAACAAACGTCCGCCCATCCAGCCGAGCAGAGGCATCCCGCCCTGAAAGAAAGCGAACACGACGGCCATGGACAGAATCGGTTTCCAACGCATGCACCTCAACACAATACCGCTGGCAATGGCTACGGCGAGGCAGTCCATGGACAGACCGAAAGCGAGTAACCATACGTCGAGTCCCGTCATCGGCTTGAGTGGATTAGAGAGGAAGTTTATAAATGAGTGAATACGTCAGCCCCATGGTGTTGGCGCCGTATCGGCCATACCCCGGCACGTGATAGGGATTGCCGTTTTCGGCAATCGAGGCCGAGGTTTTGTACTTCATGCGTATCGACCATCCCATCTGGAAGTTACGGTAAACCCGTATTTTGACGCCGACAAGAAATTCCAGCCAGCGCATGCTGCTTTTCAGCCCGGTATAGTTGAACGGAACGCTTTCATTCCAGATTCCGTCGGTGAGCGAAGCGATGGCCGTACCGTCGTTCGGGAGGGAATAAATGTCGTAACTGAAAGAGGAGAACGCGTAACGCACGCCAACGTAAAGAATACCTTCTCTTTGCTGTTTTTTGAACAGAGTGTTGTAGTCCATGCCGATACGGAAGTAGGGTGCGCTCTTACTCTTGTAGAAGATGCCGGTTTCGGTTCCCACATCGGTTTTCCCCATACCGATTTCCAAGGTGGGGATAAACCTGTTCTTCAAATGAACATTTATGCCGACTTCGGCTCCGGTATAATCGCTGCCAAGAATCCGGCTTCCCAATCCGAAGATATCGAAACCCACAAAAGTTCCGGTATATAGCGGAATGGTGTCGGGTTCTGTGTGGTGCGGCTTCGCTTGCGGAACCTCGTTCCGGGAAACTTTCCGGGGAACTCGTCGCGGCTCTTGCTGAGCGGCGGCAGTCCATGTCAGGCAGAGCAGGAAAAGCAGGCCGATGAATCGAAGCCTTGCTTTACCGGAAGCTGTAGAATAATTGCAGATTCTGATTCCCATAAATATTGGCTTCGTTGTTGGTTATCTCCACCGCGTCTATATGCAAGGGTTCTTCAGGCAATCGGCGGGAGCGAACGATCACGCTGTCGATAGCCTGTTTCATGAGATAGCCGCAGTCGGTCGACTGGAAGAAAGGCGTGTTGGTGTGATAAATGTAAACCGTATCGACATAGCTCGGCGACGTATTCGGCGCGTATTGAAAAATCAGTCCGGTCACATCGGCGTTATAACGCAGGGGAAGTGAGAGCGTATGTACGTTTTTCTGGTTGTTCAGAATAACCGAGTCGGTTCCGACGGCCAGAACGGTGAGCGAATCGAGCGTATCCTTTCGGATGTGTTGCGTTTGCGGATTGATGCTGTAAAGCGTGCAATGCATCAGCGGACGTCCCATCATGGAGCAGTCGCTTTCTTCGGCACACGAACTCTGAAGACCGATGATGCTCCCCGTGAGGATAAGCAGAAAGAGAATGCGAATGAGTTGCTTCATAACCGGTGAATATTCAAATCTTCTTTTCTATCTGGTAGTTGTTGCGTTCGGACGAATTGCGTGAAATCAGTTCGCCGAGGAATCCCGTGAGAAACAGCTGCGTGCCGATGACCATGGCGGTGAGCGAAAGATAGAAGTAGGGCGAATCGGTAACCAGACGATAAGGAAGTCCGCGCGACATGGCATAGAGTTTGCCGGCTCCCACCACGATGACCGAGAGCATACCCATCAAAAACATCAGCGAACCGAGTAACCCGAAGAAGTGCATGGGCTTGACGCCGAAGCGGGACAGGAACCAAAGGGTTATCAGATCCAAGTAGCCATTGATGAAACGGTTAAGCCCGAATTTCGTCGTTCCGTATTTGCGGGCTTGATGCTGTACGATTTTCTCACCGATTCTCGCGAATCCCGCATTCTTGGCCAAATAGGGGATGTAACGATGCATTTCGCCATAAACTTCGATATTCTTTATCACCTCTTTCCGATAGGCTTTCAGCCCGCAGTTGAAATCGTGCAGATTCTTGATGCCCGACACTTTGCGCGCCGTGGCGTTGAACAGTTTGGTGGGCAATGTCTTCGACAGCGGATCGTAGCGTTTCTGTTTCCAGCCCGACACTAAGTCATACTGTTCCTCGACGATCATCCGGTAGAGTCCGGGAATCTCGTCGGGGCTGTCCTGCAAGTCGGCATCCATCGTGATCACGACCTCTCCCTGCGCTTCCTCAAAACCGCAGTAAAGGGCGGGCGACTTTCCGTAGTTGCGGCGGAACTTGATTCCTTTCACGTGAGGCGATCGGGCTTTCAGTTGTTCAATCACTTCCCATGAACGGTCGGTGCTTCCGTCGTTGACGAAGATGACTTCAAACGTGAATCCGTTCTCTTGCATTACCCGTTCGATCCATGCGTAAAGTTCGGGCAGAGATTCTTCTTCGTTGAATAAGGGGACGACTACTGATATATCCATATCTCTTTCTGTACTGTTGTTTTTATTTCTCCGGCAAAAAAACTCTACCGGGGTGTTTCATCGTATTGGCCTTTCGCCGCATCCGACGGTTTCTTCATAACCATCAATCCCGTGGGGATGGCAAGGATGCCGGCCCAGATGATGTCCCAAGAGAATAGTTGCAAGGTGATGTGAATCGGAGTCAATGATTGCGCGGAAAGGATGGCTTCTTCGATGACCTCTCTATTCTCAATCAGTCCGGGAGACTGGGCGATCAGTTCTTTCCACAATTCGGAATACGATTTCAGGATGAAGCCGTGGTCGATGAACTGGAAATAGACATAGTGGGCCACGGCCACCAACAAAGAAGCGAACATGTACATGAGCAGGGTAAAGAATGCGGCGTGCGAAAAACTGATTGAGCCTCCGCATACCCTGTCGCGATAAGTCTTGGCGTAATGAAAACCGATGAAAGGCACAGCCAACGTGAGGATGATGAAAAGAAGAGAAAGAAAGGGAATGCCGAATCCCAAAGGGAATAATACGAATTTCAGAATCCAATACACCCCCATATACGTACCGAAGTACATGGCGTATTTTTGTTGATTATTTCTATTTTCTGCCATTGTTTTCTGTAATAGGCTACAAAGATAGTAATAATATCGGTGGCAAGAGGTAAACGGTGCGGTTAAAGTTTGGCCGCGTCCGGCACCGAAATGCGCATTCCGCCATTTTTGAAGAAGAAAATAGGTTTTATTCCGGAAGAAACGTATTTTTGCGAAGTTGTTGAAACAATAATTCCATGATAGAACAATTTAATTTTGACATCCGGCTCATTTTCGCCATCCTGAACGGAAAAGTATCTGCCGCCATCAACAGAAAACTGTATCGCAACTTCCGCCAAAACGGATTGGAAATCACTCCGGAACAGTGGACCGTGCTTATCTTTCTTTGGGAAAAAGACGGAGTCAATCAGCAGGAGTTATGCCATGCCACTTTCAAAGACAAGCCAAGCATGACGCGCCTCATCGACAACATGGAACGCCAACACCTGGTGGTACGCATTTCGGACAAAAAAGACCGTCGCACCAACCTCATCCATTTGACGAAAGACGGGCGCGAGTTGGAAGAAAAGGCACGTAGCGTTGTCGGACAAACATTGCGTGAGGCTTTACAGGGCATCACACTCGAAGAACTGAGCATCGGGCAAGAGGTGCTGAAGAAGGTTTTCTTCAATACCAAAGATTGATCGTGGGGAGGGAATCAGTGCATCTCCCCCCCAAAAAAAGTCTTCCTTCTCTAATCTTTGGAAAAGTCCTTGATCCGTTGCTCTTCGTCCAACTTGCAAATCAGCAACGTATTGTCTTTCTCGGCAATGATATAGCCGTCGAGTCCTTGGACAACCACCCGTTTCTCCGTACCGACATGCACGATACAGTTATTGCTTTCAAACAGGCGGACGTTCGTTCCCACAACGGCATTGTTTGCGGCATCGTGCGGCAGCAAACCGTGCAAGGCTCCCCACGTTCCCAAGTCCGACCAGCCGAATGAAGCGGGCAGCACATAAATTTCCTGCGCTTTTTCCATGACGGCATAGTCGATGGAAATGCTTTCGCAGGTGGGGAACAGTTTTTTTACCATTTCGCTCTCCGTTTCGGTGCAGAAATGCGGGAACAGCCGGTCAAAGACTTGGGCGATGCCCGGAGCATAAACGCGCATCACTGAAGTCACCGTACGCACGTTCCACACGAAGATGCCCGCATTCCAATAATAGTTGCCTGCCGCCAAATACTTTTCGGCCGTATCTTTATCGGGCTTTTCCTTGAAAGCATCCACCGCGGCGATTTCTTTATCCGAAAGCAGATGACTGCCGGCGGCGATATAACCGTAACCGGTCTCGGGGCGGGTGGGTTGGATGCCGATTGTCACAATGGCACTGCTATCGTTGGTGAAGCGGAGCGATTTCTCTATGACACGACGAAACTCAACGGTATTCACCACCAGCGCGTCCGAAGGCGTAACCACCACATTGGCATTCGGATGGCGTTTTTTAATTTTCCAACAAGCGTACGCGATGCAGGGAGCCGTATTCCGCGCACAAGGTTCGGCCAAGATGTTGCTTTCAGGCACTTCGGGCAATTGCCGACGCACCCAATCCACATATTTTTCGGAGGTCACGACCCACACGTTTTGAGGGGGGCAAATACCCTCGAAGCGGTCGGCCGTAAGTTGAATCAGCGAACGGCCGCATCCCATCACGTCAATAAACTGTTTCGGGCACTCGGGGGTACTCATCGGCCAAAAACGGCTACCGATACCGCCGGCCATTATCACTACATGGTTGTCCATATTGTTTACGTTTCTTACAGTATTCATGTTCATTCCTCCGCGCGGAACGGCTTGCGGAAAGTTTAAGATATGGCGAAATAAATGAATTATTTGTTAAAACGCAAACCATGCCCCCCTTTTTTCGACGCGGCGTCCATAAAAGCGTGCGAACGAAGGGATTTTAGCACTTTTTGTATTTAATCCTTATGGATTTGTCAAAAAAAAAATCTAACATTGTACCGGATTTAAGTACTCATCTTTTAAATTTTCAAGTTATGTCTAACAAAATTGAACAAATCGAAGGCGTTGGTGAAGCGTACGCAAAGAAATTAAACGCAGCCGGTATCAAAACGACGGCCGACCTGCTGGCCAAATGTGCAAAAAAGAGCGGTCGTGAAAAACTTGCCGAAGAAACCGGAATCAGCGAAAAACTGATTCTGAAATGGACAAACCATGCCGACTTGTTCCGCATCAACGGAATTGCCGGACAATTTGCCGAATTGCTTGAGGCAGCCGGCGTAGACACCGTAAAGGAACTCCGCCACCGCGTTCCGGCCAATTTGCATGCCAAAGTCGTGGAAACCAATGAAGCCAAAAATCTTTGCAACCGTGTTCCCTCATTGGCCGAACTGGAAAAGATGATTGCTCAAGCCAAAGAATTAGAGCCGTTGATTTCTTACTGATCCGGAGAATCCATACGATAGATAAGAAAAGAGCGAAGTTTTCCGTACTTCGCTCTTTTTTCATATCGCTACGAGAACACTTCTCATGCTTCTTCCTCACCGCCCTTCACCCGAATCACAGCATTGGCGACGATGGCTGCCAAACCTCCCGTGGTGATGCCCGAAGAAAATATGCTGCGAATGGCTTCCGGAGCCTGCTTCAACACATCGGGCATCAGTTCCACACCCAAGCCCAACGAGAGACTCACGGCCAGAACGAGCGTTTCCTTACGGCCAATGTGCTGAGAAGAGACAATGCGCACGCCCGCCGCTGCCACGGTTCCGAACATAAGCAACGTGGCTCCGCCAAGCACGGGATCGGGCATCACCGAGAACAAGACTCCCACCACGGGAAAAAGACCGAGCAACACCAGCATGGCGGCGATATAATAGCCCACATGGCGGCTTGCCACGCCCGTGAGCTGAATAATGCCGTTGTTCTGAGCAAAAATGGAGTTGGGGAAAGAGTTGAAAACACCGGCCAGCATGGAATTAAAGCCATCGGCCAACACCCCTCCCGACACTCGTTTCAGGTAAGGTTCTCCTTCAATCGGCAAGCCGGATATCATCTAATTGGCCGTAATATCACCGGTCGCTTCAATGGCCGTAATCAGATAGACCAACCCGATGGCGATGAACGAAGAAAGATTGAAATCAATTCCGTATTTAAAAGGCAACGGTACGTTGAAACGCATAAGCGTATCGCTGCTCAACGCACTCATATCTACCTTTCCAAGGAAAAAGGCCAGACCGTAGCCGAAGCAAATTCCTAGCACGATGGAACTCATGCGCAGATACTTATTCCCGCTACGGTTGAAGAAAAGCACGCTAAGCAACACCGCAGCCGCAATGGACAGGTTTTCCCACGCGCCGAACGTGTTGTTCTCCATGGCTCCGTAACCGCCACCGCATGCCACAATCCCTACTTTAATCAGGCTGAGCCCGATGAGCAACACCACAATGCCCGAAACCACAGGCGTGATGATGTGACGCAAGTACTTAAACGTGCGACTCACCACCATCTCGATGGGAGCCGCGGCAATGCAGGCTCCGAAGATCAGCGGCAGACCGCCGGCCAGTCCCGTCGATATAATGGGGCCGATGAACGAAAAACTGGTTCCCTGAATGCAAAGCAAACCGGCTCCGAGAGAACCGAAACGACGGCACTGGATATAGGTCGAGACGCCCGAAACGAACAAGGCCATGGAAACCAGAAAGCCCGTGGTGGGAACATCCAGTTTCAACGCGCCCGCAATAATGAGCGGAGGCGTGATGATGCCCACAAAAATGGCCAGCAAATGCTGAATGGCCGCAAAAAGCGCATCTTTAAATGGCGGACGCGATTCAACGCCATAAATCAAATCCGTCTTCATTGTCCGGTTCAGTTCAGCGTCCATTTTACGGCGAGAGTGGGAATGGCATAGAAACCTTTCCGAACAAAATTATTGCTGATTTCCACCTCAGTGCCCACACTCAGGTTAAAATTCTTATTGACTCCCTTCAGTCGATTCAGATTGACCCAGAATTGAGGTTCGCTCAAGAAAATCATCGTACGGTCGGCATATTTTTCGCGCCAATAGTCGGCAAAGCCGCAGAACGTGAGCAAACGATCGCAGAAATTCATGTACCACGTGCCCGTCAACTGGAAGTTGTGCGGCTCATCGTGCTTCTGGATATGCTTGTACATGGCCGTCAGCGTAAATCCCTTGCCGAAAGAGGCGTCGTTCCACGTATAGGTGGCACCGCCCAGATAGGCGTTGTTGAATGAAAAAGCATTGGTCAGGCCGCCGTTATACTCGATGTGTGCCGAGAAAGGACCTTTCCAGAACTTCAGTTCACGCGCAATTTCCCAATAAGCCGAGGCCACTCCTTTCGAAGTATAATCCATGTCGACAAAGAAGAAAGTGCTTCCCCAAGCGTCGGGCTGAAACTTTTCCACCGTAGTGGTGAGAATCGAACGGCTGTTCAAATCCGCATTGTAGAGGGAACGGCCGAAATCATAATGCAATTGAATGTTTTGTGCCTGCAAACCGGCAAACGCGGAAAGCACAAGGCACAAGGAAAGAACCGAAATAACTTTTCTCATGATGAATATACGTTAAAATGAAGGCACAAAAGTAGCTAAAGTTAGAGAGTTTGTCACTACTTTTGTGAAAAATCAAAGCAAAAACCCTAAAAAACGAAATATGGAAATAGAGAGCCACCCCTTGCAGCCTTTCCTGCCGGACAACGCCAAGCTCCTGATGCTGGGCAGCTTTCCGCCTCAAAAGAAACGCTGGTCGATGGATTTTTACTATCCGAACCTGAACAACGACATGTGGCGAATCACCGGCCTGATCTTCTTCAACGATAAGAATCATTTTCTGGAGTCCCACCGGAAAGCCTTCTGCCGAGAACGCATAGCCGACTTTCTCGGCCGGAAAGGCATCGCCCTCTTCGATGCGGCATCGGCCGTCAGACGACTGCAAGACAATGCTTCCGACAAGTTTCTGGAAGTGGTCAGCCCCACCGACGTCGGTTCGCTCTTGCGCCTTTTGCCCCGATGCGAAGCCATCGTCACCACCGGACAAAAGGCCACGGAGGTTGTGCTCGGGCAGTTTGTCGTCAACGAACCTCAGGTGGGGGCTTTCTCTTCATTCACCTTCTCCGGGCGGGCGATGCGACTGTACCGCATGCCGTCCTCTTCGCGCGCATACCCGCTGGCTTTGGAGAAAAAAGCCGATTTCTATCGGGCGATGTATCTCGACTTGCAACTGCTGCCCTGACCAACGAAAGCATAGCCCGCTTGCTGAATTTCATTACCTTTGCGAAGTATAAATCACCTTTTCCCGAAACGGATTGAGAGATAAAACGACGATTGACATGCTACATTTTGACAGCGATTACATGCGAGGAGCCCATCCGCAAATTATGCGACGCCTCGCAGAGACAAACCTCGAAATGACTTCCGGGTACGGACTTGACCCTTATTCGGCTCGTGCACGAAAGCTTATACTCGATTGCTGCGGCCTCCATGATGCGGAAATTCATTTCCTTGCGGGCGGAACGCAGACCAACGCTGTAATAATCGACGCGCTGCTCGCCCGTCACGAAGGAGTGCTCGCCGCCGAGACGGCCCATATCAATGTTCATGAAGCCGGTGCCATCGAAGCCTCCGGCCATAAAGTGCTCACGCTGCCTTCCGTTGACGGCAAGCTCAGCGCGGAGGTTGTGGAAGACTATATAAGGCAGTTCTATCTCGACGACACGTTCCGGCACATGGTGGCGCCCGGCATGGTCTACATCACGCACCCCACCGAACTGGGCACACTCTACAGTCGCGCCGAACTGACGGCTTTGAGCGACGTCTGCCGCCGGAACGGCATCCCACTCTACCTCGACGGCGCACGTCTGGGTTACGGACTGGCTTCTCCGAAAAGCGACATGACTCTTGCCGATATAGCAAGGCTGTGCGACGCCTTCTACATCGGAGGAACCAAAGTCGGCGCACTCTTCGGCGAAGCCGCCGTAGTGACCGACCGCAGTCGCGTAAAGCATCTCTTTACCCTTGTAAAGCGGCATGGGGCACTGCTTGCCAAAGGACGGCTTTGCGGCATCCAATTCGAGACTCTCTTCACCGACGGACTTTATCTTGAAATATCGCGCCATGCCGTGCACCAAGCCTTAAAACTCAAAGAGGCATTCATCTCCAAAGGGTATAAGCCCTACATCGACTCATTCACCAATCAGCAGTTTTTCACGTTGCCCAACGAAGAAATCGGGAGGCTGAGAAAAATAGCCACATTCGAACTTTGGGGACCCATGGGAACCGTAGAGACGCCCGTGCGCTTCGTAACCGACTGGGGCACGACCGACCGGGAAATAGAGCAGTTGGCCTCCGGCCTTTAGCCTGCCGCCCGGAGAGAGAGGAATTTCCATTTTATCGCACTCTCCACGGCCGGAACCATTTGGCAGCTTTGCTAAATGCCTTACGTTTTCAAAAACTGTAAAGTTATTTCAACATTCTTTTCGATGCCGATTCCGAAATCGGCCGGATTTTCGAACCTCTCTCAGCTCCCTTGGGAAGGCACTTTCCGAATCACGCGCAATTCACGCGTCAACTGCGCGTGTTTCGGACGTTGGACACACGCATTTCAGACGTTGAACACGTGCAGTTGACGCGTGAATTGCGAAAGGTTATCGCGCCGGGGAAAAGCATGTCAAAAAATCGAAACGCTAATCATAAAAAAACCGCCTGCTTTCTCGTTCCGCACGCAACGCGGGAGAAAACAAGCGGATATGCAGGCCGTAAGCCTTTCGCTCAGTATTCGCTTACTGCTCGTTTTTGTAATATAAATCGCCGTTCAGTATCTGACGAACACGGGTGGTCAGTTCTTCTCCTCTCAACGAGAAAGAAATGGCCTTGCCCTCCGGATCGATCAGAATAATTTTAGGTATGGCCGTCACTCCCATCAAACGGGCGGCAGGTGATCCCCAGCCGAACAAATCGGAGCCGTGTACCCAACCGGGCAAATCGATGCCTTTGGACTTGATGGCGTCTTTCCATGCCTTCTCTTTATTATCGAGCGAAAAGCTCACTATCACAAAGTCGGCGTTCTTCTCCTTGGCCTCGTTGTAGAGTGCAATCAGATTGGGGATTTCTTTCAGACACGGCGCACACCATGACGCCCAGAAGTCGAGCAGCACAAACTTGCCGCGATAATCGCTCAGAGAAGCCGTTTCGCCATTGAGCAGCGGAATCCTGATGTCGGGCAAATCGCCTCCCACCCTCAAATCCTGCGCACGCACGGAGTTGTAGAACGATTTGTAGTAAGGATGGTTTCTCAGTTTGGGAGAAAGCGATTTCAGCAGTCGTTCGGCATATCGTTTATCCAGCATATAAGCCACTTCGCGCTCCATCATAAGGGCAGCCAACGGCGAGTCGTTGTGCTTGATCAGGAATTGGATTCTATCGGCTATGCACTCAAGCAACTCACTCGCTCCGATGCGGTTGCGTTCGCCGATACCTTCGGGCGAATCGATCCATTCGTTGCCTTTCGTCTTCAATAAATACTTCACCGAATCGCTCTGAGCCTGCACGCAACGCTGCCCGATCTTTTCGTACTCGGCATACAGTTCGTTGGTGACCGTGCCTCTCACTTCGGCTCCGCCCGGGAAAGCGGCCTCTTTGATGTGGATTTCCACGGTTCCGGGTTCCACGAATACGGGAACCTGCCCGTTGTCGAAACCGGTGATGAAATAGAGCAAAACGGGCGCGTCCTTATCCACCGGATAACTGAAGCTGAACTTTCCGTCGCGCAACATCACCGAATCGACGGCAATAATACGTTCATATTCGTCCATCTTGCTGAGGTAGACTTTATCCATGCGTTTCGGTGTGAAGCGAAGCGAGTCTTTCCTCACGGTTCCGTTAATGGTACATACGCCCTGGGCCTGCATGGATCCGACAACCAGCAAACCGGCAATGATCAAACTTATTCTGCGTAACATTTTTCTTCTTTTTACGGATTCTTTATTCATAACTTTCTGTTCCCTCCATGATACGGGTTACTTTGGAGAGCATTTCCTCTCCTCTCAGGTCGAATGCCACGACTTGCCCGCTCGGATTCAGCAGCACAGTGTGCGGAACTCCTTTGACGGCAAACAGTTTTACGGCATCGGAATGCCAACCTTTCAGCGTGGAGATGTGAATCCAGTTCTTGTGTTTCAGGTTGTTCTTTTCGATGCAGGAAACCCAGTCCGCGGCTTTGTTGTCGATGGAGTAGCTCAGTATCACAAAATTGTCGTGTGCTTCGGAGACTTTCATGGCTTGCTGCAAGAAAGGAAACTCGCGACGGCACGGACCGCACCACGAAGCCCAGAAGTCGAGCAACACATACTTCCCTTTCAAATCCGACAGGCTGAGCGTTTTTCCTTCGGGCGTTTTCCCCTCGATGTCGGGTGCAACTGCGCCCACTTTCAGGTTGGCCGCCTTGACCAGATTGGACATTTCGCGATAGAGCGGATGACTGTGCAGATGAGCGGGAACGGAACGCAACAGCTGCCTCTCGACCACTTTGGGCGTGAACATGTCGTACAGGTCATACCTCATCAAATAAAGTGCGGCCGGAAAATTCAAGTGCTTCCGCACGTATTTGATGACTTCGGTTTTCGTGTAAAGCGTGTTTGAAAAGAAAACGGAATTCTGATAAAGCGTGCTCAGTTTCTCATCAACCGGTTCCGCCGACAATTTGTCGTGGTGTTGATCCCGGCTTTCCTTCACGCGACGGCCGATCAATTCCTGATATCCGGCCAGCACATTGTTGTTGGGTGTTCCTTCCACAATGGCCGAAACGGGGAAATGAGCGTCGAAAGGTCTTACCTTAATCGTACCCGGTTCCAAAAAGAACTGTACGCTTCCGTTATCGAATCCGGTGATAAAATAGGCTCCGAGTACGACGGGAGCTTTTCCCTCGAAACGGAAACGCTTGTTTTTAACCTTGGCGGAATCCAACTTGACTTCTTGCCCGTCGACGTAAGTGGTGAGGTAAAGTTTATCTATCGCCTTAGACGTAAAACGCAGAGAGTCGCGAGTCATTTCACCCGTGATCACATACGCATTATTGTCTTTTTGTGCCCACCCTTGCCATATAAACAGGGTGCTGCAAATCAACAAAAGTATTTTTTTCATCTGGTGTTTTTGTTTATTGTTTTCTTTATGACATGCCTTTGGCTATTTTATTTCAAACGTTCTTTCAGAAACTCGCCGAGCTTATCACCGCGCAAATCCGAAGCTATGATCCGGTTATTTTCATCCAACACGAAAATGGCGGGAATAGCCCTTACGTTATATTGGCGGGCAACGTCGCACGCCCAAGCCTTCAGTGAAGAGACGTTGATCCACGGCAGATTTTCCTTTTGCACGGCATCAACCCATCGGTCTTTCTTCCCGTCGAGCGAAATGCCGATGATTTCAAGACCTTTTTCGCGATATTCTTCATAAAGCTGCTTCAATTTAGGCATGCTTAAGCGGCAGGGACCGCACCACGACGCCCAGAAATCGATCAGTTTTATTTTGGCGCGCACCTTGCTGAGCGTCACATCGTGTCCTTCCGGATCTTGCAGGGTAAAGTCGGGAGCGATACGTCCTGCCGCGGTTTTCTCCATGCGTTCGATACGGGTCTTCAACATGCGTCCCGCCGGCGTATTTTTGGCTCCTTCTCCCAATTCTCCATACAGCCGTACACTCTCCTGCAAACCGGCATCCGCGGAAAGGGTGAAGAGTTGTGCCATATATGCCGCAATCAGATCGTCGTGCCGCGAAAGAAAACTTTCCTTCTCCTGCTGAATAAGGCGGTCTAACCCCGCAATGGAATCATTGAGCAAACTGGCGCTGCGAAACTTGTTTTGAGCGCGCAGCTCTTCAGCACGTTTCCGGTAGTCGGCTTTCCGCCTGAGCCTTTCGCCTATTTGCCGTTCATAAGCCCTCCACTCATCCTGCAAGTTTCCTCCACGGACATAAGCCTCATCGGTATTGGTGAGTAGAGCTTCGTATTGTCCGCCGGGTTCGGCCAGAAAAACAAATCCGCCCTGATAACCCGCTACGATGATTCGAGCGACGGAGGGTTCTTTCAGAGAACCTTTCAACAGAAAATCGGGCGATTGGAAATCAGCGAACCCCAACGTATCCACCTGCTGATCTCCCGCTTCGGCCAACAGATAGAGCCTTCCCGACTCCAAGCCTTCGATACGGCCGCGCACCGACACCTGTTGCTGAGCTTGCAGCGAGGCCATTGCCCCCGCCGCAAGCAAAATGCTTATCATTCTTTTTCTCATAAGCGTTTAGTTTTTCTGATATAAATATTCACGAGCGAAAACGAGGTCTTTAATCCGGCCGAATTTATTGCCTTCGGAATCCTGATTATAAAATGTGGGCGCAAACTCTTCATCCAAGTCGGCCGAAGTCGTCAGCTTCACCTCGGCCACGGCTCCTTCATTATCCTTATTCATGCCGATCATGAGGTAACGCCCCAAATCGCCCGCGAATCGGGCGGCGTCTTCAGTGCGGAACTTCATGGTCGAAACCGTATATCCGTCAGGAGCCGTATAAAGGACTACTTTATCGCCGTCGGCCGTATTGTAACGATACACCGTATTGCCGTCGGCATAGAAAAGATAATTCGTGGTGAACCATGAATTATACAGAATGGCGGACAAATTGCCCGGCTGGAAACGTCTCAACACCTTCCCTGAAATCGAGAATGCGGGCTGACCGTCGGACAAATCTTCATCCTCTCCCTTGTCGTCTCCGCGTGTACGAAGAATCGGGGCAAGCCCACTCTTCTTGTCATCCTTACCGCCTGCGGCAGGAGTCAGTTCATAGACATAATAGCGATTGGCATCGGTATCCTTGAAAATGAAGAAAGGATGTGCGTCGTCGTAATTTTCCCGGTATTGTATGTAGGCATATACCGCATCCTTATTCGCCGGATGCAGATCGGCCGTCAATGCGCTGAGATCTACATGAGCATCATAAATCTGCTGAGACATGGTGGCGGAGCGTCCCATATCTTCATTCCAGCCGTAATCATCGCCTTTCGATAAATGCAGGAAACGATTATGACGTTCGTCCCACCCGACATAACTGCTGCTCGATATCGTAGCCGCACGCACTTCATAGTCGGTATTCGAATCAGCCACGCCCGCGGGAGCATGGAAGCACAAAAAGGTTCTGGAAATGTAAAAACGTCCGTCTTGAGAAAGCATGCACATATAATCCGTAGAAGAAGAAGCATCGCCGGCAAACATCATCTGCTTGTAGATGAAAGGAGTCTCAGCGTACGGCATCACATAACCGACCGGCTTCTTCAGTTTAAGGCCGAATGGGCTATACAGTTCGGCCTGTCCGTCCGCACGGAAAGCGCAGAAGTTTTCGGAAGCCCCTTTCTTCAGATCATAATATGCGTTGTAACCCAGGCCGACGGCATCGGCAAAGGCATTGGGAGCGTCCGGTTGCACGGCTTTCAAGGCATCCATGCGTATCACCGTTTTGTCCCCCACGAATTCCACATTGCCCAGTTGCATTGCCCCGCCGCTATTGCCGTGTAGCACAAAAAGGCTGTTTCTGAAGATGGGACGGGTGCTGATCGTAAAATTAACGTATCTGGCCAGAGAAGAAACGCGATCTCTCACCCTCAGACGGACTTTATATTCCGTATCTTTACCGGGAGCCAGTTCCACGTCCAAATAGCCTTTTGTTTCCAAGGTATCTTTAACTTTTTCGCCGTCTTTCGTATAAGTCCGTTCCCACCAGAAATCGAGATTATCGAAATTCCGGGACAGCGATTGTTCCAACTGCACTTCCACACGTTCCGTTTTAGCCTCGTCAAGCGGCTGTTGGAACTCCACAGTCAGCCCTTTTATACCGCTAAAAGCCTCGGGCACGAAAGAAATGCCTTCGATGTAGTTAACGTCGTCAAAATGATAATCGTACGTTCCCTTATCTTCATAGCAAGCGGAAAGCAATCCCGCCACTGCCGTTATGTATAGTATCTTTTTCATAATTGTATTCTTCATTGATGATAAATGCGGCATGCCGCATTTCCGCGATAATCTATCCGTTAAAGACTAACTTCGGGAAAAGTGAATGACGCGTCCGTCAGTTGATCGTAGGCAGCCTTGAACACCCTGTAACACTCCTTGATTTGCTCTTCGCCGTTGATGCTGTCGTCCCACATGCCGACTTCATCCGTATCTCCCCAAGTGAATTTGACAGGGAACATCTGAACCAGCACGAAGTCTTGCGTACCTTTGTGTTTCAGCCACGTCTTGATCATGAATTTATATTTCTCCTCCGAATATTCGCCATAATAGCGCTGCAACAAGGCGGAAGTGGAAGATCTGCTCCAAGCACCGGGACGAATCACTTCATAATCGATATCTTCGAACATCGGTACCCAACAATAAGAGCGATAGCCGGCCCCTGCATACTGCCAGGAGAATATTTTGTTATACTCCTGCATCATGGCCTTCACCCCAAGTTTGTTCATCTCTTTCAGCCTTGCTTCTTCTGCTGCCAAAGACGCGACTTCGTTGGAGGTGTTGATTCCGGCCGAACGGCAAATGGTCACAAAAGTGCGCCTTGAGTAAGTGCCCAGATAACGATCGTGCAACTCTCCCCAATAAAACGGCTTGGAATAGCGTACATCCGGATGGAAGGGAATATTGATCTCGACATTCGCACCCGGATTATTTTGTTGATAGGTTCGCAGTGAGTCCACGGCCCGTAAGTTGTATTGGGGAGCATTCGACCAGATGTTGGGATCTCCGGGATCGGCATAATTATTATTCTTCAGCACCTGCGCCATAAAGACATGTTTGGCCGGATTCCATTCTCCCAGATACATGCCGTAAGAGTAATCCCATCCTGAGGGCTTGCGATAGACCTCCTTTACAAAAAGGGAATATTCGGCATATCCGGCAATTCCCATGCCCAATTCGCTTTCCGGATCTTCCGTATCCAGATAAATGCATATACCGTATACTTCATCCGTATTTTCCGGACGCGGTATCCGAACAAGCACTTTATGGGCAGTCGAATCTTTCGGAATCATCACTTCAGGAAGCTGAATCACCGCCTGTGTGTAACCGGTTATCGGTCTGGTCTTCAGAACCAGTTTGCGATCCCTGTCGGCTTTATAACCCAACAACTTGATATGCAACGTATCAATGAGTTCCGAAGGATTCTCGGAAGCGTAGTCGGCGAAGTTGATCGTATCCGACACTTGCTGACCATCTTTCCCATTATAGAAATAGGCTCCATTGGCTCCTGCATCGAAATAAGGCGGCTCCTGATGCTCGCATCCGGCCAATAATGAGCCGGTCAACAGAGCGGTAAGCATATAATATAGGTATTTCATACTTTTTGTTTTTTATGGATTATTCTGCGTTAGTTTACTGCTCCTCATCCGGCGATGTCCAGCCGTATTCTTTCTCGTTATCGGGCAACGGGAAGACATAGTGCTTTTCGGTCATGGCGGAAACGGGACAGTTTTGGAAAGTCCTTATCTGATTTTTCTTCAGGAAATAGAAATACTGGCCTTCGGCATAAAATTCTTTGCGATACTCTATACTCAATGCCTGAACGCGCTGTTCGTGAGAGCTGAACTGCACGTTGCTTGAAGATGAATATCCTCTGCGGTTGCGTACTTTGTTCAGGTATGCAGGTGCTTCGCTCAGCGGCGACATTTCACACAGGATATAATACATTTCCGGCAAACGGATCAAGGGAATAATCTCCGCGTCATTTTTTATGTACTTCAAAGAGATGGCTTTGTCTTGGTCATTGTAACGCAAGAACGCGGACGACTTGGCACGGATGTCTTCCGTTTCCGTCCCCGTAATTCCGAAAAAGCCGTTCAGCGTAGAAATCGTACAATAAAGGTGTTCGACAAACTTCGGCCCTTCGGAGAACTTCGTGGAAAGTTCACTCGTCATTTTTTCCAGAGACATGCCGCAAAGCACTTCATCAAACAACATCGGGTCGCCCTGATTGCTTACCTGCAAGTCGAGTCCGCAACCGGCAATTACTTCTTTTGCATACCGTACGGCGTTCGTTTCATCGCCGATATAGCAGTAGACACGCGCCATCGTCGCATTGACGGCATGGTAATTGAAACGATAACGACGCAAAGATCCCGACAGCGAAGTGCCTTTTTCATATCCCAACAGTTGCCCGGCTTGAGTGAGGTCTTCCAGAACATGTTCCACTATCTTTTTTGCGGGCAACAAGGGTTGCTTGGAGTTATCGGCGACTTTCCGATAAGGGATGCTCAGGCTATCGGACTTGGTGCTGTAAATGGGCCCCCAGCCACGAAGCAGGTCGAAGTGTACATAAGCCCGGATGGCCAATGCCTCTCCGCGAATCATATCACGCGTTGTTTTATCGAAAATCACTTCTTCTCCTTTACTGTCCAACCACTTCAGCAGATTGTTCGCATTGGCAATCACCTCATACGAATTCAACCACACATCGGCCAAACGCGTTTTGGTTTCAAACGTTTTGGTGTTTTCAGTATATATGTACACTTCGGCGGCGCTATTGGCTCCGTCGGGAAGACGATCATACGAATTTACCAATTGTTCCATCAGGTGGAAACTCAGCTCACCGGCATACGTATTCTCGCCGGCCATAAGCCTGTATGTGCCCGCAAGTGCGCTCATAAAGCCCTCTTCCTTAGCGAAGAACTCTTCGGCTTTCAGGTCTGTTTTCGGACTTACATCGAACCAGTCGGTACACGAGCAAAGAGAGGCCGCGCCCGCCAGCGTCAATATTCCTATTTTGATTATATTTTTCATTTTTCAATGTATTTAGGTTCAACAATTACTTGAACAAAACAGACATAGACAACGTATAGCTGCGAGAAAACGGGTAATCAAAGCCGCGTTCCATACGCACGGACGAGATGCGGAACAGGTCGTTGGTCGTAAAGTTCAACGAAACCAAATCGATGTTCATTTTGCGCAGGAACGTATATTTGTCATTATGGAAACGATAGCCCAGATTCAAACTTGCCAGTTTCAGTTCATTGTCGTCCATGATGAAACGACTGCTCGCCGGCGTTTCATTTCCGGCAGGCATAAAGCGTTTGTAACGGACAACGTCGCCTTCTTTCTCCCATCGGCTATCCAACGCGCGACGATCCAGATTATGAACAAGATTGCTGTTTTCCAGTTTATCCAACAGTGTGCTGTTGTAGATTATGCCTCCCCAACGATAGCTGAAAGCCAGTGTGCAAGACAAATCTTTCCAGTTTACGGAAGAATTGAACGTTCCGCTCAACTTGGGACGCGTATCGCCTACGGCCACTTTATCCGCGGGATCCCATTCGAAGGTTTTCGTTCCGTCTTTTTTCAGATACACTTCCTTGCCCGTCACGGGGTCGATGCCCAGCGAACGAACGACAAAAAGCGTTGTCGTAGATTCTCCTTCCTGATAAATCGGCGTGGGAGATCCGGTGGAACTCAAGGCTTTTTCGTTCATTTTACGAAGGAAGTCCGAGATTTTGCGGATTTTGTTTTTGTTGTAATTACCGTTGACTCCCAGTGTCCAGTAAAAGTTGTTCTTAATATCCTGCACGGCAATAAGATTCAAACCGAAGTCGAAACCACTATTCTGCAATTCGCCGGCATTGATGGTCTGCGAAGAAAAACCGGTGGAAGGAGCCAAGTCATAGTTGGTCAGCAGCTGACGAGTGATGTTGTTATAATAATTGAAAGTTGCATTCAGTCGGTTTTTCCAGACACCGACTTCCAAGCCCAAGCTGAAGTTGTCGGTCTTCGCCCAGCCCAAATTCGGATTATGCAACGCGTTCAATTTGGCTCCCAACACGGAAAACGATTTGTAAGGTTTCATCATTCCCGAGAAGGTATAGAACTCGATGGCTTCGTAAGGATTAAAGTTTTGTTCACCCGTTATTCCGTAAGTGGCACGCAGCACAAGGTTGGACACATAGCCTTGCAGGAACTTTTCGCGATAGGCATTCCAGCGGACACCGGTCGACCAGAAAGGTGCCAGACGCTGATCGGCATTATAGCGCGACGAAAGTTCGCTGCTCAGGTTGAAATCGACCGAATAGCGGTTATCGTAGCTGTAAGAGAACTGCCCGATGAAGCCCATCGCACGCGACATGGCTTCCGTTCCGCTGGGTCTGTCTTGCATCTGATAACCGAATATGAAATCGTCCATCATTTCGCTCGGATAGCCCGTAGCATGCAGATTGACATAATTGCTGCGATCTTCATTAACCGTCCAGTTACCCATCAAACTGAGCAGGTGCTGTTCAAACGGAAGGTTCCAGTTGAGAGACAAGTTGCTCGACCATGTGGTCAGGTCGCCGACACTTTTGTCATAGCTTCCTTTCTTTGTCAAATCCGTTTCGGCAACGAACAACGTATGGTTGGCCGGACGGAAAGTCTCGTCTTTAACCATACCACGCACGTACGATAGCTGTTCGGAAAGGCGAAGATTATTAGTGATCATGTACTCCAGATTCAGGTTTCCGGTGATCGTCAGGTTATTCGTGAAGTCTTTCAGATTGAGGTTCGCGTTATACAGCGGATTCCTGATGAGCCTGCTCCCGGCAGCCAGGTGGTTATCCAACACGGGCTGATAGTTGCCGTTTTCATCGGTAAGAGGATAATAGGGATTGATACTCGTATAAGACGAGAAAGATCCGTAGGGCGAATCGGTTCCCTTAGTCTCGGTCAGGTTGATCGAAGCACCTACCGTCGTCTTATCCTTGCGATAAGTCATGTTGAAAGTGATGCTTCTCGTGTCATTGGACGAGCTTTTCATCACTCCCGGACGGAATCCGGCGTTCAAGCCGAGGCTGTAACGGAACACATCCGTCCCTCCGGCTGCATTAAGCGAATGACGATGCTGGAAAGCCGTACGCAACGGTTGCGACAGCCAGTAGGTATTTACCCCCGACAAGACGTTGCGCAAGTAACGGTTATATTCGTTCATCAAGGCGGGATTCGTTTCCGGATACAGACCTGCTTTCACTTCCGTCCTGAGTTTTTCTTCGGCCGTCATCATGTTATAGTCGGTCAAGTCGGGAGCTTCCACCGTCAGCGCACCGTTGTACGAAACCGAAAGCACACCGTCGGGGGCCACTTTCGTTTCCACCACCACCACGCCGTTGGCCGCACGCGAACCGTAGATGGAAGTCGCCGCTGCATCTTTCAAAATGGTGATGTTTTCCACACGCTCGGGGTCGAGTTCCAGAATGCGACGTATGCTGACAATGAATCCGTCCAATACGAACAACGGCGTGTTGGGACGGCTCGATACGTTGTCGAGCATCAAGTCCATGCTGCTCATGTTGGCGGAACCGCCCATAGACTGATCGCCGCGCATATAAAATTCGGGCAAAGCATTCGGGTCGGAACCCCTTCTGTTATTGTCGGCCACCTTGAAACTGGGATCGTAAAACTGAAGTCCTTTCAAAATGTTGTTGGGAGAAAGTTTCCGTAAATCAGACCCTTTCACCGAAACGTAATTTCCCGTAAAGCTCGTTTTACTGCGTTTGCTGATACCGGTGACCACCACTTCGTCCATACCGACTGCGGCAGGCGACAAGACAATCTTCATCCCGGAAGCCGGCGCCGTTATCTGCTGCGAATAACTTTCATAACCGATATAAGACACACGGATAGACGATTTGGGTTCCACCTTCAGGCTGAATTTCCCGTCGTGGTCCGTAATCGCGCCGGCCACTCCGCCTTCTTCCGTCCCGTCGGTAACCATGACCGTGGCACCGATCAGAGGTTCTCCAAAGTCGGAACCGGTTACGACCCCTTCTATCAAAAAGATTTTTCCGGATTTCTCTTTTTCCGTTGCTCCCGAAGGTGCAACCGGCTCGACGATAATTTTCTTGTCGGCTTCATAACGAACCTTCACGTTCTGATCGTGAAGCAGTTCGGCCAAAATCTTGTCCAAAGGTTTGTCTTTTACGTTCAACGTCGTGGGCTGATTGATGCCGACAAGCGTCACTTCCTGCAAAATAAGATTCGCGCCGGCGGCGTTGGCCACTTTTAACAACACATTTCCCAGTGTTTCATTACTCACTCTCAGTGTTATTTTCTGTTCTTTCCAACTCTCGTCCGCACGATTCTGGGCATACAGCTTTCCGCCTATGCCGCCGGCCGATGGAACAATGGTCAGAAGAAGTGTCATGCAGAAAAGTATCACACAGAATTTTGTCTTTCTCATACGATGTGTTCTTCTTATGTTAGTAATCAATAAAATCCACCTGAAACAAGACATGAAAGCGAATGCCGTCACATCTCATCCCAACCTCTTGCACACAGTCCATAAAGCCCTGTGCACAAGAGGGGTTTTCCTCAAAAAAGATTATTGTAAAAGGTGATCGAGTATGCGGATATACTCTTCGTTTTTATTATAGTTCTCTTTATAATCTGCCAACAACGGCTCGGCACGTTCCAGCTCTTTTCCGTTCCTGATGAAATTGCAAAGCAACATGTAGAGCACATAATCGCGATGCTCGCCCTGATGAAAAGCGGCCAGTTCCTTATAAATCTCTTCAAAACGCTTGGGAGGCTGATATTCCTTTCCGGCTTGATGAGCTTTTTTCGCATTTTCATAGAAACAATAGCGCATCAGCATCATGGCGTATTCGGGACAACGCAAGGTCACCTCGTCGTTGCGAAGCGTGTATCCGTCCATCAACGTCCAATAATCGCCGATTTCCTGCTGCTCGATGGGGAGTTTTCTCGTTTCGGCATACATCGGCGGGTATTCCATCAGGGATTGAAAAACGGCCGATTCTACTTCCGCAAGGATGTAACTTGCCGCCTCGGGCGATACGGACGCACCTGCCGTTTCAAGCATGGCGCCGACTTTGGAGAGCAGCGTGCGCGAGTCGTTGATGCGGTCTTTCGGTTTAACGTCGAGCACCACGCAACTCAACAACTGTGCCCTGTAACGCATGGAACGGCGCAAACGCTCAACGTCCCAATACAGCCGATTCTGCGTCACGGCTTGCTGAGTCCCGCTAAAATCCATCGTGGAAACGGACTTTCCGTTATAGCGTATCACGGCATGAAGGCTGTCGCCCGGTTGCAAAAACACTTTAACTTGTCCGTTGATGAGCATGCTGACAGGCTTGTCCGTTTCAAAAGCAAACTCGTGCACTTCGCCCGGATTGGTATGAAATTCTTGATTGATAAGCGGTGTTTGCAAACAATCGAAGTGAACCATGTCGCGTTGATAATCGTACACTTCGGCGGTCAAAACCGTTTTCCGGCTTTGGGCCTCAGCTCCCATAAAAGCCCCGAAGAGTATATAAAATAGGAGTGTAATTCTATGAAGCATAAATAAGGTCGTATTTTAAAAGGTTAATAAACAGGTAGTACAAAAATAAAAATCGATATGACGCTCCGTTCAGAAAGCATCCCTCTGTTTAACCATTAACCGTGCTTGAAATAATGTCTTCTGAAATAAGCAATAATCACCGTATTTCATGGTCATTTTCGTTTGTGTTATGTATATCTCTTTCTAAAGCTCTGCGAAAAACATAGGCGAAATTATGAGAGTTTTTTCAGAAAAACAACTTTTTGATCAAAAAATCAAAGACAATTCTACAGAAAAGAATGTAAACTTCTAAAAAAAGGAACGGAAAATGTCATTCCATAAACAAGCCACAGCGCATCATTCGGGCAATTTGGGAAAGAATCGCAGAACGGCCTATAAATATTTTTGATAATGAAGAAATAATCGTCCCGACGCGTTTTGGGGGCTTCTTCCCTTAAAAAAAGCGGAAGAAACGAAAAAAGAAGAAGACCAACAGTGTTTCTACGCAGGCTGAAAACAGCCCTCGTTCTCAGTCCGTTTTTATATATCTGCCCGACCAACCGTTATGAAAAATAATAAAAATCAGACAACAAAAACAGACGGAGCCGCAACGAAACCATGCGCGGTTCATAGGAAGTGGGAGAAACAAACCATTGTTTTCCCACATACTTAAAGGGGCTGAGCCGAAAAGCAGAAGTTTTCGACAAAGCCCCTCAAATAATGAAATACACACCGACAGGTTCCGCCGGACGAAACTTGCGCGGCGGTTCTTATTGACGATTCAAGATTTCAGCCGTATCCGAAGCAATCATCAACTCCTCGTCCGTGGGAATAACCACGACTTTGACTTTTGAAGCCGAAGTCGAAATCACCGTCTCCGTACCGCGTATCTTGTCGTTCAGCGGATAATCGAGTTCGACGCCCATATATTCCAATCCGGAGCATACTTCGCGACGACATTCGAATTGGTTCTCTCCCACACCGCCCGTAAACAGGATGATGTCCACACCGCCCAGCGCCGCAGCATAGGCGCCGATGTATTTCTTAATGCGGTAGTAATACATCTTCTCGGCCAAGATGGCTCGTTCGTTGCCGGCCTCGCAAGCAGCCAGAAGTTCGCGCATGTCGCTGGAAACACCCGATATGCCCAAAACGCCGCTCTTTTTATTCAGCAGGTCGGAAATTCCTTCCGTATCCAGTCCTTCTTTGTCCATCAGGAAAGTGACGGCTCCGGCGTCGATGTCGCCGCTTCGCGTTCCCATCATCAAGCCCTCCAGCGGAGTCAGTCCCATGGTGGTGTCGATGCACTTGCCTCCTTTGATTGCCGCAATAGAAGCGCCATTGCCGATATGGCAGGTGATGATGCGTTGCTGATTCGGATCTACACCGAGAAACTCGCATACGCGTCGAGACACGTAACGGTGCGATGTTCCGTGAAAACCGTAACGGCGCACACCGTATTTTTCGTACAGCGCGTAAGGAATGGCATATAAGTAGGCATAATCGGGCATGGTCTGATGGAAAGCCGTATCGAACACGCCCACCTGAGGAACATTGGGGAGAATGGCTTCAATGGCCCGGATTCCTTTCAGGTTTGCCGGATTATGCAGCGGGGCCAGTTCGTTGCAAGACTCAAACACTTCGAGCACTTCCGGCGTAAGCAGAACCGACTCGCTGAAGCGTTCACCGCCATGTACGGTACGATGGCCGACGGCATTGATTTCATCGAGCGAGCGGATGGCTCCGTACTCAGGATTGATGAGCGTCCGGAGAATGAACTCCACGCCCGCCGTATGCTCGGGAATATCCTTCTCCAAAATTTTCTTTTCCCCGCCGGGGAGCGTCAATTTCAGGAACGAGCCTTTCAGGCCGATTTTTTCAATACCGCCTTGTGCAATGACTTCTTTTGAAGTCATGTCGAACAATTTATATTTAATGGATGAACTTCCGCAGTTCAATACTAAAATCTTCATGTTGTGTTTTCTTGCTATATATAATATGGTGTAGGTTTATTTCTCGGCTTTGGCTGCAATGGCCTGATTGGCCGTAATGGCAATCATGCGATACACGTCCTCGATGGAACAGCCGCGCGACAGGTCGTTGACCGGACGGGCGATTCCTTGCAACACAGGTCCCACTGCTTCGGCATGTCCCAGACGCTGCACCAGCTTATGAGCGATGTTGCCTACTTCGAGGTTAGGCACCACAAGCACGTTGGCAGCTCCGGCCACTTTCGAACCCGGCGCCTTGCTCGCTCCGATTTCAGGAACCAAAGCGGCATCGGCTTGCAATTCTCCGTCCAAATCGAGTGTGGGAGCCATTTCTTTGGCAATGCGTGTAGCTTCGATCACTTTATCCACCACTTCGTGCTTGGCCGAACCTTTGGTGGAAAAGCTGAGCATGGCCACTTTGGGAGCTTCAATACCGGCCACGGCCTTGGCCGTCTGCGCCGTACAAACGGCAATCTGCGCAAGTTGGTGGGCATCGGGAACGGGCATGACGGCCACGTCGCCCATCACCAGAACACCGTTTTTGCCATATTCCGGAGCATGAGTGAGCAGCAGCATCGCGCCCGACACGCAAGTGATTCCCGGAGTGGTTTTGATGATTTGCAAAGCGGGACGAAGCACGTTTTCCGTGGTGTTGCGTGCTCCGGCCAACTGTCCGTCGGCATCTCCGTTCTTAATCATCAAACAGCCGTAATAAAGCGGTTCTTTGGTCAATTCGCGCGCTTCTTCGATGGTAAGTCCTTTCGATTTGCGAAGTTCGAACAGCAGTTGTGCGTATTCTTCATGTTTAGGAGAATTTTCGGGATCGATGATCTCCGCTTTCGAGATGTTTCCCAACCCCCATTTTACAGCCAGCTCATGAATCTCATCAGGATTGCCCAACAAGACAAGATCAGCGACTTCGTCCGTTAAAATTTGATTGGCTGCTTTCAAGGTACGTTCTTCCGTTCCTTCGGGAAGAACAATGCGTTGGCGGCTCGCTTTGGCACGCTCCACGATTTGGTTGATTAGATTTAGCATGATACTATAAGAATTTATGTTATACGTAGCAGAGGAATTGGGAATTTGCGCAACAAAAGTAGGCAATTTTGCTATATACACATAGCAAACAACCTCCTTTTTTTTGTTCCTAAGTCTAAATAATCATAATATTTAACACGAGGCTTCTATTTTTCCTACCTTTGCATCGGCTTTCATCGAACCCGTCAAATTATTCATCTCAAATCCAATCCGAATGATACTTCAATGCGCCATTCTTTTCGGTTGTCTCGCCATAGGCGAACTGATTGTTTTTCTGACGGGAATCAAACTACCCTCAAGCATCATCGGCATGTTGCTGCTCACCTTGCTGCTACATCTCAAATGGATCAAGCTCGAATGGGTGAAGGGAATGACGGATTTTCTCATTGCCCATCTCGGTTTCTTTTTCGTTCCTCCCGGCGTAGCCTTGATGGTTTACTTCGACATCATCCGCGTTCAATTTTGGCCCATAGCGATTGCCACCGTCGTCAGCACGATCTTGGTGCTTTGCGTTACCGGATGGGTACACCAACTAACCCGTAAATTGAAATGAGTTTTTTAGAGAATCGTTTCTTCCTGCTGTCTCTCACCTTCGGCATATACTTCGCGGCCAAACTCCTTCAACGCAAGACGGGACAGACGCTTCTGAATCCGATACTGATCACGGTGGCCGCGACCATCCTTTTTCTCCAAGTCACAGGCGTATCCTTTGAGGCTTACAAGGAAGGGGCCGAAATGATCGAATTCTGGCTCCGCCCGGCCATTGTCGCTTTGGGCGTTCCGCTCTATCTTCAATTAGGAGCCATCAAAAAACAACTTTTACCCATTCTGCTATCGCAACTTGCAGGCTGCATCACAGGCATTATTTCGGTGTCGCTCATCGCGAAATGGATGGGCGCTCCGCCCGAAATCATTCTGTCACTCGCTCCCAAATCGGTGACGGCTCCCATAGCCATGGAAGTAACCCAAAGCATCGGCGGCATCCCTCCGCTCACGGCGGCCGTCGTCGTACTGGTCGGGTTATTCGGGGCTGTATGCGGATTTAAAACCATGCAGGTCATGCGGGTACACAGCCCCATTGCGCAAGGATTGTCCATAGGAACCGCATCGCATGCCGTAGGCACTTCCGTTGCCATGAACGTGAGCAGCAAGTACGGAGCCTATGCCGGTTTAGGATTGATACTGAACGGCATACTGACCGCACTGCTCACTCCCACCCTTTTGCATTTATTAGGCATACTTTGACAACAAAAAGCTCATTCCCACTGTTATACTCCGTGAAATAATTTCCCAGACATGATTCCTTTTAAAGACATCACTCCGGCCGATAGAGAGGCCATCACCGCTTACACGTTTCCGGGCGACCGACGCAACTGCGACCTTTCCGTTTCCAACCTATGCAGTTGGCGGTTCCTGTACGACACCCGATTTGCCGTTGCGGACGACTTTCTGTTCTTCAAGTTCCGGGCTAACGGCAAATTGGCCTACATGATGCCCGTAGGCGAAGGCGATCCCACCTCTGCCGTCCGTCGGATCATGGCAGACGCGGAGCACGAGCAGCAACCTTTCCTGATGCTCGGCGTATGCAGCAACATGCGCGATGTCCTTGAAACGCATTTCCCGGAACAATTCGTTTTCACGGCAAATCGCGATTATGCCGACTATGTCTACCTGCGCGAAGACCTCGCCACGCTGAAAGGCAAAAAGTTTCAGGCCAAGCGCAATCACATCAACCGATTTCGCAATACTTATCCCGACTATGCCTACATCCCCATCACTCCCCAGCACATCGGCGAATGCATGAAGCTGGAAGCGGAATGGTGCAGGGCCAACAACTGCGACGAGCAAGAAGGAACGGGTAACGAACGGCGCGCGTTGACCTATGCGCTGCACCACTTCGAAGAGTTGGGACTTACGGGCGGCATGTTGCAAGTGGAGGGAAAAACGGTGGCGTTCACCTTCGGCATGCCCATCAATCACGACACTTTCGGCATTCACGTCGAAAAAGCCAATACCGCCATCGACGGCGCGTATGCCATGATCAACCATGAGTTTGCCGCCCGGATTCCCGAACAATACACCTACCTCAACCGTGAAGAAGATTTGGGCATCGAAGGACTGCGAAAGGCCAAACTGTCGTATCAGCCCGTCATGCTGCTCGAAAAATACACGGCGAGGCTCAAAAAACAAACCGCAGAAATCACGGAATGAACGGCGAATGCACCAAAGAACAGGTCAAAACACTGTGGAGACTCTGCTTCGGCGACAGTGAAGCATTCATCGACCTTTACTTCAGGCTGCGCTATGATGACGACATCAACGTAGGTATCCGCAACGGCGAACAACTCATCGCGGCCCTTCAGATGCTTCCTTATCCCCTGACTTTCGGAGGAGAAACGGTGCAAACGGCCTATGTGTCGGGGGCTTGCACACATCCCGACTTTCGCAACAGGGGGGTGATGCGCCAACTGCTTGCACAAGCCTTCGCACGCATGGCACAAGGCGATGCGCTTTTCAGCACGTTGATTCCGGCCGAACCGTGGTTGTTCGACTACTACCGGCACATGGGCTATGCGCCCGTGTTCCGCCGCTCGACGCAAAAAATCGACGCTCCGGAAAACGCAGACGGCAACATAAGGGTAGAACGCACGGAGACTTACGAAGAAGATATTTTCCGCTACTTCAGCCGCAAAATGTCGGATCGTCCTTGCTGCATACAACATCCCGAAGCCGATTTCCGCGTGATTCTGGCCGACCTGAGCGTGAGCCAAGGCCTTCTCCTTGCGGCCAAACGGCAAGGGGAAGTCTGCGGTATGCTCATCGCCTATCGCAGAGAACCGGGTTGGATTGTCAACGAACATTTCTCCGATCATCCCGAAGTCGATCGAGCCATGCTCCATACCCTTAAAAAAGAAACGGGCGCGACGTCATTCCTCCGATATTCTCCCTCCGACGGAAAGATGCCGGACACACCCGTCGGCATGATTCGCGTCGTTCAAGCCCGGGAAGTGCTGCAACGCCATGCTTCCGTTTTCCCCGAACTCGATTTGCAGATAGCCCTGACCGATCCGCAACTAAGCGCGAACAACGGTTTTTATGCTTTGCACAAAGGGCAATGCACGGTAAGCCCCGAACCTCTGTCGGACGTTTTCACGGAGATGAGCATCGACAAGCTCTCCGAATGGGTCTTCCGATCGCGGAGGCCTTACATGAGCCTGATGATGGACTGAAATTTATGCTTGTTATTCTTTTCCCTTGCTGTCGTCAGCCAAAAGCGCGACGCCTTCAATTCTCCCCATTCTCCACACCGAAAATGAGCACGTCCAACATCTCTTTTTTTTACATAAATTTCTCGGTTTCCGAATCGCGCGCATCTGACGTCTGAAATGCACGTGTTCAATCTCTGAAATGCACGTGTCTGACGTCTGAAATGCGTGCATTTCAGACGTCAAGTGCACGCATTTCGGAAAAGCCCTTCCAGAGGGGCTTTGGAAAGGGGCAAAATCCCGACCCGTTCCGAAACGACCTCATGAAGAGAATTGAAAGAATTTTACAAGACATCAGTCTGTGAGGGAGGATGCGACAACAGCCGCCCGGAAGTTGAAATTCACTCAATTCACGCTCCGGAAAACTATTCTCCGATCAGAATCACTTCCAATTCTCCTTTGGGGAAAAGCGGTTTACATACCTCATAACAACGCTGCATGATCGCACCGAAAAACCGCAACGACTTGTCGGCAGGCACGATTTCCCATAAGCTGCGGGCCATCATCATTGTGCCGATGGCCTTTACAGTCTCCGCGTCGAGCCCGGCCTCCTGCGCCAATCCGGTGAGGAAATCCGGATTCATCACCACTTTCTTGCTGTGCGTATCGAGAAACCCTTCGGCCAGCTTCACCGCTTTCCCGATCATGATTCCGAGCGTCAGGCGGTCGAATCCATGCGCATCGGCCGCCCGAAGCGTCTCTCCGATGAAGTTGCCGTAATGAACGAAGGCTTGTGCAGGCAAATCGGGGTACTGCTGCCTCACGATACGCTCGCTCTTTGCCCCGGAATTGATGACCAGATGCCTGCACCCCAACGCGGCGGCCACCTGCACTTCCCGTCCGATGGCGGCCACGAAGGCTTCGGACGAAAACGGACGCACGATGCCCGATGTGCCTATGATGGAGATTCCTCCCACGATACCGAGTTTGGGGTTGAACGTCCGCCGGGCCAGTTCCTCTCCTCCCGGCACGGAGATTGTCACATCGACCCCTGTCGACAAACGGCCGTCGGGCAGACAATCGCGATAATGGCGCATCACTTTGAAGATTTCGCGTTTCATCATCAGGCGCGGCACCCGGTTGATGGCAGGCCCTCCGATGTCGATGTCCAGCCCGGGCAGAGTAACGACTCCCACTCCCTCGCCCTGAAGAAATTGCACGCCTCGACGGCCGCAATTAAGTCGGACCGTGGAGCAAACGGCCTGCCCGTGGGTAACGTCGGGGTCATCGCCCGCATCCTTGATGACGGTACAGGTTACGGTATCTCCGGCACATTCCGTATGAGCAACCGGTATTTTCACCTGCTCCCCGCAGGGAAGCGTAATGCGCACTTCCGGCCAAGTCTCGGAGGAGAGCAGCGTCAACAAGGCGGCTTTTGTGGCGGCAGCGGCACATGTTCCCGTGGTGTATCCCGTTTTAAGTTCGAAGAAGTCCGGCAACCGTCGTTCGATTTCCTTGCGAAGCGTATGTTCCCCTCCGACGGAAATGAACGAAGACGACAAGGACGGACGGCGAATGACGAGCAACGGAATACCTGCCTGTCGCGCCGCGGCAGCTTTCGCGTCGAATCCTCCCGTTTCACCGCTTTCCTTCGTAAGTATGGCCTGAGGCGACAAGCGGCGGAAAAGTGCCGGCAAGTCTTCGTCGGGATCATAATACAGAAGTTGTTCGGGCGGGAACCCCTGACTGTGAGCCATTGCTCTCGACTCTTCCCGGTCGAGTATCCGAAAGCGGCAATCATACTTCTGCCAATAGGGTCTCAGTTTGCTCAAGGTATTGACGCCCGTCAGGAAAAGTACCGGTTCGATGCGGTGACGAAGAAGATAACCGACCGCTTCATCATAAGTGTCGAACCACGTAATGTCATCGCTTCGCGTCGCATACGTGCGTTCGTAACGGAGTACGGGAATGTGCAAGCGATCTGCCGCACGGGCAATGTTCGCATGCAAGACTTCGGCGAAAGGATGTGCCGCATTGACAATGAGTCGTATGTCGTGCGAAGTACAGAAATCATACATGGCCGTATCGTCCATTCCACCGGTGAGGACGATGCCGTTGGCCGCGGTAAGTTGCTGCATCCGCCCCTTGGTGGAATAGTAGAAGGGTTTACCGGCTTCGTCGCACACTGCCGCTGCTTTTCGCCCTTCGGTCGTACCGCCGAAAATGAGTATCATTATAGTTGTTCGATGCGCTCCAGAAGTTCTGCGATGCCGGACACGGCGGACGGAGCTTTTCCCGCCTGACCGAGGAATATGCCATCGGATCGTATTTCGATATGAATGTCGGACACGGCGGTACGCGAAGCACGGATGCCGTTTCTCGACAAAGCCTTGCGGATCATCGTATAGGCCGGTCCGTGTCCGGTGAGACGCATCTCGCGGGTCGATTCATTCTCCACACGGAAGAGTCCCGTGTCGCGATCGAAGATAATGCCCTTTCGCTCGAAAAAGCCACTGAGCGTTCCGTCGAGCGAAAGATCTTCGGGAGTCCCTGTACGAATGCCGTTCTCTTTATCCATGAGCCATATCTTGTCGGCAATCTGGAGAGCCAGCTCAAGGTCGTGCGTTGAAAGAAATATGGTTTTCTCGGTATGGCGCGTCAGGTGATGGAGCAGCTGCATGATTTCCACTTTACTGGGAAAGTCGAGATAAGCCGTGGGTTCATCCAGCAGGATGATGGGAGTCTGTTGTGCCAAGGCTTTGGCAATCATCACCTTCTGACGTTCGCCGTCGCTGAGCGTGTGCACCATCCTGCTTGCCAGATGAGGGATGCGCACAAGCTCCACGGCCGTGTCCACCATGGTCCGGTCGTCGGCACCGAGATTCCCCCAGAAGCCGGTATAAGGGCTTCGGCCGAGGGCAATCAGCTCACGAACGGTCATGTTCCTGATTTCAAACTTTTCCGTCAGCACGACGCTTACCAGGCGCGCCAACTCTTTCTCTCCGTACGCGTCAATGCTTTTTCCGTGCAGGAAGATGTCTCCACCGAGTCGCGGCTGAAAGGCAGTAAGCGTACGCAGGAGCGTAGACTTGCCGATGCCGTTTGCGCCGAGCAGACAGGTAAGTTCTCCGCTGCGGATAGTGGTGTCGAGGGCTTGTGCCACAACTTTCGTCGCTTTCTTCAAGGCATATCCGATAGAGAGATTCCGGATGACAATCGTATCGTTTCGGGCTTTCATAGCGTTCAATGTATTTCACTTTTTCGCCTGCCGAAGAGGACGGAAATGACTATGGGGGCACCGATGAGTGCAGTCACCGAGTTGATGGGCAACGCTCCTTCCAGTCCAGGCATACGGGCGATAAGGTTGCAGAAAAGTGCCAGCGAAGCCCCCGTGAGCGTTACGGCAGGCATAAGAATGCGATGGTCGGAAGAGACGAAAAGAGTCCGGCACAGATGCGGAACGGCCAATCCGAGAAACACGATGGGGCCGCAATAAGCGGTGGTAATGGCCGTGATGATGCACGACGAAGCAATGACAAGCAAGCGGGCACGTTTCACGTTCAGTCCGAGATTGCGCGCATAAGCCTCGCCCAGCAGCATCAGGTTGAGTGTTTTCACAAGCAGAAAAGCAAGGGGAACGAGCACAAGCATGATGCACACAAACGTGTACACCTGATTGCCCGATACCTTGGCAAAGCTGCCGAGCCCCCAGATCACATAGGCACGCACGTCTTCGTCGTTGCTGAAAAACTTGAGCACGCCGATGATGGCCGTCGCGATGTACCCTATCATGACACCGATGATGAGTAAAATGACATTCCCCCGCACGCGCTGCGAGATACCGATGATAATGGCCATCACGGCCATAGCCCCCACAATGGCGGCACAGGATATGGCCACCTCGCCGAAAAGTCCCAGACGGCTCATGGCGGTTCCGGCAATATTGCCCGACAGCAATATAATGAGCGCCACACCCAGACTTGCCCCTGAGCTGATGCCCAACTCCGAAGGACCTGCCAAAGGATTGCGGAATACGGTCTGCATCTGCAAGCCGCTAATGGACAGTCCCATGCCGGCAACCAATGCCGTGAGCGTCTGAGGAAAGCGAGACTTCCAAACGATGTCGTTCCATACGGGAGACTCGCCATCGGCTCCCCACAATATTCTCCACACGGAACCGGCGGGTATGGCTATCGTCCCCCATACAAGGTTCAGAGTGAAGAACAGAAGTATGGACAGCACGATCAGGGCGAAAAGAAGCGAGTGCCGTTTCATGCTATTTCAACAGTTCGTAGTAAACGGGAGTGTGTCCGGGCAGTAGTTGCGGATGGAATATGGCAATCAGGTCGGCCAACACGATTTCAGGTTCAACGGGCGTATTCTCGTAGAAAGGTTTTTCTCTGAGATTGCAGTAGATGACTTTCTTCTCTTTATACGCCTTGAAGTCGGCATAGCGTGAGTCGCTCCGTTTCAGAGCCTGATACGAGTAAGGGCCGTTGTGGCTGTTGACAATGCGCCAATAGTCGGTATCGGCTCCCTGCGCATAAACCGTCTCGAAGTCGACGAAGAAACCTCCCGACTTGCTGTTGTTTTGCTTCGTCATGAAATAATCGGCACCGGCATCCCGGAACAGTTGCGCCAGATAACTGTCGCCGCCCACGACGTACCAGTTTCCCGAATGAAGTTCGCCGCTCATCACCGTGGGCCGACGATCGACGGAAGCGGTGAGCGCACGTAACGCGGTGTATTTCCGCTCGATGTCGTTGAACAGACTGTCGGCCTTTTCTTCCATGCCCAAAAGCATGGCCGTGAACTTAATCCATTCGGCCTGCCCCAGCGGCGACGTCTCTTTGTAGCCAAGAAAGCTGACAAGAGGTATATCAAGATCGCGAATGGCATCGTATCCTCCGCGTTTGAAGGGAGAGACGAGGATGATGTCGGGGCGCAGGGATATGACAATTTCGTTATCAAACTCGCCTTCGATACCTATCTTCTTCGTCTTCCCCTCTTCCAACCTGCGGTTCATGGACTCATTGAACAAAAACCGAGTACTGGATATCCCGACAACCTTATCCAAGGCATCGAGCTTGATGAAGTTAGACAACTGAAGATTGGTCATGCAGACAACGCTGCGCACGGGTGTCTCCACAATCTGGTATTCGGCGGGTATGCCCGCCTTGTCGGCTCCTCTGCGAAGCAGCGCATAGCGGTACACGGCGTCGCTCTCGCCCGAAGGGTCGGACAGCGTGACAAGTTTATATTGCCCGTGGTCGGCGACTTTGAATCCTTGGGCATACTTGATGGCAGAGGCAGTGTCGGCTTTCGCAGCTGCCGTCTGCAAGGAAGTTTCGGTTTTCTTACCGGGTTTGCAGGCCGCCCCAAAGAGCATGGCGGTCATAAGCACTAAATACAGAGACTTCATCGGGTTACAATTCGTTATGAATAATCAGCAGGGAGAAATACGGAAACGTCCGCTCCCTGATGGCGTCTTTATCGGTGGTGTAGTATTCTTTGCCGGAAACGCCCGCATTCTCGAAATAGTGAAAGGTCGATCCTTCGTCGGACAAGCATTCCTTGACGGCGGCTTCGCATTGCGAAGGCTTCATGACGACGACGGTTCTTCCTGCCTCCATGTGTTGCCGCAACGTGTCGCGAGCGGAGGTTCCGGGTATGACGACCAACTCGTCTTCCCGCTTGACTATATGCAGATTGGCAAGGGCTCCGCAAGCGATGAAGGCAGGCACGCCGGCAATCTTCCGGGTAGGGACATTCCGCAGCCGCAGGTTATCGCTGATGTAATGAACCGAAGAGTAAAAGCCCGCATCGCCTTCGGCTATCACCGCCACCTCATCCCCCGAACCGAAGCGTTGGGCTATCCTGTCGGCTATCGCTTCATAGGCGGCCAAAGCACGCTTTCGCTCCTTGCTCATGGGAACCCCGAATCGTTCCACCTTATCTTCACTTATGCCTAAGCCGACAAGGATGTCCATGGCACGCGAAGAGGTATCCGTGGTCGGACAAAAGACGACATCGGCCTGCTGCAAGGCTTTCAACGCCTTACACGTAATCAGTTCCGGATCGCCCGGACCAAGAGAAACTATGACGACTGCATCGGACATGGTGTACAAGTTGAAAGCCTAAACCTCGAGCTTTTTAACTAAGATCCATTCTGGCAGGTCTTCTGACTTACTCCATCTCCGGCCATCCTTCCCGTTCAATCGTCGACGAACAGTGGAACCGAGTATCGGCCGAAAACTATCGGAGGAGCTTACAGCAGCGGGTCTGTTCAGGATTCGCACCTGATTCCCTTTTCAGCACATCCCTGTCGGAATCACAGGACGTACAACCAAAATGCGGAGGCAAAGATAGATAAAAAGAGCGGTTTCCGACCATATAAGGACATGTTTTTAACAAAGCTGCCGCGGCAAAATCCGAAGCGTATTTTCAGAAGATCCGCATCCCCAAAGTAAACCCGACAATCAACGTATTTTGCCGCATCGGGCACGCTTTTCTGCGGAAGAGAGCAAGGGCTTTCGCATGCACATTATTATTCGTTGGTCTGCCCCCAACGAAAAGGGGACTGCTTATGGACAAAAAAACGGGTGCAGACCAACGATTGACTTGATGCGTCGAAAGAAAATAAGTGGTGAATAGGTGGAAGCTGACAGGTACACAATCTGTATCTTTTTTATTCCAACACCATTTTCCCCGAACCATACTTTAGAAGATGAATGCTCATGACAGGCGGGTATGCTATGTTTACACAAAACTCACAGACATTAAACACTCTTCCTTCTCTTTCTTACCCTGAAAATGATATGTCTATTGTGGTATATTCTTTCAGCAGATTAAGTAAAAACCGATTTTACAGCTTCACAAACAGCTGGACGACAAATAGTTGTACTGTATTATAGGAAAACAGTACGATATTGTAAGGCTGTTGGATTAGGGTGCAGCTATCTTTGCGATAGTTTAACTAATATAATCAAAACCATGAAAAAAAGAATTTATAGTCTCTCTCTGCTGATATTCTTTATTGTACATGTTTTATATGCACAAACAGGGAAACAGATTACAGGCAAAGTAGCAGACTCGAACAGAGAACCCGTAATTGGAGCCACTGTAACGGCAGTTGGCCATACACAGGGAACAGTTACCGATGTGAACGGACACTTCATGTTGAATATCCCTTTCGGAACGGAGTCCATTTCAGTGAGCTATCTTGGTTACAAATCTCAAATCATAAACATTACAGGAAAAAGCGTCCTAAGTGTGATTCTGGAAGAAGACGCTAAAACATTGAATGAGGTTGTAGTTGTAGGCTACGGTGTCCAAAAGAAAAAAGATGTAACAGGAGCGGTTATTTCCATACGACCCGAAGAACTGAAAAATATGCCTTCGACAAATGTTATGCAATCGCTACAAGGGAAATTGCCGGGATTGAACATCACAAACACCTCAAACAGTGTTTCGGATGATAATAGTGGTTTGTCTTATCGCATTCGCGGACAGCGTTCTATCAACAGAGATGCTTCGCCTCTTATAATCTTAGACGGCATACAATATAATGGATTTCTGTCTGAAATAAATCCGTCGGACATTGAATCTTTGGAAATCTTGAAAGACGCTTCTTCTGCGGCAATCTACGGATCGAAAGCGGCCAATGGCGTTATTCTCATCAACACCAAGAAGGGGAAAACAGGAAAACCGATTATTTCGTTCACCGGCACGCTGGCTGTGAGTAATGCCATCAATAAACCGAAAATGATGACGGGCGAAGAATATTACAGATTGAGCGAAGAGCGCCTTGGTTCCAATGTCTTCTTGACCGAACAACATAATAAAGGGATTAACACCAATTGGCTTGATTTGGCATTACAAACAGGGTTCAAGCAAGATTATAATCTCTCTTTAGCCGGTGGTGCGGAGAACGTTCAGTATTTCATCTCAGGAAATGCAAGTCTGAATAAAGGCGTTGCCCAAAATGACGAGTTTAACCGATATACACTAAGAGCAAATCTTGACACGAAGATAACGCCTTGGCTAAAACTTGGGACTTCGACGACATTGGCCTATGCAGACAGGCCCGGTACAAGTGTAAATCTGGATAGGGCGATAAGGATGAATCCCTTGGCAGAACCTTACGATAGCAATGGGAACCTGGTGTTTTTCCCGGATGGAAATGACGCCATGGTGGCCAATCCTTTGGATGCTCTCAATGTAAAACGCGAGGATGTAGGACGAGCAATCAATACCGTAAACTATATGCAGGTGGATTTTCCATTTCTTAAAGGGCTGTCGTAT
>JBHAEN010000054.1:0-5628 GCA_041855645.1 Bacteroides sp. | reverse complement strand
TTTTGTTTGGAAAATCGCATAAAAGAGAACAATGAGAAATGCCGTCTGTCATAGCACCGCGTTTCCTTTTTTATTTATTGTATCCTGTCGGAGGTGCTACCGATTTTTTATTTTGCAGAATTATGAAGAAAATTCTTTTTGTGGCGATGTTATGCCTTTTTGCCGTGAGTGGTTATGCTCAGAAGAACGAAAGTTCTTTGGGATTTCAGTTGAACCACACTTCCGACGGCGGTGTATTGGGTTTAGGTGTTAATGCTCGTCACGGTATCACCGAAAAGATTCGTGGTGAGGTGTCTTTTGATTATTTCTTCCCGAGCGGAGGAGATCTCTGGAACCTGAATGCCGATGCACATTACATTTTCCGTTTGGGAGAAACGTTGCGTTTGTATCCCGTGGGCGGTCTGACGTATTGGAACGGTGGAGGACTCAATTCCGGTAAGCTGGGCTTGAATGTGGGCGGCGGCGTGGATTTGGTGTTGAACGACCGCTGGAGCCTCAATGGGCAATTCAAGTATCAGGTCATCAGCAAAATCAGCCAGGGAATATTCCGCATCGGATTGAGTTATACGCTCTGATCGGGGCACTTCCCCAAAGATAATTTAATCGGCATTCTCGGGACGTCACCGTATCGGTCGTTTTTCTGAGTATGCGGTTCGGACTGCACCGGTAAGGAGTAAAGCATTACTTTGCCGGTGCAGTTTTCTTTTGAAACGAAATGATTATGAAAACGAATTTGCTTTTTGTCGGCTTTTTGTTCGGCTTAAAAACTCTCGCGTTGCAGGCACAAAACGCAACGGTCCGTCCTCTCTCTCCCGATTCGCTCTATGCGTTGGTCAATGTGTCGGTCTGTAATCTCCACGAAGAAGGGAAATTCACGGCGGGCATGACGACACAAGCCTTATTGGGCATGCCCGTCAAAATGATTCAGGAGAAAGGCTGGTACGAAATAGAAACCCCCGACACGTATCGGGGATGGGTGCATCGCATGCAGGTCGTTCCTGTGTCGAAAGAGAAATATGATGCCTGGAATCGTGCCGAAAAGGTGGTGGTGACCGCCCTTTACGGTTCGACCTACGAGAAGCCCGATGAGCGTTCGCAGCCGGTTTCGGATGTCGTGGCCGGTAATCGTTTGAAGTGGGAAGGCGATGAGGGCAATTTCCATAAAGTATCCTATCCCGACGGCCGCACGGCCTATCTTTCCCGTTCTCTCTCACAACGGGAGTCGGTGTGGAGGAAGTCGCTTGCTCAAGATGCCGGAAGCATTTTGAAGACGGCTTACAGATTGATGGGAACCCCCTATCTTTGGGCCGGAACTTCGACGAAGGGAGTGGATTGCAGCGGATTGGTGCGGACGGTGCTCTTCATGCATGACATCATCATTCCTCGCGATGCCTCGCAACAAGCTCTCGTGGGCGAACGGCTGGAGATTGCTCCCGGATTCGGGAATCTGCAGGCGGGCGATTTGGTCTTCTTCGGAAGAAAAGCCTCGAAAGGTCGGGCGGAAAGCGTGTCGCATGTCGGCTTTTATGTGGGCGGCGGACGCTTCATTCATTCCATGGGCGATGTGCACGTGAGCAGTTTGGATCCTGCCGACTCGGCTTACGATGAATTTAACACGGGCCGTCTGCTGTTTGCCACCCGATTTCTGCCTTATATAAATAAAGAACAGGGAATGAACACAACCGACCGCAATCCTTATTACAGAGTGCCTTGACTGCCCAAATGACAGTGTTTGCGACGAAGGCGGTGTGCAATGAATGCAAAATTGTCACAACCTGCCGTTAAGCGCTGTTAAGCATGGATTTTTCTCTGTTAAAAGAGGACAAAAATGGATGACAGGCGGAATAAGTGACTGTTATTTGTCATAGTTTTAACGTCACAAAGTTAAATGTGGATGGAATATTAACAAAATAAAGAGTGATTCATTATGAAACGAACAGCAAAAAACATTTTGGGCATAGGAGCCGTTGTTTTACTTAGTTCAGGCGTGGCAGGCATAACGACATATAAGTTGTTGCAGGCCGACAAGGATACTCGTTCCGCTTCGTTCGGCGAACTGTTTCCGCAAAACACGAATAACCGCATGGCGGCTTTCAGTGCCGTCGATGCGCAGCCTGTCGACTTGACGCAGGCGGCGGAAAACTCGCTGCATGCCGTGGTTCACATCAAGTCTACGCAAGAGGCAAAAACACGAACCGTTCAGCAAGCCCCCGACATTTTCGATTTCTTCTTCGGCGACGGACAGAGTCGCCAGCGTCAGGTACAAACGCAGCCCCGCGTAGGTTTCGGTTCGGGCGTAATCATTTCCAAAGATGGTTATGTCGTGACGAACAACCACGTGATTGACGGGGCCGACGAAATCAGCGTGAAGTTAAATGACAACCGCGAGTTCAAAGGGCGTGTGATCGGAGCCGATCCAAGTACCGATTTGGCCTTGGTTAAGATCGAAGGAGATGATTTTCCGACCATTCCCGTGGGCGACTCCGATGCTTTGAAAGTGGGCGAATGGGTGTTGGCCGTGGGCAATCCGTTCAATTTGACGTCAACCGTGACTGCGGGTATCGTCAGTGCCAAAGCGCGTACGTTGGGAGTCTATAATGGAGGCATCGAATCCTTCATACAGACCGATGCGGCCATCAATCAGGGCAACAGCGGCGGTGCGTTGGTCAATGCCAAAGGAGAATTGGTGGGCATCAACTCCGTGCTTTCTTCTCCCACGGGTGCTTATGCCGGCTATGGTTTCGCCATTCCCAGCAGCATCATGACAAAAGTGGTTTCCGATCTGAAACAATATGGGGCCGTGCAACGTGCCTTGTTGGGGATTCAGGGAGGTTCCATTGCCGACCAGCAGTTCAGTGAAGAACTGAAGAAGAAAGCCAAAGAACTCGACGTGGTCGAAGGAGTCTTGGTAAGCAAAGTTATCGAAGGAGGCTCTGCGTCGAGCGCCGATATTAAAGTGGACGACGTCATCATCGGCATTGATAATAAGCAGGTCACCAACATGGCCGACTTGCAGGAAGCACTTGCCAAGCACCGTCCGGGCGACAAGGTGAAGGTTAAGCTGATTCGCGACAAGAAACAAAAGACGGTCGACGTGGTGCTGAAGAATGAACAGGGCAATACGAAGATTGTAAAAGATGCCGGAATGGAGATTCTGGGTGCCTCTTTCAAAGAATTGCCCGATGACCTGAAGAAGCAATTAAATCTGGGACATGGTTTGCAGGTGACGGCTGTGGCTTCCGGAAAAATGGCCGATTCGGGCATTCGCAAAGGATTTATCATCCTGCGCGCCAATGACCAGCCGGTGAGTAAGGTCAGCGACTTGGAAACCATCATGAAAGCAGCGATGAAATCGCCCAACCAAGTGTTGTTCCTCACGGGAATGTTCCCCTCGGGCAAGCGTGGCTACTTTGCCGTCGATCTGACGCAAGATTGAGCATTGACCGGCCCGTCGGAAGACGAGAAACTTAATAAAATAAAAAAGAGGTGTCGGCAGTCAACATGTCGACACCTTTTTTGTTTTATAATTTGACGATAGAGCGAAAAAGTGGATACAGATAAGTTATAAACAATTTATTTGTACTACCTTTGCGCTCCCAAATCCATTTTTAACAGAATGAGACAATTAAAGATTACCAAAAGTATCACTAACAGAGAGAGTGCTTCTCTTGACAAGTATTTGCAGGAAATCGGACGCGAGGACCTGATAACGGTCGAAGAAGAAGTGGAGCTCGCTCAACGCATCCGGAAAGGTGACCGCATTGCTTTGGAAAAGCTGACACGCGCCAACCTCCGTTTTGTCGTTTCTGTGGCCAAACAGTACCAAAATCAAGGTTTGAGTCTGCCCGATTTGATTAACGAGGGCAATTTAGGACTGATTAAAGCGGCCGAAAAGTTCGACGAAACGCGTGGGTTCAAGTTCATCAGCTATGCGGTGTGGTGGATTCGTCAGTCCATTTTGCAGGCTTTGGCAGAACAGTCGCGTATCGTGCGTCTTCCTTTGAATCAGGTGGGTTCGCTGAATAAAATCAGCAAGGCCTTTTCGAAATTCGAGCAGGAGAACGAACGGCGTCCGTCGCCCGAAGAACTGGCAGAAGAACTGGAGATTCCGGTGGACAAAATTTCCGATACGCTGAAGGTCTCCGGCCGCCACATTTCGGTGGACGCTCCTTTTGTGGAGGGAGAAGACAACAGTCTGCTCGATGTGTTGGTGAACGACGATTCGCCCATGGCCGATCGTTCTTTGGTGAATGAATCTCTTGCGAGGGAAATTGATAGAGCTCTTTCTACGCTAACCGATAGGGAAAAAGAAATCATTCAGATGTTTTTCGGTATCGGACAACAGGAAATGACACTGGAAGAAATCGGCGATAAGTTTGGCCTCACCCGTGAGCGCGTTCGCCAGATTAAAGAAAAAGCGATTAGAAGATTAAGACAAGGCAATCGTAGCAAACTGCTCAAATCTTACTTGGGATAGTAAGAAATACCAATTTCCGACACAAAGAAACCGCATAAGTGCACCTGTGAAAACTCGTCACTTATGCGGTTTCTCTTTTATCCGGAAAGAATGAAGAATCTGTCGTTTTCCGGTAAACCTTTTGAAGGGGAGGCTCCCCCTTTTCCGGCGAACTGCCGGTTATGCCTTTTGTCGCACTCTCTGCAATCGACAACCACTCCAGCGCGCATACGCCCTCGTGTGTCGGTTTTGTAAAATTCTTTCACTCTTCTTCGTGAGGTCGGTTTCGGAACCGACCGGGATTTCGCCCCTCTCCAAAGCCGCATGGGAAGCGGGTTTCCGAAATGCGTGCACTTGACGTCTGAAATGCACGTGTCTGACGTCTGAAATGCACGTGTTTCAGAAGTCAAATGCACGCACTTGACGCGCGAGTTGCGCGCATTTCGGAAACCGTGGGAAATCGTGTAAAGAAAAGAGAGTGTCTGAGATGGGATGGGACCGGTGGAGAATCCATCAAGCAGAAACTGAAAAGTATTGCTGTCGACATTCCGTCTGACTTTCTCCGGCGGATAAAATGACGCTTGCGTACCGGGGTCTTATCGCGTGTCGGTGCGTTTCATGATTTTATCCATGACCACTGCGATGGCTCCGTCGCCCGTCACGTTGCAAGCCGTTCCGAAACTGTCCATGGCAATGTAGAGGGCAATCATCAGGGCTTGCGAGGTCTCGTCGAATCCCAGAATGGATTGGAGCACTCCGAGGCTGGCCATGATTGCTCCGCCCGGCACTCCCGGAGCTGCGACCATCGTGATGCCCAGCATGAAGATGAATCCGGCAAACATGGGAAGGTCGAACGGGATGCCCTGCATCATCATCAAGGCCAGCGCGCAGGCCACAATCTTCAGCGTGCTGCCCGAAAGGTGGATGGTGGCGCAAAGCGGAATGACGAATCCGGCAATCTCGTCCGAAACCCCGTTGCGCTTGCTTTGTTCCAACGTCACGGGAATGGTGGCGGCAGACGACTGTGTACCCAAGGCCGTAAAATAGGCGGGAAGCATGACGGCCAGCATCTTAAAGGGATTTTTGTGCGCAAACAGTGCCGCGATGCCGTATTGCAGAAGGAGCAGTAAGATGTGGATTACAAAGATGACGCCGATGATTTTGATGAATAC
>JBHAEN010000053.1:0-5188 GCA_041855645.1 Bacteroides sp. | reverse complement strand
CTCCGTTTCCGGCGAAGGTGATTACATCGGGCAGGGTTCCTTCGCGCCGCATGTCTTGCAATTTGGCTTCAAGGGCTGTGCGCACCTCTTCGCGGGTGGGCAGCGGGGTGACGGTTCGGCGATCGGCGTTGAACCCGCATTCGCAATAGATGCAATCGAACGAGCAGACTTTGCCGTCGGCCGGCAGGAGGTTGACACCCAGCGAGACGCCGAGGCGGCGTGAATGCACGGGGCCGAAGATGGGAGCAGGAAAGATGATGGTCATGATTTCGGTTGTTTTGGGTGACTGACTTTCGCTCCGAACGGCGGAGCTTGCCGGGCAAAGATAAACAATCGCCGGCAAATTCGTGAATCGAATGTTGCCGGCGATTGTCTTATGGGCCGAATGCGGTTCAATATTCCACTTTATAATCCCTTTTCACCTTTTTCCCCGTCCAGGCTTTCAGCGCGGTCCATTCGGCCGGCGCATCCGTCCAGAAAGGATCATCGCCCGGCAGGCCCAAGGGCAGAAAGCCCAGCGTGGCGATGTAGAGGCTGCCGGTGGAGGTGTACACGTCGGCTATCTCCGGCTGATGACCGTTGAATCCCAACACGAGCCAGCCTCCGGCATCGAAATTCTGATTGCCTTCGTACATGTTGCGAATGACGCGGGTCAGGCCGCAACGCACCTGCGCGGGGAGGATGTGTTCGGGCAGTTTCCGCATCAACGCAACTTGAGCCAACGACTGGAAAGCCGCCGTGCGGTAGGTGATGGAACGGCCAAAGGGCGGATACGTTCCGTCCGGGCCGATCATTCGTTCGGAAAATTCGGAGTGGCGAATCATGCGCTTCAGGGCTTTCTCGTATTCGTCCGCGTTCATTCTTCCGGCGTCGACCAGCACTTTAAGCATGTCGACCAGCATGGGGTGCATCACATAGTCGTTATAATAGTCCATGCTGAATTTTCCGCCGTCGCTGTACCAACCGTCGCCCACGTACCATTCCCGGAGCTTGTAAACGGCCATATTGATTCTCATCGGGTCGTATTCCTCGCCTATTTTCATCAGGAAGGCTTCGGTGATTCCGGCAAAAAGCAGCCAGTTGTTGTAGGCTCCCGTACGGTTGCGAAGTGATTTGAACTCCTCGACGAAACGCCTCTTCGTTGTCGGGTCCAAAGGTTCCCACAAGGCTTTGGGAGCCCGGAGAAAGGCATGGACCACGTAGGCGGCGTCGACAATGGGTTGCTGATGAATCCTGAAGTTCAGGTAATCGGGACTATGGGGGTCGACGGCATTGGTCAGGCCTTTCACCGCTTTTTCCCGCATCTGTTTCCTCAGTTTTCCTTCTTCCGTCTCGTCGTCGGGCAACTCCAACCAAGGGGCCATGCCGGCCAGTGTACGTCCCACGGCTTCCAGATAGGTCACCTTGGCCACTTCCAAACCGTAGTCCGGAGAGATCTCCAGCGGCATGCTCCTGCTCAATGTTCCTTCGGAAAGATGGTGAACGACGGGATAGGCTATCTTGCACAGAGCCTTCACCCACATTTCCCTGTCGGCCGCTCCGTCGGAGAGTTCCGTCTGTTTTTTCCGGTTGTCCCGGCCTTTCCGTTGTGCCTGAACAGGCACAACGGAAAGAAAAATAAGGCAGAACGCCAAGCAGATTCGAGTAATCTTCTTCATCATCATGACGCTTTTATATTACCAGCCGGGATTGTTCGGGGCCAATGCGGGATTCCTCTCGATTTCGGCGGCGGGGATAGGCCAGAGATAATCCCTGTCGGTCACCTTACGCGTATATTTCACCTTACCCGTAAAGTTCTTTTCCGGCTTGTCGTTGAGTGTTTGCAGCAATCCCCAACGGCGCATGTCGCTGAAGCTCAAGCCCTCGGCAGCCAGTTCCACGGCGCGTTCGTGACGAATGCGGGCAAACACGGCTTCTTTGGTACGGGCTTCCAGCCAAGCCTCCCCGCTATTGATGCCCGGCATGGAGACTCGTGCACGTACCCGATTGATGAGTTCGACGGCTTCGTCCAACTTATCCAACTCGTTGTAACATTCGGCCAGCATCAGCAGCACATCGGCATATCGAATCAAGGGGAAGTTGATGGGAGTGTGTGCACGGTTATTGATTGCCCCACCCATGTTGTATTCCGCAACGAACTTGCGCCACAAATAAGTCTCATAGCTTTGATTCACGCGAATCATGCCGTATTTCTCATTCACACCCGAAGCCACCACGTATTCGCAGTCCTTCGGCGCATTGGCATACCAGCCTTTGAATGTGGTATAGGGAAGTATCACCGAAGCCGCCATGCGAGGGTCGCGATTGTCGTACATGGCCAGCAACTTGTCTTTGGCTTCCGGATATGCGGTGACTGCCGTCTGGCTATCATTCAAAGTTGCGCGGAACGTTTTGTCTTTCACCTCATCGTTTGTCGTAAACCCGGGAATCACTTCGTCCCAGTTGAAAGGACGTCCGTCTTTCCACTCGTAAGAATCGACAAAGGTGGTGGCTGCCATCACATTATTCCAACAGCTGCCGAAGGCGGCACGACTACCCATGTAGAAAGTCATCGGCATACCGATGTCTTTCCCCACACCGCCCATGTTCTGAATGGCGAAGATCATTTCCGAACTTTCATCGCCTCCGGGTTTGAAGAGTCCGGCATAGTCGGCATATAATTCATGCTTTCCGCCGTCGACAATTTGTTTAAAGCATTCGGCAGCCTCCGCGTACTGTTTGTTGAACAGCAAGACCTTTCCTTTCAAGGCTGTTGCGGCTTCGGCCGTGGCGCGCCCTTTATTGGCATCCGACCACTCTTGACCCGACAAGCCGCCAATGGCATCGTTCAGGTCTTTCAGGATGAATGCACGCACCTCTTCAACCGACGCCCGGGCTTTGAGCATTTTGCTGTAGTTGTCTTCCACCACAATCGTTTCGTCGTATAAAGGCACTCCGCCGAAGAAGTCCATTAGCGAGAAGTAAAACAATGCCCGAAGGAATTTGGCCTCCGCCTTATAACGGCTGATGTCTGCGGCCTCCATCGCACATTTGTCGACATTTTGCAGGACGATGTTGGCCCGGGCTATGCCTTCATAGAGGTACTTGAACTTGTTCAAAGAGTATGAGTTTCTCACGTCATACACACCTCGCTGAATGGTTTGATAAGAAGCATTGTCATACCCCATCGCGATACCGCCCAGACAGTCTATGCCGAAATGCATGCCGAATACGGGTTCGTATTGCATGGTGCTGTAAACTCCCATCATGGCCTGATCGGCATGTTCCTTGGTTTTAAAGAATGTGGCTGAACTGGGGCTGTCGTAAGGATACCTGTCCAGATCATAACAACTGCTTGCGAGCAGAAGCATGAGCGACATTATAGAATATACATAAAATCTGTTCATGATCGTTTGTTTTGAGATTAGACAAGGTTAGAAAGTAATATTGACTCCCACTACCGCCTGTTTCATCGTGGGATAATTCATGCCGCTGACTTCCGGATCGAAACCTCTGTACTTGGTGAAAGTAAAGAAGTTCTCAAGACTTCCGTAAAAACGCACGCGGTTGATATGCACTTGTTGTGTCCATACTTTGGGCAGTGTGTAGCCCAGTTGGATGTTGCGTATCTTCACAAACGCCTTGTTTTCGAGATAGAAATCGCTGATCTGCATATTGCGCGTATCATTGTATTCCAGCAAACGAGGATAGGTGGCATCCGTGCGTCCGGCATACCAACGCCCGTCGACAACGGCTTTGTTCAACTGGTAACCGTGACGTACACTGGGGGTATTGTACGGAGAGTACATCCAATACTCTTTGATGCCGGCCGAACCTTGTACCAGCATGGAGAAGTCCAATCCTTTCCATCCTGCGGAGAGGTTTAATCCGAACAGGTATTTCGGGTTCGGACCATCGCTTACGATTTGCTTGTCGTTGTTGTCGATGATGCCGTCGTTATTCACGTCTTTATAGAGCAAATCTCCTTTCTGCGGTTCTCCGAATGCGGCAAACGGGTTTTTCTTGTTGCCTTTTTCATCCAGCGGAGCGTCATTCTTCATCTTGGTCACCAGCTTCATGTCTTCGTCCGTTTGCAACAGGCGGTCGACAATCAGCAGGTATTGCGAGTTGATGGAATAACCTTCCCAGATAAGGTTGGCTCCACTGATGGCCCGCCCTCCCAACTCGGTTCCTTTAAACTTATTCACTTTATTCTTCACGTAGGTGAAGTTCGTATTGATCGAGTAAGAAAAATCTTTGACCTTATCCTGCCAGCCGAGTGTGATTTCCACGCCCTGATTGGTCACCGTCGCACTGTTTTCCTTGGGGATGGAAGCAATGCCGTGTACGTCGGGAGCAGGCAGGTTGATCAGGATGCCCGTTGTCCGCTTGTGGAAATAATCGATGGTTCCCGTCAGGCGATTGTCGGCCAAGCCGAAATCCACTCCGATGTCGGCCACCTTGGTCGTTTCCCATGTGAGGTTCGGGTTCGGGATCGCAGCTTGCACAAGGCCTATGACGAGGCTGTTGTTCAATACATAATTCACCCTTCCGCCGTTACTATCCATATTCGAGAAGACTGACAAAGCGTCGTAGTTGCCCACCGAATTATTTCCCAGCGAACCGTAAGAGAATCGCAGCTTCAGGTTGCTCAGGCCTTTGTTTACCAGCGTTTGCATAAATGCTTCCTGATCGATGCGCCATGCGGCAGAAAACGAAGGAAAATATCCCCAGCGTCCGTGCGAGAGGAAGCGCGAAGAGCCGTCGGCACGAAGGTTGGCTTCGAACAGGTATTTGTTATCCCAGTCGAGATTGATGCGTCCGAAGTAAGAACGCATGGCCCACTCCGTTTTCGAGCCGTTGGCAAAAGCATCTCCCACCGCCGCATCGAGCACATCGAGATTGAGGTCGATCATGTCATACTTCGTGGCGCCGAAACCTTTTGAGCGATAGAGTTCCTGACTGGCGCCGAGCATGGTGTTCAGCCCCAGTTTCTTGTCGATAAAGCGGTTTTCATAGCGCATCACCACGTCGTTGAAGTAACGCTCCACTTTGCTGTTGGAATTGCTGATGCTGCTTTTGCCCCGGTTGGAGGAAGTGACGGTTTCCATTTGGAAATTCCATTTGTCGATGAATACGGGTTTGACCTCCCGCTGTTCGTCGACAAACTCATAAGAATAAGTGCCCGTAACCGAGAAGCCGGCAAAGG
>JBHAEN010000052.1:0-25234 GCA_041855645.1 Bacteroides sp. | reverse complement strand
GCGGAAGGCAACAGTACGATCAGCAATATCGAACAGATAGACCGAGGTTATCAAAACATAGAAAAACGACTTAATGCCATTGGCGCCGGAATAACCCGAATATGATCAGACCTGAAGAAGTATATAAGATAGGACACTTCAATAAACCGCACGGCATTCACGGCGAATTGCAGTTCACTTTTACCGACGATGTATTCGACCGGGTGGAGAGCGATTGCCTGATTTGTCTGCTCGACGGAATTCTTGTGCCTTTTTATATCGAAGAATACCGCTTTCGTTCGGAAACCACGGCGCTTGTCAAGCTCGAAAGTATCGATTCTGCCGATCGGGCCCGCATGTTCACCAATGTAGAAGTCTACTTTCCCCTGAAACATGCCGACGACGTTTCCGACGAAGAGCTGACTTGGAACTACTTTGTCGGATTTGAAATGAAGGAGGTTGACCGGGGCAGTCTGGGGAAAATCATCGAGGTTGATACCGCTACGGTCAACACATTGTTCATCGTCGACCGGAATGGAGAAGAACTGCTTGTCCCTGCGCAAGAAGAATTTATCATCGACTTGGACCGCGAAAAACGAGAACTGACGGTATCCCTGCCGGAAGGATTGTTGGACATGGATTCGCTACCCGAGGAATAAAAAAAGGAAAGGAGAGCTGATGCTGAGCAAAAGGAGAAGAAAGGCTTTATGGAAAAACTTCAAGTTTAAGTATAAACTGTCCGTATTCAACGAAAACACTTTGGAAGAAGTTATAGGGATTCGCGTCTCTAAACTGAACGGTCTTTCGGTGTTGTTGAGCGTGCTTGCCGTGCTTTTTCTGATTGCAGCCTGTATCGTCGCCTTTACACCTTTGCGCAACTACCTTCCCGGATACGTGAATAGCGAGGTTCGTCAGCAAATCGTGGACAATGCGCTTCGTGCCGATTCTTTGCAAATCCGGTTGAACAGGCAGCATCTTTACATACTCAACGTGCAAGACATTCTGAGCGGTAAGGTAAGAATAGACTCCGTTCAAAGCGTGGAAGAATTGACCAAAGTACGGCAAGACTCGCTGATGAACCCTACGGAACGGGAAATCGCATTTCGTAAAGAATACGAAGAAAAAGAAAAATACAACCTTTATACCATTGCTTCCCAACCCGAAGCGGGAGGCTTGGTCTTCTATCGTCCCGTGCGGGGAATGATTGCGGAATCGTTCGATCCCAAACAAAAATCACCGGGCATCGGTATCGTTACCTCCTCCAAGGCCGCCGTGTTGTCCACTTTGGAAGGAAGAGTATTTCTCAGTACATATACAGCCGAGTACGGTTATGTCATAGGCATACAGCATAAACAGAGCTTTATGTCCGTTTACAAACATTGCGGCAGTTTGCTGAAACAGGCCGGAGAAACCGTAAAGGCCGGCGAGCCGATTGCTTTGGCAGGCAGTGACGGACAAACAAATAAGGGCAAAGGACGTTTATATATGGAGTTGTGGCGTAACGGTGAACCCGTAAATCCGGAAAAGTATATCGTATTCTAATCTGCAAACATGCGCGACTGAAGAAAGAATGAAATGAAAATGAAGCAGTCTCCCAAGAAACAGCTTGCCATTCTCGGTTCCACCGGATCGATTGGCACACAGGCTTTGCAGGTCGTAGCCGAGCATGCCGATCTGTATGAAATCTATGCGCTGACGGCTCACAGCCGCGTCGACGAATTGGCCGAACAGGCGCGCCGATTCATGCCCGAAGCGGTTGTCATAGCCGATGAAACCCGGTATGCGAGGCTGAAAGAGGCCTTGAGCGATTTACCGATAAAAGTCTATGCCGGAACGGACGCCCTTGCTCAGGTGGTGGAATCGGATTCCATAGACATGGTGCTTACTGCGATGGTGGGCTACGCCGGCCTGAAACCGACAATGAATGCCATTCGTGCAGGTAAAGCCATTGCTCTGGCCAACAAAGAAACTCTGGTTGTTGCCGGAGATCTGATCAATGAGTTGGCGCAACGGCATCGGGTTCCCATCATTCCCGTAGACTCGGAACATTCGGCGATATTCCAATGCCTGACGGGAGAGGTCGGCAATCCTATCGAGAAAATCATCCTTACGGCTTCGGGAGGGCCTTTCCGTTCTTTTACCTTGGACCGGCTCAAGCACGTGACCAAAGAGCAAGCCTTGAAACACCCGAACTGGGACATGGGAGCCAAGATCACCATCGACTCCGCCACAATGATGAATAAAGGATTTGAAATGATAGAAGCGCAATGGCTGTTCGGTGTACACCCCGACCGGATTGAAGCGATAGTGCATCCGCAATCCATCATTCATTCCATGGTGCAGTTCGAAGACGGTTCCGTCAAAGCACAGCTTGGTTTGCCCGACATGCGCCTGCCCATTCAATATGCTTTCTCCTATCCCGATCGTCTGCCGTCCTCTTTTGAACGTTTGGACTTTACCCGATGTACGGAATTGACTTTTGAGCAACCGGACTTGAAACGTTTCAGAAATCTGGCCTTGGCTTATGAGGCCATGCACAGAGGGGGAAATGTGCCATGCGTCATCAATGCGGCGAATGAAGTTGTGGTCGCTTCCTTTTTGCAAGACAAGATCGGATTTCTGGCCATGAGCGAAGTGATAGAGCAAACGATGGAACGCATTGCTTATATAGCCAAACCGTCCTACGACGATTATGTGGCCATCGACCGTGAAGCCCGCCGGGTGGCTGCCGAATTAGTGAACCGATTGAAATAACAATATAAAAACAATAGAGATTTCGTATATGGAAACATTTTTGATTCGTGCCCTGCAACTGATTATGAGTCTTTCACTTCTTGTAGTCATACACGAAGCAGGCCACTTCCTCTTTGCACGACTGTTCAAGGTGCGTGTGGAAAAGTTTTGTTTATTCTTTGATCCGTGGTTTACTCTTTTTAAGTTCAAACCGAAGAAAAGCGAAACGGAATACGCCCTCGGATGGCTGCCGCTGGGAGGATATGTCAAGATTTCCGGGATGATCGACGAATCCATGGATACCGAACAGATGAAACAGCCCGAACAGCCTTGGGAGTTCCGTTCCAAACCTACGTGGCAGCGTCTGTTGATTATGACGGGTGGGGTGTTGTTCAATTTCCTGCTGGCCCTGTTCATTTATTCCATGATTCTTTTCGCTTGGGGAGATGAATACGTTAAGGTTTCCGAAACGCCTTACGGAATGGATTTCAATGAAACGGCCCATGCCATCGGTTTTCAAGACGGCGACGTGTTACTGGCCGCCGACGGACAACCCTTTGTCCGTTACGACGGCGATTTGCTCAGCCGAATCACCGATGCGCGTGAAGTCACCGTATTAAGAAACGGACAAGAAGCGACCGTCAGCATACCGGAAGACATGATGCAGCGTCTGATGGCCGACAGTGTGCGTTTCGCCGCATTCCGCTTTCCTTATGTCGTGGACAGCATCATACCGAACTCTCCGGCAGCTTTGGCGGGGATACGGAAGAATGACAGTATCGTAGCCCTTAACGGGAAACCTGTGGCGTCCTTGTCCGACTTGCATAAGTGTATGTCCGAACTCAAAAAGAATGAGGCCGCATTACAGGCCGACGGTATAGACAGCCGTCTGCTCGCTTTGGCTTATGTGCGCGACGGCATTACGGATACCTTGCAGATTCAGGTGGATTCGACCTATCTTATGGGAATCGTTGCGACGACCGACCTCGGACGTCTCCTTCCCATCGAGAAAGTTTCTTACGGATTTTTCGAGTCTTTCCCGGCCGGAATCAACCTGGGTGTAAAAACCCTGAAGGGTTATGTGAACAACATGAAGCATCTTTTCTCCAAAGAAGGGGTCAAGCAGTTGGGCGGCTTCGGAACAATAGGAAGCATATTCCCGGCCACTTGGGATTGGCATCAGTTTTGGTACATGACGGCTTTCCTGTCCATCATCCTCGCTTTCATGAACATCTTGCCCATCCCGGCATTGGATGGAGGCCATGTCTTGTTCCTGCTTTATGAGATGGTGACCCGTCGCAAACCCGGCGAGAAGTTCCTTGAGTATGCGCAGATGACGGGCATGGTTATTCTCTTCGGCTTGCTTTTGTGGGCCAACTTCAACGACATATTGAGATTCTTTTTTTAAGTAATGACGCATAATGACAGGCGATGCATTGACACTCGTTTCCGGGAATGAAGAACATTATTAAAGACTTAAAGCGAAAAGATCACAAGCGTTATCTGGGAGGCTTGGATATTTTCCGTTACATCGGGCCCGGTCTCTTGGTTACGGTGGGCTTTATTGATCCCGGTAACTGGGCGTCCAACTTCGCCGCCGGTTCGGAGTTCGGGTATTCGCTCTTGTGGGTGGTGACTCTCTCCACCATCATGCTCATCGTTTTGCAACACAACGTCGCACACTTAGGCATTGTGACCGGGCTTTGCCTGTCCGAGGCCGCCACGAAATATACTCCCAAGTGGGTATCGCGTCCCATACTGGGAACGGCTGTTTTGGCGTCCGTCTCCACGTCGTTGGCCGAGATATTGGGAGGGGCCATCGCTTTGGAAATGTTGTTCGATATTCCCATCATCTGGGGCTCCATACTTACCACCCTGTTTGTGCTGATCATGCTGTTCACCAATTCCTACAAGAAGATCGAACGCTCCATCGTGGCCTTTGTCTCGGTCATCGGGCTTTCTTTCATCTACGAATTGTTTCTGGTGAAGATTGATTGGCCGCAAGCCGCACAAGGATGGGTCACGCCATCGTTTCCCGAAGGAAGCATGCTCATCATCATGAGTGTGCTGGGAGCAGTGGTGATGCCGCACAATCTGTTTCTGCATTCGGAGGTCATACAGAGCCATGAATACAATAAACAAGACGATGCCTCCATACGCAAAGTGTTGAAATTCGAGTTGTTCGACACGCTGTTTTCCATGATCGTGGGGTGGGCCATCAACAGTGCCATGATTTTATTGGCCGCCGCCACATTCTTCAAAAACGGCATTCATGTGGAAGAACTCCAGCAAGCCAAATCGTTGCTTGAGCCGTTGTTGGGCAACAATGCCGCCATCGTATTTGCTTTGGCTCTGCTCATGGCGGGCATTTCGTCGACGATTACCAGCGGCATGGCGGCCGGGTCGATTTTTGCCGGCATATTCGGTGAGTCGTATCACGTGAAAGACAGTCACTCTCAGATGGGGATCATCTTGTCCTTGGGCATTGCATTGCTGTTGATCTGTTTCATCGGCAATCCTTTCAAGGGGCTGATTCTCTCGCAAATGATGCTGAGCATCCAGTTGCCGTTTACTGTCTTTTTACAAGTCGGGCTGACCTCTTCGCGGCGTGTGATGGGCAAGTATGTGAACAGCCGGTGGAGCACATGTGTGCTTTACGGCATTGCGGCAACGGTTTCCGTGCTCAACATCATGTTGCTCTTTTCTTGACTTTGCCCCGTTTGAAACGCTTTTTGTAACCGCCGAGCGGGTAAATGTATTATCTTTGCAACACAAGTATCTTTGAACGGTATGCAGATTGTTAACTTCATACCCATGTTTAATCCATAATTTAAAAGCAATGTTGAAAACGAAAGCAGGCGAAACGGCCGGAAAAATCTGGGGCGCGCTGAACGGTACGGAAGGTCTTACAGCCAAACAGCTGAAGAAGGTGACTAAACTGACGGACAAGGATTTATTCCTCGGCTTAGGTTGGTTGTTGAGAGAAGACAAAGTCAGAGTAAGCGAAACGGAAGGCGAACTTTTCATTTCACTGGCCTGATTCCGAGAGCGCAAGACTGATACGAGAAAAGGACATACGCGACGTTTTTTCCGGGCCTTTCGATGTTCGGATGCTCTCTTGCCGAAGACTTCGGAGGGATGTTTCAAAACGCGGTCTTTCGCGAAGAAATCCGGAGAACTGAATTCCGGTTCGCGTTGCTCTTAAAGACAGATAAATGAAATGCGTCGACATGGCATTCGCAAGAATGTAATCGGCGCATTTTTTTATATTCGCCCGTTTACGTATCTTTGCCCCTCTAAAAAAACAAAGTGACAAGAACCCAACATGAAGAATATAAGAAACTTCTGTATCATCGCTCATATCGATCACGGTAAATCCACATTGGCCGATCGCTTACTGGAATTCACAAAAACCATTCAGGTTACCACGGGGCAAATGCTCGACGATATGGAGTTGGAGAAGGAGAGAGGGATTACCATCAAAAGTCATGCGATTCAGATGGAGTACAATTACCGAGGCGAAAAATACATACTGAATCTTATCGATACTCCGGGACACGTCGACTTTTCGTATGAAGTGTCGCGTTCCATTGCCGCCTGCGAAGGGGCTTTGCTCATTGTCGACGCTTCGCAGGGCGTGCAGGCACAGACCATATCCAATCTGTACATGGCCATCGAACACGACTTGGAAATCATCCCGATCGTAAACAAATGCGACATGGCAAGTGCCATGCCCGAGGAAGTGGAAGACGAAATCATAGAACTGCTGGGCTGCAAACGCGAGGAGATTATCCGTGCATCCGGCAAGACGGGAATGGGAGTGGAAGAAATTCTTTCGGCCGTCATTGAACGCGTTCCCCATCCCAAAGGAGATGAAGAAGCACCGCTTCAAGCCCTGATTTTCGACTCGGTGTTCAACTCCTTCCGCGGCATTATCGCCTATTTCAAAATAGAGAACGGGGTGATTCGTACCGGAGACAAGGTGAAATTTTTCAATACGGGCAAAGAATACGACGCCGATGAAATCGGGGTGCTCAAAATGGACATGGTTCCTCGTAACGAGCTTCGCACGGGAGATGTGGGTTATATCATCTCCGGAATAAAGACTTCAAAAGAAGTGAAAGTCGGCGATACAATTACGCATATCGCCCGCCCGTGCAGCAAAGCCATCGAGGGCTTCGAGGAAGTCAAGCCGATGGTTTTTGCCGGATTGTACCCCATTGAGGCCGAAGATTTCGAAGATTTGCGTGCGTCGCTGGAGAAATTGCAACTGAACGACGCCTCGCTCACCTTTCAACCCGAATCTTCATTGGCCCTCGGCTTCGGATTTCGTTGCGGGTTTCTGGGGCTTCTCCACATGGAAATTGTGCAGGAACGTTTGGACCGGGAGTTTGACATGAACGTGATCACGACCGTTCCCAACGTGTCTTATCTTATTTACGACAAGCACGGAGAAGTGAAAGAAGTGCATAATCCGGGAGGTATGCCCGAACCGACTCTGATCGATCATATCGAAGAACCCTATATAAAAGCCTCCGTGATTACGACAACCGACTACATCGGCCCCATCATGACCCTTTGTCTGGGCAAACGCGGAGAATTGATCAAGCAGGAATACATTTCGGGCAATCGGGTGGAACTGCACTATAACATGCCCTTGGGAGAAATCGTCATCGACTTCTACGATAAATTGAAGAGTATATCGAAAGGGTATGCCTCTTTCGATTATCACATGAGCGGTTTCCGAACCTCCAAACTCGTCAAACTGGACATCCTGCTCAATGGAGAGTCGGTCGACGCGCTTTCCACGTTGACGCACTTCGACAATGCCTACGACATGGGACGCCGCATGTGCGAGAAACTCAAAGAACTGATTCCGCGTCAGCAATTTGAAATCGCCATTCAAGCCGCAATCGGCTCCAAGATAATCGCCCGCGAAACCATTAAGGCTGTTCGGAAAGACGTTACGGCCAAGTGTTACGGGGGAGACGTCAGCCGCAAGCGGAAATTGCTCGAAAAGCAAAAGCGAGGAAAGAAACGCATGAAACAAATCGGAAACGTGGAAGTCCCTCAAAAAGCCTTCCTTGCCGTGTTGAAACTGGATTGAACCTTATAACCCTTATAATATGAACTCTAAACAACTTCTTTATGATTAATCTGCGTACTGTGAAAAGTTTCTCGTCGCTGAACATTACGGCGAGCATTCTATTGTTCCTGTCGGCCATTGCGGCAGCCATCATCGCCAATTCCTCCATTTCCCCCATATATCAGGATTTTCTTTCTCAAGAATTGCATCTGCGCATAGGCGAGTTCAATCTTCTTTCCCACGGCGGTCATAACCTGACGATGATAGAATTTATCAACGACGGACTGATGACGGTGTTCTTCCTGATGGTGGGTTTGGAGATAAAACGCGAACTGCTTGTCGGCGAGCTTTCTTCTGTCCGAAAAGCCATTCTTCCGTTCATTGCGGCCTGCGGAGGTATGCTGTTTCCCGTATTGGTCTATCTTCTGATCTCTCCGGTCGGTACGCCGGGAGGAGCGGGGCTTGCCATTCCCATGGCCACGGACATTGCGTTTTCTTTGGGAGTGCTGAGCCTTTTGGGAAATCGCGTGCCGCTTTCTCTGAAAATCTTTTTGACGGCTTTTGCCGTTGTCGATGACATCGGAGGGATTCTCGTCATTGCTTTCTATTACAGCTCTCATCTTCATGTGGGATATTTGGTTATCGCCGCCCTTCTTTATACCTTGCTCTATTTCATCGGGCAGTATGTCACGACCAATAAAGTCTTCTTTCTGCTTATCGGTGTTGTCATCTGGTATCTCTTCCTGCAATCGGGTATTCATAGCACAATCGCGGGCGTAATTCTGGCCTTCGTCATTCCGGCCAAGCCGCGCCTGGATGTCGGGAAGTACATTGAGCGGATTCGTACACTTGTCGCCCAATTCCCAACAATGGAGAATACCGGAAGCGTTCTGAATAATGAGCAAATCGGATTGTTGAAGCGCATCGAATCGGCCTCAGACCGTGTTATCAGTCCGTTGCAATCGCTCGAGGACAACCTGAGAGGCGCGGTCAATTACATCATTCTCCCCCTCTTCGCTTTTGTCAACGCCGGCGTGGTCATAGGCGACGGCGAGCTGATCGGCGATGTCAGTTCGGCAGTGGGAGCGGGGCTGATTGTCGGTAAATTCGTCGGAATCTTTCTGTTCACTTGGTTGGCCATACGATTGGGAATTGCCGCCATGCCTGCGGGAATGAATTGGAAAAACCTCGGTGGCGTGTCTTTGTTGGGGGGAATCGGATTTACGGTTTCGTTGTTCATTGCCAACTTGTCGTTTGGAAAAGGAGCTCCCGATTTGCTTAATCAAGCGAAATTCGGTGTTCTGGTCGGTTCTCTCTGCGCCGGGCTTTTGGGTTACATCGTACTTTCCTTGGTGCTCGACAAGAGAAAAGAAACGGAGTCGCCCAAAGAAGAATAAAACATCGGCATTGTGCAAAACGGCACGATGTAAAATTCAAAGGCGCATCAATTATCTATCCGCAATGCCTATAAACAGGTGTTGCGGATATTTTTTTAGTTGCTGTCTTTGGAAAAAATAAACTCCCGATTGCGACATTTTGCACCTGTTTTGTCTGGTGTTCGATATTCTCTTTTCTTTACACGATTTTTCCGCTTTCCGAAATGCACGCAATTCGCGCGTCAAGTGCGTGCATTTGACTTCTGAAACACGTGCATTTCAGACGTCAGACACGTGCATTTCAGACGTCAAGTGCACGCATTTCGGAAAGCCCCTTACCATGGGGCTTTGGAGGGGGTCGGAATCTCGGCCGATTCCGAAATCGATCTCCTGAGGGGTGTTGAAAGAAGTTTACAAAACGGGACGTGCGAAAGCGTATGCGCATTGGGGAATAGTGCGGATGTACGGCAACCATGGTAAAAAGGGGAGGCTGTCGGAAAAGGCAAATTGCCGTGTTGTTTTCGAGCTTCGGAGTAGGGCATACATTTCATCCCTTTCGGGTGTTTCGTATCGGAAACGACCTTTTGTCTTTTTGGGAATAGTGCCCGATGTTATTCTATCATGCTCTTCAGCAGCCTGAAATGATCGATGAGCGCGAGGTAATTATCGTCTTTGCGCAGATCGAATTTGCTCCAAAGATCGCCGAGCACGGCTGCACCTCCGAACCCGAAATCTTTAATCTCCAATATATTTTCCGATGTTATTCCTCCCAATGCAATCACACTCGAATCGATGATATGCTCTTTACGCGCAGTACGAATTTCCTCGGGAGTGAACGCTGAGGGATAGTTTATCTTGGAAATACTGTCGTAAACAGGAGCCATGAATACGTAATCATAAAAGTGTTTCTTCTTTTTCACCTCCTCTATGGAGTGGCATGAACAGCTGACGTGCCCGCTGTAATCGTGCGGTTCATTGCTGTTGCGTGCGTTGAGGTGAATACCCATCAGACCGAATTCTTCTTTCAAGTAAAAATGCTCGTGGGTAACGATGCGGCTATGATACTTGTGAGGAATAAGCGTGAGCAGCCTCTCGGAGAACATGGCCGGGGTTTCCGGTTTTCGGAGATGCAGAATGTCCAAACCTTCTTCAAAGAGAGCCGTTATGATTTTATCTTCTTCAATGAAGAATGTGGGCTGGGTGATGACGATCAGTTTCATTTGTGAGCAAAAGTAGAAATAAACTTTACTATGGCCAATTTTCGGAAGAACAAAATATGCGAAGCGCCTCGAAAGAAGATTCAAAGTAAAGCGTTCTTTTCTGCGGAAAAACCATAGACGGCGGAATAGATTTGCGTTTTCACCATCTCGTAATCGCGAATGGCATCAATTTCTCCCCATGCCATGAGCCGCATGGCGATGAAGTCATCGCCTTGTCGGTAAGGAGGTTGGCGATACTCGTTCGGCCACAACACAAATCCGTTGCGGGAATAGAAATCGACACGTCGGCGGGCTGTTGGCGTATCAGGTCGTTCAACTTCAAGAACAATGGGTCGATTCATTTCGCCGCACAGGCAAGAAAGAGCGCGACTTCCGTATCCGTTACCGTGCAGGTTGGGGCAGATGGCGAGATGCTCGACGAAGATGAATGAGGGAAATTCCCAGTAAGTCAATATGCCTACCGGAAGATTGTTCTCGCGGATAATGTTGTTGTGAAAAATAGCTGTGTGATCGGTTTGAGAACGCAGCTCTGCCAAAGGACGGTATTCTTCCGTGGGAAAGGAGGAGGTGAGCACCTCCTCCATAAATCCGTACAGCCGCTCATTCCGAGTAGTAATGGGTTGAAGTTTCATTTTATTCTGCCGAATCAGTCAGTATAAAATTCGATGAGCCGTCGAAGAGCGCGTTGACATACCGGGCAGAATCCGGGGTGATCGTTCGTGCGCATACGGCAGTCGAATGCCGGGCGATAAATGCCTTTTGCCGAATATCCGCCGCCTTCATAAAGGCCGACAGGGTATTTGTCTTTATCCTTGGGCGACGTCGGTGTCGGAGTGCCCTTGGCAAGAAGGTCTTTCCATTTTGCGGCAAAATCGACTCCGGTTGTTATGTTAGGTTCCCAAGGTTCGACATTAAGCGGATAAGTATCGCTCATCACATCGTTATCGTAGAAATATTCATCTCCGAGTCCGCCGAAACTATGGCCGAATTCGTGCACGACGACAGGAGCAAACAAATCATGATGAGCCGTGGTCAATGTATAAGCATTATAAATGCCTCCTCCGCCATAAACATCGGTATTGGCCAGAATGATGATATGTTCATAGGGAATCCCGGCCAAGGCATTGTGTATATCCTTTACTCGCGAGGTGGTCAGATAACGTTGGGAGTAGAACGTGTCGAAATGAGAATGCACAGTCGTTTGCTTCCATTGCTCGTCATGAGGGACGCTGACTCCGCTGTCGATGGATGGAGCGGCCACGGACACGATGTTGAACTTCGATTTCAAGGAAGTGAAAGGCTCGTGCGAGAAGAGACTTTCGCATGTACGCTGAGCGTCTTTGGCAAACAAGTCCATTTCCTGCGACGTGTATCCTTCAGCCAAAATCGCGATATCGATACAGGTACTCGGATCACCGCTTTTATGCAGATAGGTGTGCGGATTGACATTCGACGTACCCCGCTCCCGAATCAAAATATCATCGGGACGCACAACATGCTTGAAAGTGGCCATTTTTTCACGAAGCGAGTTCATCAGAACCACTTCCACCATGACCGGTTTCTGAGGGTAGGGAAGGAGAAATGTGTTTTCAAAACTTTTGGCTGTTTCTTTGGCTTCGTCCGTAGACAGCCACTCTTGATAGAGAGAAGAAAAAGACGTTTTATAAATACATTGCCCCGTTTTCAGGTCTTTCATGTAAATTTGTCCATTGCCTTCGAGGGGGAGTTTGGACAAACGATGCCTGCGGCCGGCCCATGTGGGCAGAGAAGACAGCTCGTCAAGATAAATTGTTTGTTGTTGAGCGTTGCCACAGAAGACATAATCGACTCGAAGAGTCTTATCCACAAAAAAGTCGTCAAAATTCTGAGCCCGGCTTCCCACTACGGAAGAACACAGTAAAAGCAGGCTGACAAGTACTTGTTTCATAGCGTAGAACTTAATTGTTTAATTCGTTACAAAGATACGAACTATTACTAAAAACACTTCATTTCGTAAAGAAAACAAACTCTTTGTAGGGAAAGTTAGAGGGAAATGGTTAACTTTGTCTGCTGTAATTAGTCAACTGTTTTATTACATTAAGATATGGGACATCATCAGTTAGATGCTTTGGATGAGCAGATATTGAAAATGATTGCGAGCAACGCACGAATTCCTTTCCTCGAAGTGGCGAGAGCCTGTAACGTTTCGGGGGCTGCCATTCATCAACGAATTCAGAAGTTGACCAACTTAGGCATACTGAAAGGATCGGAATACGTAATTGAACCGGAGAAAATCGGTTTCGACACGTGTGCTTATGTAGGTTTGTTCTTGAAAGATCCGGAATCTTTCGATACGGTGACAAAAGCCTTGGAATCCATCCCCGAAGTGGTGGAGTGTCACATCACGACCGGACAGTATGACATGTTTCTTAAACTCTATGCAAGAAACAATCATCATTTGATGAACATTATTCACGACAAGCTGCAACCTTTGGGGTTGGCGCGCACGGAAACCTTGATTTCTTTTCGCGAAGTGATGAAACGTCAAATACCGATTACCGTAAGTCAGGAAAACGAAGATTAGCCAAGAGAATCAGCGTCTTACATAGTCGACAAAAGCATAAGAGCAGGGGTGCTTATCATCCGCAGGATGAGCATCTCTGCTTTTTTCTTGCCATATATCCGAAGTTATTGCGGGGAAAAAGGCATCGGCATGCAGAGCCGTGCCGTCAATCTCCGTAATGAAAAGTCCTTCAGCGAGCGGCAAGGTCTGTTCATATACGCTTGCTCCGCCGATGATGAAGACTTCTTCGTCCAACCGGCAACTCCGAAGCGCGGCTTCGATCGAGGGAAACGTTTCGGCATTCGGATAAGTGATTCCGGATGATGAGAGTATGATGTTTCTGCGGTTGGGCAGCGCACCGTTGGGGAGCGATTCGAACGTTTTTCTACCCATAATGATCGTATGTCCCGTTGTGAGGGCCTTGAATCGCTTCAAATCATTAGGTAACCAATAGAGGAGTTTGTTTTCGAAGCCAAGAGCCATGCTGCGGTCTACGGCGGCAATGAGAAAGATTTTCGGCATGTTTTTACGGATTGATTGAAATGTGGGACGTCCCGGCCGTCATACGGACACCCGGCCCGCGATGTGCGGATGCGGATCATAGTCCATCAGCTCAAAGTCAGTGTACTTAAATTCAAAGATACTGTTCACTTCCGGGTTGATCTGCATGCAAGGCAATGCACGCGGTGTGCGGGTGAGCTGAAGTCGTACTTGGTCCAGATGATTAAGATAGATGTGAGCGTCTCCCAGCGTATGTATGAAGTCGCCGGCTTTCAAACCGGTCACTTGCGCCATCATCAGGAGCAGAAGCGCATAAGAGGCTATATTAAAAGGTACTCCGAGAAAGATGTCCGCACTTCGTTGATACAGTTGCAGACTGAGTCTCCCATCGGACACGTAAAATTGGAAGAACGCATGGCAGGGAGGAAGGTTCATGTTTTTCAAATCGGCCACATTCCAAGAACTGACGATGATGCGGCGTGAATCGGGGTTATGCTTTATCGTTTCCACGGCTTCACTGATCTGATCGATGAAACCGCCTTCGTAATCGGGCCAAGACCGCCATTGATAACCGTAGATGTGTCCCAAATCACCCCGTTCGTCGGCCCATTCGTTCCAGATACGGACTCCGTTTTCTTGCAAGTAAGCCACATTCGTATCGCCTCTCAAAAACCACAGAAGTTCGTGGATGATAGATTTCAAATGCAATCTTTTAGTCGTCAGACAAGGAAAGCCGTCTTCCATGCGAAAACGCATTTGGTGACCGAACAGACTGATTGTTCCCGTACCCGTGCGGTCTCTTTTCTCCACTCCTTCGTCAAGGACGCGGCGAAGAAGGTCGATATACTGTTTCATGCTAAAAGTTCCATTGGTTGGTGCGTACAAAAATAACTAAAAACTCGGCTCGGCAGACACAAGCGTCGACGATTTAAAGAAATGGCGTGAATAAATTAGCGAACCAGCCTACAAACTTTTTCCACGGCGAACGTTTCTTCCATATTTCAGGCGTCAGCCGGGTACATTGGGGAATGTCGTTATGAAAGACTTCGTTCAGTTCGCCGGTGATTGTGCGGTCGAAAATGAAAACATTCGTTTCGTAATCGTAACGCAGGCTCCGGCTGTTCAGATTGGCTGTGCCCAGCGTGCAGAACGTATCGTCCACCATCATGATTTTTGAATGATGAAATCCTTTTTCGTAGAGATAAACGTTGGCTCCTTTCTTCATCAGTTTATGCAGCTTGTAGAGGGCCGCATCCGGCGTGAAAGGAATGTCCGAGGCGGAAGACACCATGATATTGACGTTTACCCCTCTTTTGACGGCTGTCTTTATTGCCTTGGTAATGGAGCGTGTGGGAACGAAATAAGGATTGACTATGTACACATGGCTTTGTGCCGCATAGATGGAGGCCGTATAGGCCTGGCTTAACATTCGGCTGCTTTCTCTGGGAATACGATCCACGGTGGCGATAACGGTCTTTGCGCTGTCGCTTCCCGTGGAGTCTTCGGGCTGGGGGAAATAAGCGTCGCCACCGACATGTTGTTTCGTTTCTTTATTCCATATACTGAGAAAGATTCGTTGCAGGTCCTCCACCACGCCGCCCTCAAACCGTGCATGCATGTCTCGCCAATGCCCGATTTTAGGCAGTCCGTTAATGTAATAGTCGGCTATGTTCATCCCTCCGGTATAGGCTGTTTTCCCGTCAATGACTACGATTTTCCGATGATCGCGATGTATGGCATGATTGATGTAAGGGAAGGTAAACGGGTCGAACTTCACGATGTCGATGCCTTGTTCCCGAATCTTTTTCAGGTGTTTTTTCTTGAGCGGACGGTCATTGGACCAGTTGCCGAAGGCATCGAACAAGGCGCGGACTTCCACACCTTCTTTCACTTTTTCGGCCAGCAGATCGAATAACGCATTGGCAATGGAGTCGTTACGAAAATTGAAATATTCAAGATGGACGTGATGTTTGGCTTCGCGAATGGCTGCAAAAAGATCGATAAACTTTTCTCTTCCGCTCTTGAGCAGACGTACCTTATTATTATTGGAGACGGGGACGCCCGATTCGCGCAACATATACAATACCAGCGAATCGCTATCCATCCGTATCGAATCGCGCGGCAATGCCATCAGGCTGTCTATGACCCCGCCCTGCGCAGGTAAAAAACAGAAGAACAGAAAGAGAATAAATAGAGGACGCTTCAAAACCTTCTTGTGTATCGTTTTCGTTTTATGGGGCGTAAATATACATTATCTTCCCGAAGCCGACGACCGAAAACAATTCTATATTATCATATTTTAACGGGGGAGGAGGAAAACCGGATACTTGTCAGTTGAGGGAACAAATCTTACGTGTGCCGAGATAAAGCAGAACAACGGTAACGATGGCCGTCGTGCGCCAATCCAACATTTGCGCACTGCCGTCGTAAATCATGTCTATAAGATTGATTTTCAGTGTTTCCCACATCATCTTCGCTCCACCCAGAGCGACGAACAGTATGGCCGACAAAACAAGAGCGACAGGGGTGAGGTATCTGATCTTTCTTTCCTTTTCGGTGTGGGGAAGACGGCGCATGACGCGATGGGTGAATCCGTCGTCGTGCACTTCTTTCTTATGCGATTTCAGGAAATCGACAATGAGTTTGTCTGTATTATTCGTTTCTGCCATAACCGTTTTGTTTTAGATACGTTGCTAATTTCTCCTTACCGCTGGAGAGGTGGCTTTTTACCGTTCCCTCGGGCATCCCCGTGATGTCGGCTATTTTATGGATACTTACATCTTCCATGTAGAAGAGCGTGATGCAAGTGCGTTCGATTTCTTTGAGCTTTTGAAGCGACCGATACACGTCGATTTCTTGTCCCACGTCATTCTGCCTTGTGTGATGAAGAGCGTCCACGGCTTCGACAGTGAGGCCGGTCGTTTCTTTCCGGGTGCGAATATAGTCGTAAAATATATTATATGCAATACGATATAACCAAGTGGAGAAGTTCGACAGGTTCTTAAATGACGCAAGATGAGTGTAGGCTTTGATGAAAGTTTCCTGCGCCAAGTCGTCGCTCAGTTCACTATCGCCACAGGTCAGATGCAGGAAGAAACGTCGTACGGAAGACTGATACTTCCGCACCAACGGTTCAAAGGCCTTGGCGTTCTTGAACACTACGACCTGTGTGACTAACGATAGTTCGTTGAAGCGATTCATTCTTCTCCGCTTCTCTTGTTTTCTTTTCGTTTGCTGCTGTACCACTCGCCGATTCCGGAGAACATCACCAGTAATCCGACACATCCGATGCCGAAACTTCCCGTAATGGCCCATAGGAAGATGAACAACCCAAGCCCCACGAACGTGTTTTTAATTCCCTTCTCTCTGCTGCCCGATCGTGCATATCCTTTGATGAAATCCTCCGGGATGGGTTGTCCCGCCGCTATGGCCTGTTCCATCAATCGGTAGCGTGCCTGCCTGTTCTTATGCTTGAAATAAAGCGCTATCAGTACGATGAGCAGAGGGAAAGCAAATAGGAAAACAATGGATAGGATGGAAATCAGAATTCCGAAAGTCATTCTTTCGCCGCTCATGTTGAACGGAAAAAAGGAGAACGAATCGTAGTCGCTGTTCGATCCGGTGGAAAATCCGGCGTTTGATGCATCATAACTGAGGCTGTCCAAATCCTTGAATATACTGTCCAGTTCGGCCGTGTCGATTCCTATTTCCACGACGTGGGAATCTCTTTTTTGGATTTCCTTGATTGTGATTTGCGCCCGGTCGGCCTCTTTGTTGTTCTGTTTTTGCTGTGCATGAGCGGAAGGGCAACAAGCCAGCACCATGAATAAAATGATCAGTCTCATATTTTTTTATCGGTTTTTGTTTATTTCTTCATCCTTTAGACGCGGGAAAGAGAACGAAAGTTGCAAAGAGAAGAAATAATTTTGATATTTGCATCAAATATGGTATCGAGTCATGATTTTACCAGCCGATTTTGAAGATTCCATCCGTTCGTTTATGGACGATGAAGAGTATGCCTCGTTTTTTAGGGCTTTGCAGGAAAACTCCCCCGTCAGCATCCGTTTGAACCGACGCAAACCGTTTCCCGCAACCGCAGATTCGGTTGAGGAACCGGTTCCCTGGGCACGGAACGGATATTACCTGTCACACCGCCCCTCATTCACTTTCGATCCGTTGTTTCATGCCGGTTCCTATTATGTTCAGGAGGCTTCGTCCATGTTTTTGGAGCAAGCCATCGGGCAATTCGCGACCGAACCTGTCGTTATGCTCGATCTTTGTGCGGCTCCGGGAGGAAAATCGACCCACGCATGCGACGTTTTGCCAGAAGGAAGCCTGCTTGTGGCCAATGAAGTGATACGGAATCGTTCGCAGATATTGACCGAAAACCTGACGAAATGGGGTCACCCCGATGTGGTTGTCACTCAGAACGATCCGTCGGCCTTCTCGGCTTTGCCCGCTTTCTTCGACGTGATATTGAGCGATGCTCCATGTTCCGGAGAAGGAATGTTTCGTAAAGATCCCGCCGCGATAGACGAATGGAGCAGGGAGAACGTGGAAATCTGCCGTCAGCGTCAACGTCGGATTGTGGCCGATGTGTGGCCGTCTTTAAAGCCTGGAGGCCTATTTATATATAGTACCTGTACGTACAACCGGGAGGAAAACGAAGAGAACGTACGGTGGATTTGTCGGGAGATGGGGGCTGAGCCGTTATCCTTGTCCATACCTGCCGAATGGTCGGTGACAGGATGCCGGGATGCCGGAGATCCGATACCCGTTTATCGTTTTCTGCCTCACCGCACGCGTGGAGAAGGATTCTTTCTGGCCGTTCTTCGCAAGCGGGGCGAGGAAAAGGGGCGAATCCGGGAAGAGCGGCATCCGGATGGGCGGACAAACCGGAAGAAAGAGCGTAAAAAGTCTTCGTCCGACAAAGAGAAACCGACAAAGGTGTTGAACTGGTTGACGGAGACGGCAACGGAGCACTACGACTTGTTCGCGGAAGACGACCGGATGTTTCTTTTTCCCAAACGACGGACGGAAGAACTGGATGCCCTGCGCCAATCGTTGCGCATCGTCCGTTCCGGAATTACAGTGGCCGAACTCAAGGGGCGGGATTGGATACCGGCTCACGACTTGGCGATGAGTGCCGGAGTTTTTTTGCGGCAGGGAGTCTTCCCCGTCGAACCCCTTTCTTACGAACAGGCCATCGGCTACCTGCGCAAGGAAACCGTGTCACTCCCCCCCGAAACGCCGCTCGGCTATGTTCTGCTCACCTATCGGGACGTTCCCTTAGGCTTTGCAAAGCATGTGGGCAACCGTGCCAACAATTTATATCCTCAAGAGTGGCGCATCCGAAGCACCCGTTTGCCGGAGGAGGCGAAAGCCGCTTTACGTTGAACCGTCAACAGCAATCCCCATGAAAAGAAGAGAAGAGAAAAAGGAAAGGTTACGCGAACGAATCGTGGCTTGGGCTTCGGATGCTTTTCTTTCCCAAGGCATTCGTTCCGTGAGAATGGATGATGTGGCCGTAGGCATAGGCATATCGAAGCGAACGCTCTATGAGACATTCGCCGACAAGGAGGCATTGATAGAGGCCTGTCTCCGAAAGATACGAGCCGACAGAGAGCAATATTTTCTTGAAATTCAATCCGGTTCGGCGCACGTCATGGACACCTTGCTGCACATTCTTCAAAAGTTTATCGAAGACTATCTGAGCACCGATAAGCGTTTTTTTGAAGATCTCAAAAGATATCCCCTCATGAATGAGATGCTCAAAAGGCGTAATGACAAAGAATTGGAAAACGCAGTCGACTTCTTTAAGCAGGGGGTGGAGCAGGGGTATTTCCGCGATGACATCAATTTTTATATCACTCACCGCCTGCTCGAAGTGCAATGCAATCAGTTGATCGATTCGGAAGAGTTCCGCCACTTTCCGCAGCTCGAAGTGCTCGAACAGATTTTTTTCGTCTATCTGCGCGGGGTGTCCACTCCAAAAGGTGCCGAGGTGCTGGAACAATTCATACGCGATTATCGGATAAGTTTTCCGGATAAGAATCAAGTGCGGCGCGAGCCGTAAACACGCCTTCCGAAATGGCACTGAACAGTTTTTCGGACGTATTCGCCTGAACGCCGAAAGGTTATCGCATTCCTTAAACAGGTGTCGAATGGTTTGAAAAAGCGGATCGACGGTTAAAGTTACCTCGCTCTCACTGTAATTGGCCGACATGGCAGGACATCGATTCGTCGAATGCCAAAGGCGGTATGTCATCTTCGGGCTTGAACAGTCCGAAAACGGCCGAACCCGAACCGCTCATGGAAGCATAGAAAGCCCCCATCCGGTAAAGTTCTTCTTTAATGTCGGCTATGATCGGGTATTGGGCAAACACACTTTGTTCAAAATCATTTTGCAGATAATCCTTCCACAATTCCACATCCATGCCGATAACCTCGCGCACGGAATGAGCGGGACGCCGTGGCCGGACGTGAGCGAACGCCTCGCGCGTGGAAACGAACACGTCGGGTTTGACGATGACTATTTGATGGCCTTTCAGGGAAAGGCTGACCGGTGAAAACAAATTGCCGGTTCCCTCGGCAAAGGTGGGAGTGTTTCGGATGAAAAAAGCACAATCCGCTCCCAAGCGGGAGGCGTAGGCCTCAAGTATTTCCATCGACAGACGCAGGTCGAATCGCTCGTTCAGAAGTTTCAGCATAAAGGCTGCGTCGGAAGAACCTCCGCCCAAACCCGCGCCCGAGGGAATGTGTTTATATAAGTGCGCTTCGACGGCGGGGCAACGATGTTCTGAAGCCAACAGCCGATAAGCCTTCATCACAAGATTGTCTTCCGGATTCCCCTCTATTTTCATACCGTGAAGATGAAGCCTGCAACCGCTATCGTTTACCTCATCCGCATGCACTTCCAGAGCGTCCTCCCATGCGACGGGATAGAACACCGTTTCGATGTCGTGATACCCATCGGGACGTCGGGCGATGATGGAAAGCCCTAAATTGATTTTGGCGTTGGGGAAAGTAATCATTGCAATCGGTATGGATGAGAGGTGATTGTGAGGTTATCAACATGATTTGTGCATGCAAAGTTAGTAAAATCTTCATCGGTTCTTCTCCTGTCTATACGATATGTTCTATCTTTGTTTCCCTTTTCGAGCATTTCGACGGGGAAGATTACTATAAACAGATGATATTCTAATGGCTGAACAACGAAGAACTTCCCGCCCGAAGTCGACCAAAGTAACGTCTCCGGTAAACGATTACGGACGGATTCAACCTCAGGCTTCCGAACTGGAAGAAGCCGTATTGGGCGCATTGATGATTGAAAGAGACGCTTATTCCTTGGTGAGCGAAATACTTCGTCCCGAGTCTTTCTACGAACACCGACACCAATTGATATATGCCGCCATTACGGATTTGGCGATCGGCCAAAAGCCGGTCGACATCCTCACCGTGAAAGAACAACTGAGTCGACGCGGCGACTTGGAAGCCGTGGGCGGCCCGTTCTACATCACCCAACTGAGCAGTAAGGTCGCTTCGTCGGCTCACATCGAGTATCACGCGCGAATCATTGCGCAGAAGGCTTTGGCGCGCGAACTGATAACCTTTACGAGCAACATACAGACGAAAGCCTTCGACGAAACGCTCGATGTGGATGATCTGATGCAGGAGGCCGAAGGAAAATTGTTTGAGATTTCCCAGCAAAACATGAAGAAAGACTATACGCAAATCAATCCGGTGATTGACGAAGCGTATAAGTTAATCCAGAAAGCGGCTGCCCGAACCGACGGGTTGAGCGGCTTGGAAAGCGGATTCACCAAGCTCGACAAGATGACTTCCGGATGGCAGAACTCCGACCTCATCATCATCGCCGCGCGTCCTGCAATGGGTAAAACAGCCTTCGTGTTGTCCATGGCCAAAAACATCGCCGTGAATTTCCGTAACCCCGTAGCCTTGTTCTCTTTGGAAATGAGCAATGTACAGTTGGTGAATCGTCTGATTTCCAATGTCTGCGAAATTCCGAGCGAGAAAATCAAGAGTGGACAGTTGGCGAGCTACGAATGGCAACAGCTCGACTATAAGCTGAAAGACCTGCTCGATGCGCCGCTTTATGTGGACGACACTCCTTCCTTGTCGGTTTTTGAATTGCGAACCAAAGCACGACGCCTGGTGAGAGAACACAGCGTGAAAATGATCATCATCGACTATCTTCAGTTGATGAATGCCAGCGGAATGGCTTTCGGAAGCCGGCAGGAAGAAGTGAGCACCATCTCTCGTTCGCTGAAGGGACTGGCTAAAGAACTGAATATACCGATTATTGCCCTTTCGCAGTTGAACCGTGGCGTGGAAAATCGTGAAGGAGCCGAGGGGAAACGGCCTCAATTAAGTGACCTTCGCGAATCGGGAGCTATTGAGCAAGATGCCGACATGGTATGCTTCATTCATCGCCCGGAATACTATAAGATTTTTCAGGACGATAATGGGAACGACTTGCGAGGCATGGCTGAAATCATTATCGCCAAGCACCGTAACGGAGCGGTGGGCGACGTCTTGCTTCGCTTCAAGGGAGAATTCACCCGTTTCTCCAACCCGGAAGACGACATGATTATTCCGCTGCCCAACGAAGCGACAGGCGGTGCCATGCTCGGCTCCAAGGTGAATGCTTCACCGGTTGGCCTCGGAGAGATTCCGCCTCCCCTTCCTGATTACGGTAATCCTTTGGCGTCGCTCTCGCCGGGCGAAGGGCCTCTTCCTTTTTAGATATAATTTGACAGTATACGCATGATTGTTTGTATAGCGGAAAAACCTTCCGTTGCCCGAGACATTGCCGAAGTTCTCGGAGCCCGTACCAAGAAAGACGGGTATATGGAAGGAAACGGGTATCAAGTGACTTGGACGTTCGGACATCTGTGTACGCTCAAGGAACCTCACGACTATACGCCGGGTTGGAAGGCGTGGAGTCTGGGTAGTCTTCCCATGATTCCGGCGCGTTTTGGCATTAAGTTGATCGAGAATCCCACTTACGAGAAACAATTCCGTGTCATCGAACAACTGATGCAAAACGCCGATGAAATCATCAACTGCGGCGATGCCGGACAAGAAGGAGAACTCATCCAGCGGTGGGTGATTCAGAAGGCGGGAGCCCGTTGCCCGGTGAAAAGACTTTGGATATCTTCGCTGACCGAAGAAGCCATTCGGGAAGGTTTTGCTCACTTGAAAGACGAATCATCCTTCCGTTCTCTGTACGAGGCCGGGCTATCGCGTTCCATAGGCGATTGGCTCTTGGGCATGAACGCCACACGTCTTTATACGATGAAGTACGGGCAGAACAAACAAGTACTATCCATCGGAAGGGTGCAAACCCCCACGCTGGCACTGATTGTGAACAGGCAGCTGGAAATAGAACGGTTCGTCTCCGAACCATATTGGGAACTTAAAACGATTTATCGCGACATCACGTTTTCCTCCACCAAGGGAAAATTCGCTTCCAAAGAAGAAGGGTTGGAATTTTTGGATGTTGTGAGACAATCCGACTTTGTCGTTACCGATGTTTCTTCAAAAAAAGGCGTGGAATTTGCTCCCCGGCTGTTCGATCTGACCTCTTTGCAAGTGGAGTGCAACAAGAGGTTTGCTTATTCGGCCGATGACACTTTGCGTCTGGTTCAATCGCTCTATGAGAAGAAAGTGGTTACTTATCCGCGTGTCGACACGACTTTCCTGAGCGACGACATTTATCCGAAATGTCCGGACATACTGAAAGGGCTGCGCGACTATGAAGCCCTGACCGCCGCACTGAACCTGAATAAGTTGGCCAAATCGAAAAAGGTGTTCGACAACTCGAAAGTAACCGATCACCATGCCATCATCCCTACCGGAGTGTATCCGCAGGGACTGACGGATATGGAACGAAGAGTATTCGATCTGATTGCCCGTCGCTTCATCGCTGTTTTCTATCCGGACTGTAAAGTCTCGACAACCACCGTACTGGGACAGGTCGAGAAAATAGAGTTTAAAGTAAGCGGCCGACAGATATTGGATCCGGGTTGGCGGGTCGTATTCAGTAAAGAATCTGCCGAAGAGAAAGAAGAAGACGAGGAACGTACGCTTCCCGCTTTCGTGATTGGTGAAAGCGGACCTCACCAACCGGACTTGAACGAAAAGTGGACGCAACCTCCCAAACCCTACACGGAGGCCACATTGCTTCGGGCAATGGAAACGGCAGGCAAACTTGTGGATAACGAAGATTTGCGCGATGCGCTCAAAGAAAACGGAATAGGAAGACCTTCTACGCGTGCGGCCATCATCGAAACGCTTTTCAAGCGTCGTTATATCCGTAAAGAACGTAAGAATCTCATCGCCACCTCTACGGGTGTGGAACTGATTGGCATCATCAGGGAAGAACTCTTGAAATCGGCCGAACTGACCGGAATCTGGGAAAAGAAACTGCGGGAAATAGAGAAGCAAACGTATGATGCCCGGCAGTTTTTGGAGGAACTTAAACAGATGGTGACGGAAATTGTGACCGGCGTACTGTCCGACAACAGTCATCGCAGCATTTCCATTCAAGTCTCCGAAGAGAGTAAGACAGACCGTGAAAAAGCGAACGATAACTCTCGACCCGCTACTGAACGCGCCTCGCGAAAGAACAAAGCCAAACCGAAGGAAGGAGCGTCCGATGTTTCTTCGGATACGATTTCGGGCAAACCCTGTCCGCTTTGCGGCAAAGGAACATTGATTAAAGGAAAAACGGCTTACGGATGTTCGGAATGGAAAAGCGGGTGCGCATACAGACAGCCTTTCGAGAATCTTTAACGCGTTAACGCTTATTGATGAGTTGCGTTAATAAGAAATAAAAAGCAGAGGGTGCATTCAACCTTCTGCTTTTTTATTGCTCTAACCCAATAAAGACGAAAACAGGAAAGTCGGGAGAGCTCACCGAACAGATCCTGCAGTCTGCAAAACCAAGAAAGTAACATATTCATAAATTAAAACTCAAAGAAGATGAAAACAAGAATTGCTTATGTATGGATAGCCGCATTATTTGTCGGTAGTTTGACCACAGTTTCCGCACAAGAGAAAAAAACAGACGAAAAAAAACAGCCGCCCACACAGGAGGAAATGGTAAAGATGCAAGCCGGTCGGAAAGTCAAAGAGTTATTGCTTGACGATGCCACTGCTGCAAAGTTCACCCCTCTTTACGAAAAGTACCTGACAGAACTCAATGCAACTTGTCCTTTCAACGCTAAGAAAGGCAAAAAAGCAGAAGGCACCGAAACCCGTGAAGACGTCAAGAAAGAACTTACCGATGCCGAAATCTCTCAAATGCTGAAAGACCGATTTGCACAAGAACGTAAAGTGCTTGACATTCGGGAAAAATATTTTCAGGAATTCAGCAAAATTCTTTCACCCAGACAACTGCTGAAAGTCTATCAGCCGAAAGGACACCTGAAAGGACAAAAAGGCATGGGCAAATTTGATCAAAGAGGACGACACGACAGAGACGGAAAAAACCGTGGAAACGGTGGTGACAACTCCTCGGCACCGAGAGGCCAACGCTAAAACGTCGTAGTAAAATAAAAGAGAAAGGAGGTGTGTCGTAATGCACGATGCACTTCCTTTTTTGTTCATCGCTATACAAATCGGTTCATTATCTTTAAGCTGCGATATTTTGAAGATTTCTTTGATTTATGTGTTTGCGGCACTTAAATAAAGCGGCAGTAAGCTCATAAAACAGCCTAATTAGCCAATCCATGCCTTCTTTTGTCATTTTTGCACACATCTTTTTTATATT
>JBHAEN010000051.1:0-10252 GCA_041855645.1 Bacteroides sp. | reverse complement strand
CCTTCTGAAGCGATTCATCCGGGAGAATAATAGTATTCTCGATCGAGAGAAACAAAAAAGGCTGCTCCTCGCACGAAGAGCAGCCTTTTTGCCATATATACCGTTTCCCCCTTCGGGAATACGAAAAACGCATGAGGTTTGAAGTCGGGAAGTCCGGCATCGCAAATTTCCCGTTTCGATATTCATTTCCGAAACGTGCAACGTCAACGCGTGAAGTATGCAATGTTCAGGTCTGAAACGTATGATGTTCAGACCTGAACTTTTTGATGTCCGAACGATGCTATGCTCCGCAACGATGTCTGCAAAGAGTCCCCAAGATGTATTTTCGGATTCCCCGTCTTCGCTTTTACGCAACAGGGAAATCACTTCTCCGCTTTCAGGCGTTCATCAATCCTTTTTCCGAGAGATAGCGTTCCGCTTCGATGGCGGCTTTACATCCGCTTCCTGCGGCAGTAATGGCCTGACGGTAATGCGGGTCGGCCACATCGCCGGCGGCAAATACTCCGGCTACTTTCGTACGTGGAGAACTTCCTTCGGTCAGGATGTAACCCACTTCGTCCGTATCTATATAAGGTTTGAAGATGTCGGAATTCGGTTTGTGACCAATGGCCAGAAAGAAACCGTCGATGGGCAGGTCGTAACGGGTTTCGTCAGGTTCTCCCATCCGCTTCACCAGGTGTGCGCCTTCCACCCCTCCGTCGCCATACAGACCCACTGCATTGTGTTCGAAGAGCACTTCTATCTTTTCATGTTTCATCACCCGTTCCTGCATGATCTTGGAAGCACGCAAATAAGGTTTGCGCACAATGAGGTAAACCTTGGAAGCCAAGCCGGCCAAGTAGATGGCTTCTTCACAAGCCGTATCGCCGCCTCCCACCACGGCGACTACTTTTTTACGATAGAAAAATCCGTCGCAAGTGGCACAGGCACTCACTCCCATGCCGGCGTATTTCTTTTCATCCTCCAAGCCCAAGTACTTTGCCGTGGCTCCGGTAGCAATGATCAGCGTGTCGGCTTCAATTACTTTGTCTTCGTCAATGGTAACCTTATAAGGAGCCCGGCTCAGATCCGAGGCCGTAGCCACACCGAAGCGAATGTCCGCACCGAAGCGAATGGCCTGTGCGCGCAAATCCTCCATGAGTTGAGGCCCACTCACTCCCTCCGGATATCCCGGAAAGTTTTCCACTTCGGTGGTGGTGGTTAATTGTCCGCCCGGTTGTAATCCTTCGTAAAGCACGGGGTTGATATTGGCACGTCCGGCATAGATGGCCGCCGTATAGCCGGCGGGGCCGGATCCGATGATAAGGCATTTGACTCTTTCTGTTTTCATGTTTTTCTTTTTAATATGTTATCGTAAATCTATGATTTCCACGTTTGGATACTGACTGCGTTCAAAAACAAATTCGTTGTCGGCGTAATGTTTTCCCGTCCGATAGTCGGTCACTGTTATTTCGCTGCGCCGCTTTCCTCCCCATTCTTGCAGAAGGATGAAGACCGGCTGACAGGTGTCATTCGTCAGATATAGCAGAATGGCTCCGAATTCTTGTTTGCGGTCGGTGGCCGTAAGGATGACTTCCGTCACGGTTTTTCCCTGAAATCTTTTCGCTTTTTCCGCCTTATGCGTGTACCCATTACGGTAGAGATACAGAAAAGAATAGGGATTGATGGATTGCAGTTCCTTCTTCGTCGGATTGCTGACGTTTACTTCGTCACTGCCTGTCAGGTATGTCCATTGTGTCGTTCCGTCGAACCATGTTTGTACGTCGGGGGTCTTCAACATGAACTTTTCGCCCTTCAGGCGGATGACGCCTTCGGTGGTATTCTCCGGCTGCTTATCGTTGTATGTCTTTACCCGAAAAGTGGCTTCTATTCCTCCCGCAGCGCGAAACGCTTCGGCGGCCTTGTCGAGTATGTCTTTGGATTGCTGTCCGCAAACGGATGTGGTAGCACATACCGTCATAAGCAGACTTAAAAAGATCTTCTTCATACCGATATTACTTTTATTGAATTAAATAACGGGCTTTCAAAGCAAATTGTTCAGCAGATGTTCCAATGCCAATTCGTCCACGCAGAGCACGTCACGCGCTTTACTGCCTTGCGTGGGTCCTACGACACCCGCCTTTTCCAACTGGTCCATGATACGGCCTGCCCTATTGTAGCCGATGGCGAATTTACGCTGAATGAGCGAAGTGGAACCCTGTTGATGAATAACGATCAGACGGGCGGCATCCTCGAACAAAGGATCGAGCTTCCCCATATCCACGTCTCCCAATTCACTGCCACTGTCTTCGCTCACGTACTCAGGCAAGAAGAATGCCGTGGGGTAACCTTGCTGACGGGCAATGTACTTAGTGATTTCCTCCACTTCGGGAGTATCGATGAAAGCGCACTGTACGCGTATGGGATCCGCACCCTGCAAGAAAAGCATGTCGCCCTTACCTATCAGGCGATTGGCTCCCGGGCGGTCGAGAATGGTACGGGAGTCGATCATGGCGGAAACACGGAAAGCTATGCGCGCGGGGAAGTTGGCCTTAATGGTACCGGTGATGATATTGGTCGTGGGACGTTGAGTGGCGATAATCATGTGAATACCGACGGCACGCGCCAACTGCGCAATACGCGCAATGGGCAATTCCACTTCTTTGCCTGCCGTCATGATGAGATCACCGAACTCATCGATAATGACCACAATATAGGGCATAAAGCGATGCCCCTTCTCCGGATTCAAACGCCGATTGATGAATTTATCGTTATACTCTTTGATGTTTCGCACATGGGCCATCTTCAGCAGATCGTAACGGGTATCCATCTCCACGCAAAGAGAATTCAAGGTCTGAACCACTTTCGTCACGTCGGTAATGATCGGTTCTCCGCCGTCGGGCAATTTGGCCAGAAAGTGATTCTCGATAACTGAATAAATGCTGAACTCCACTTTCTTGGGATCGACCAGTACGAACTTCAGCTCGGCCGGGTGTTTTTTATATAATAAAGAGGTGATGATGGCGTTCAGTCCGACCGATTTCCCCTGCCCTGTCGCACCTGCCACCAGCACATGCGGCATCTTGCAGAGGTCGAACATAAAGACTTCGTTTGTGATGGTCTTACCCAATACGATGGGTAAATCAAACTTGGCTTCCTGAAATCTTTTACTGCCGATCACGCTTTGTCCGGACACGATTTTCGGATTCTTGTTGGGAACCTCGATGCCGATGGTTCCCTTTCCCGGAATAGGCGCAATAATACGGATGCCGTCGGCGGAAAGGCTGAGGGCGATATCGTCTTCCAAACCGCGAATTTTGGAAATACGCACGCCTTGTTCGGGAGTGATTTCGTAGAGCGTAACCGTAGGGCCGACCGTAGCTTTGATGGTGACGATTTCGATGCCGAAACTGCGCAAAGTATTGATGATTCTGTTTTTGTTGGCATTCTGCTCCTCCATGTCGATGGTGGGTTCGTCATTATCAAAATGCTTCATCAGGTCAATGGTAGGCAGACGATAGTTCTCCAAATCCTTGGTCGGATTATAAGGTTCTTGCTCCGTTCCCCGGTATTCTTCCTCTTCGGTCAATGGTTCTATTTCGAAATTGGGATCTTGCACATCGGTAAGAAAAGTGGCTATTTCGGGTTCGGAAGGAACTTCCACCTCCATAAGATCATCGCGGTGTACCGCATCGGACGGTTCATCTACGGGAAGGGTTATCGAAAATTCGCCATCGGCAACGGATTCTTTCTCTGCGCGATTGCCGGCAGAGTTTTCCGTATGCGGCTTCGGTTCGGCCGACGGCAGCGGACCGGTGACGGACGGTTCGGAAACAGGTGCGGCACTTTTCTGCTCTCTTTTCAGAAAGCTCAGCGTCAGGAGTTGGCGCAGCCAGACAATGGTTCGGGTGCTCAGGTAGATGAAAAAGCACAATGCCGTGGCCAACAAAAGCATCCACACGCCGGGAACGCCGATTTGCGAAGTCAGCCAAAGGGCCGCGTTGTATCCGTGAGTACCTCCCAAATAAATAAAAGAATCCTGATAGGAACTCTTGAATGCGAAACCGAAGAAAACGGAAAACCAGATGAGCAATAAGCCGCATCCAATGAACCATTTCCACAGACGAATGGAAATCACCTTCATCAACTTCAATCCGACAACCGCCAAAAACAGCAGCAGAAAAAATGAAGCCAGCCCGAAGCAGTCATTGATCAGGTAGCTGGCCAACTGAGCTCCGCGCGATCCGGTATAATTCTTCACTTGATTGTTGACGGCCGACAAGTCGGTCGGGATGCCGCTATCCACAATGCTTTGATCCGCCGCTCCGGTAAAGAAGAAGGAAACAAAGGCAAGCAGCAGGTATATTGAGAAGAGTACGAGTAACAATCCTATGACAAAACGCGCCGTTTCGTTCCTGAAGGCCGAAGCTATTCCGGCAAGGGTACTATTCGCAGTCTGTTCTGTTTTTTTTCTAACCATAAACTATCCCTGTCTGATTTGACGTGTATTCCGATGGCGCAAAAGTAGGAAAAAATAAGTCGTTTTGCGCCCATTCAATCCTTTTTCTTACCTTTGCCACTCAATTCAAGCAGTTTTATGGAAAAAGACAATCGGGTTATTTTTGACAAAAACGTGATAGAATTCGTCACGGTGGCGGCCGAGTTCTGTTCTTTTCTCGAACGGGCAGAATCGACAAGGCGCAAAGATTTTATCGACACATCCCTGAAAATACTTCCTCTGCTTTACCTCAAAGCCGCAATGTTGCCCGCCGCGGAAATAACGGGCGATGAAGCACTCGAAACTTACGTCACCGAAGAATTGTACGAAGTGCTCCGCATCCAACTCGCTCAACTGCTCGGCGAAAAAGACGACTATCTGGAAGTTTTCGTGGCCGATATGGTTTATAGCGACCAGCCTGTCAAACGTTCCATATCCGAAGATTTGGCCGACATTTATCAAGATCTTAAAGATTTCATTTTCGTTTTCAGCCTCGGATTAGACGAAACGATGAACGACTCGCTTGCCATCTGCCAGGAAAGATTCGGCACATTGTGGGGACAAAAGCTGGTCAATACCCAACGTGCACTGCACGACGCCAAATACAATCAGGCCGATGAAGAGGAAGACACGGCAATGACTTACCTTTCCGAACAGGTCAATGACGACCGCAACGAAGAGGAACACTACCATTACGATTAAGTCGAATAGAGCACCATCCACCAAGGAATGATCATCCAACGCACCATTCATAAAGACGAGCTGAAAGAACTTCCCAAAGTTGAATTTCCCGGACGCATCTATGTAATCCGGACCGAGGCCGAAGCCGAAAAAGCGGTCGCCTATCTTCAAAGGCAATCCGTCGTAGGCATAGACAGCGAAACGCGCCCCTCCTTTGTCAAAGGAAGGACGCACAAGGTGGCTTTGTTGCAAATCTCGTCCGAAGAGTGCTGTTTTCTCTTTCGTCTCAATCTCATGGGGATGCCGCAGCCCCTCATCGCCTTACTGGAGAATGAGGCCGTCATTAAAGTAGGACTTTCGTTGAAAGACGACTTTATGATGCTGCATAAGCGTGCTTCCTTCAAGGAGAAGGGATGCGTGGAACTGCAAAACTACGTCAACTCATTCGGCATTCAAGACAAAAGCCTGCAAAAGATATACGCCAATCTTTTCCGGGAAAAGATATCCAAATCGCAACAAATGTCTAACTGGGAAGCCGACGTACTGACCGAGAAGCAAAAACTCTATGCCGCCACCGACGCTTGGGCCTGTCTGAACATCTACCGGCTACTGCGGGAGCTTCAGGCAACGGGCGACTACGAAATGGCTGCCGAACAAGAAAAAGTGCAGCAGACGGCCGATCAACCCACCTCATAACGACACCTATATTATATATGTATAAAGCCTATCTCAAGTCCGGCAAAGAAGAATCGCTCAAGCGGTTTCATCCGTGGATCTTCTCCGGAGCCATTGCCCGCATCGACGGCGAACCCGAAGAGGGAGAAGTGGTCGAAGTGTACACCTCGGACAAAACGTTCATCGCTCAGGGACATTTTCAAATCGGAAGCATCGCCATACGTGTCTTGTCGTTCCGACAAGAGCCCATCGACCTCGGCTTCTGGAAACGTAAAATCGAAGCGGCTTACGCACTGCGCCGCAGCATAGGACTGGCCGGACATCCAACGAATGACACTTATCGCCTCGTACACGGAGAGGGCGACAACCTGCCGGGCCTCATCATCGACATTTATGCCCGAACCGCCGTGATACAGGCCCACTCGGCCGGAATGCACGTAGACCGCATGACGATTGCCGAAGCCTTGAGTGAAGTAATGGGCGAACAAATTGCCCACATCTACTACAAATCGGAAACCACCTTGCCGTTCAAAGCCGATCTTTTTCCCGAAAACGGATTCCTCAAAGGGGGCAGTCACGACAATGTGGCGCAAGAATACGGTTTGAAATTCCACGTGGACTGGCTCAAAGGCCAAAAAACGGGATTCTTCGTAGACCAACGCGAAAACCGCGCATTGCTGGAACGTTACGCCTGCGGACGCTCCGTACTCAATATGTTTTGCTATACCGGAGGATTCTCTTTCTACGCCATGCGCGGGGGAGCACGGCTGGTGCACTCGGTCGACAGCTCGGCCAAAGCCATAGACCTGACCAACAAAAACGTGGCACTCAACTTTCCCGAGGACACCCGCCATGAGGCTTTCGCCGAAGATGCTTTCAAATATCTCGACCGGATGGGCGATCGTTACGACCTTATCATTCTCGATCCGCCGGCTTTCGCCAAGCACAAAGACGCATTGCGCAACGCTTTGCAGGGCTATCGAAAACTAAACGCCAAAGCCTTTGAAAAAATCAAACCGGGCGGAATCCTCTTTACTTTTTCGTGTTCGCAGGTGGTGACGAAAGACAATTTCCGCACGGCCGTATTTACCGCCGCAGCCCTGTCGGGGCGAAGTGTACGCATTCTTCATCAGCTCACCCAGCCCGCCGATCATCCGGTGAACATCTATCATCCCGAGGGGGAATACCTGAAAGGTTTAGTACTGTACGTAGAATAAAAAAACGGCCCAAAACACAATAAAAGTTAATCTACTGCATTTTTTAGAAGAAAGACTATGTTGTATAACATAAAACACTTACCTTTGTCACGTGTTTTTCATGGTATTAGATTTAAGGTTATGAAGATTGGCTGTCTGGGATAGATGGCCTTCTTTTTTTTATTATTGTCCACTGATCAAAGTAGGAACATGTCTGTTCCCTGTTTCCCACCCAACCGTACCGATAAACGGGCCTATCCAAGCTCTATTTTTTAAAGTAAACTCCCGTTGGAGAGCCTCCCTGCCATTCCATCGGCCGTGCGCCAAAAGATGAAGACCGAACCATTCAAACAGTCCGGGCGGACTGCCATCATTGGATTTCTCCGTAACGCCGAATTGGAACATACGCGCCGACAAAACCCGCTTCGACATTCCATTTCCTTGACACGTTTTTCCCGGCGCGATAACCGTGCGTGATTCACGCGACAACTCTTCGTGTTTGATCTCTGAAACACGCGCATTTCAGACGTCAAATGCACGTGTTTCGGACGTCAACTGTGCGTATTTCAGAAACCGCCTTCCCCAGGGGGCTGAACGCTTCTCCGATTCCGAAACCGATCTCATGAAACAGATCGAAAGAACTTTACAAAACCGAAATCCGTGAGAAGCGCATGTTACTCGAATGGCTGACGCTCGCAAAGGAAGATTCCCGCGAGGATATTCCGGAAAGACCGGAAACGGCGAAGCAGATTTTATAGTCTTTGTCTATCGGCCGATAGAATTTATCGGTTGGAAACGAGTGCGAGACGGCTGTATCTTTGTCACATCAAATCATAACAAGTAAAATAATAACAGTCATGAAAACATTAGATTATCTGAAACTGAACGAAACGGAAGTGAAAAACGTAGTGAACGGCCTGCAACAATTACTGGCCGACTTCCAAGTGTATTACACCAACCTGAGAGGCTTCCATTGGAACGTACAAGGCCCTGATTTCTTTGTGTTGCACGGCAAATTCGAAAAAATGTATGACGACATAGCCGAAAAAGCCGACGAACTGGCCGAACGGATACTGACGCTCGGAGGCGTTCCCGCCAGCAAGTTCAGCGACTATCTGAAACTGGCCAACGTGAAAGAAACGGATTATGTAAAAAACGGAAACGACGCGCTGAACAACGTTCTCGAAACGCTGAGCTATTTACTCGCCAAAGAGCGTGAGGTGCTCGAAGCCGCCTCAAAAGCAGGAGACGAAGTAACCGTAGCTCTCATGAGCGACTATTTGAAAGAGCAGGAAAAACTGATTTGGATGCTCGTGGCCTACAATGGCAAATAAGAAGAACCGGCAATAAAGTCGACAGAAAAAGGTTATTCTCAAGAGAGGATGACCTTTTTCTTTTTGCCGGCCTTGCCTACTGATATTTCTTATACGCGCGCGCCAGCCGTATGTGATATCCCTTGCGTTTATACCCCGGGCCGTTGTAACGATAGGCAAACTGCCCCCAATTCTTTTCCCTGAGGGCTTGCACCATGCGGCGATTGTGAGCAATGAAGCGCGCGAAGAGTTCAAGCTGCATGGATTCGGACTGACTCATTTTATCGACAAAATCCCGGAGCGACTCCGCTCCGCAACGTTTCCAGTTGAACCCGCCGATCTGAAACATTCCCCAAAAAGTAGCCCGGTCGGCCGCCTCGCGATCTATCGTTCTTGCGCTTTCCAATCTGGCCCATTGAGCCTTCCCGAATGTACCGTGCTTTCGGGGACTCGGACGGGAAAATGCCTCATAACCGGCATACTTGGCAGGGTTCTTCCCCGCATTCCGCAAGTAGCGTTTGAACAACACACGGTCAAGATTAACCAAGGGAATGCCCGGAGCGGCAAATCCCTGATGCGCCGCCCCGGCCTCAATCTCCACAACGGCTTTCATGGCGGCCACGTCAACGCCAAGTTCATCGGCCACACGCCGGAAATCGGCTTCGGTCAGCCTGCGAAAAGAGACAGTGTCGACCGTTTCTTCGGGCAATGCATTCGAACCTTTGCCGACGCTGAGCGACGAGTCGACCTGTCCGTAAATCATCCGGCAGGAAATCGACAAAAAGATACAATATATAAATAGGCGTTTCATGGCATACTTTTCTGCCAAATGTAAGCAAAATCTTTAAATAAAGAGAAGTGCGCAAAGAAATCTTGTCAAAAAGCAGACGATATCCGAGAGAAAACTGTACTTTTGTCTTATAGAACCTAAAAAAAACAGCGTATGAAAAAGACACTTCTTCTTGTGAGCGGCATCGCCGCAGCAGCTTGCGCTCCGCAACAAAAAAAGATTACTTATCCCGAAACAGCCAAGGTAGACACCGTAGACACTTATTTCGGCGTCGATGTTCCCGACCCGTACCGTTGGCTGGAGAACGACACATCGGCCGCCACCGCCGCATGGGTCGAAGCTCAGAACAAGATTACCAACGAGTATCTGAGCCACATTCCTTTCCGAAAGAGCCTGCTCGACAGACTCACGGAACTGGCCAATTATGAGCGAATCGGCACACCGTTCAAAAAGCACGGCAAATATTACTTTACGAAAAACGACGGCCTGCAAAACCAAAACGTATTCTACGTACAAGACTCGTTGAAAGGCGAACCCCGCGTCTTTCTCGATCCCAACAAATTATCGGACGACGGCACCGTGGCTCTGACAAGCCTTTCTTTCTCGAACAACGGTAAATATGCCGCATACGGCATTTCACGCAGCGGATCGGACTGGAGAGAATTTTACGTCATCGACCTCGCCACGGGCAAACTCTTGGACGACCACATCATGTGGGCGAAGTTCTCCGACGCCTCGTGGGAAAAAGACGGCTTCTATTACAGCGCCTACGACGCCCCGACTAAAGGCAAGGAGTTTTCCAACGTGAATGAGAAACACAAGATTTATTATCACCGCATCGGCACTCCGCAATCCGAAGACCGCCTCGTTTACGAGAATCCGGCACATCCGAAGCGTTTCTACACAGCCTTCACAAGCGACGACGAACGCGTTCTCTTCATCTTCGAATCGGGGAACAACAGGGGAAACAACCTCTTCATGAAAAACCTCGAAAAGCCCAATGCGCCATTCGTGCAACTGACTACCGACGACAACTTCCAGTATGCCCCCATACAGGTCATGGGCAATCAAATTTATATCTCCACCAACTTTGACGCACCGCGCAACCGCATCATGGTGG
>JBHAEN010000050.1:0-4100 GCA_041855645.1 Bacteroides sp. | reverse complement strand
GCCGAATCGGAGTTGGCGATGGCTCCCGTGTGCGACGAGGCGGCGCGGCTTCCGCTTTCGGAGCTTCCGGCCTTGATGGCGGCGATGCGACACCCCTTGCGGATGAGCGACGAAGCATGAAACAACAAACGGTCGGGGTCTTTGATGCTTTCTATGTAGAGCAGCTTGATGTGCGAATCCGTTTCGGGGTCGAAATTCTCGTCCATGAATTGCAACACATCTTCCACGCCGATTTGCTTGGCGTTACCGACCGACCACACGGAATTAAACCGCAAACCTTTCGTCACGGCGCTTTCAAGAATGAACACCGCAGTGGCTCCCGAGCTGGAGATGAGGTCCGCGCCTTCGGGAATGAGGTCGGGAATGGGCTGGCTGAACACACTGTGATGCCACGTGTTCATCAACCCGATGCAGTTGGGCCCGATGAGCGACGCTCCGTAACGATTCACGGTTTCGAGAATCTGCTGTTCGAGCACAGCCCCCTCGTGCGTTTCTTCGCCAAAACCGGCCGACAGGATGATGAAAGCCTTCACGCCTTTCTGCGCCGCAAGGGTCTCCACCGTGTCGGGACAGAGCGGAGCGGGAATGGCCAGAATGGCCAAATCGGTTTCGGGCACTTCGCTCACATCGGCATAGGCCGTGACTCCCTGTATTTCCTTTTCTTTGGGGTTTACCGCACGCAAGGCTCCACGGAATCCGCCCTTGATGAGATTGCGCAAAATGGCGCCTCCGGGCTTATGTACGTTGTTCGATGCGCCCACGACAACAATGCTGTCCGGGCGAAGTAATTGATGGGTAATCATTTCCTTCGTGTTTTTATAGTTTTGCGCAAATATAGTAATGTTTATCGACTCCGCTTCACATCCGAGGCGGAAAAGCGGGGCAGCCACGCCAAAATGGTGCATCTTTATGCAACGGACATTCATCGAAGCGAGTCCGGAATCATTGCCGGGGCACGGTCCGACGCCGAAGAAACGGCTTCGGAACAAAGATGCGGAAAGTACGCATCCGTCAGCCTCTGCCCGTTTGCCACTCAGGGCCTTTCGCCGCATGAAATTATTCGTTTGCCTGCACCCAAACGAAAAAGAGCGTGCACTCCGACGAAAAAACGGGTGCAGGCCGACGAAAAGGAAGGTGCAGCCCCACGAACAATTTCAAGCATGCGAAAGTCTTGTTCTCTTCGGCGGAAAAAGCGGGGCGATGCGACGAAAGCAGTTGATTCTCGAACGCATCGCCCGACGCCAACCGCCCGAAAAGACGGCCCGGTTTTTGACGCGGTTGCCCCGATATGTGGGCTTCATTGATTGAGCTGATGAAAAATATCGTATCTTTGTCCAATCTTTTTAGTCCCGATCATGGAAAGACATACACCTTCACACCTGTCTGCCGAAAGAGAAAAAGAAATCTATAAGGTCACTCTCGTCGGCAGCATAGTCAACCTGCTACTGCTTGTTTTCAAGTTCGTCGCGGGATTTGCCGGGCGCAGTTCCGCCATGATTGCCGACGCCGTCCATTCGCTGTCGGACTTTTCCACCGATCTCATCGTGCTCATCTTCGTGCGCATAGCAGGCAAACCTCAGGACAAAGGACACGACTACGGACACGGTAAGTTTGAGACACTGGCCACGGCACTCATCGGCATTGCCCTGTTTGCCGTCGGCGTAGGCATTTGCTGGAACGCCGTCCTTTCGGTCATAGCCTACATAGACGGCACTCCGCTCGAAGCGCCCCGTCCGGTGGCCTTCATTGCGGCCATCGTATCCATCGTGTTCAAGGAAATTCTTTATCAATATACCGTACGTACGGGACGAAAGTTTCATTCGCAAGCTGTCGTGGCCAATGCCTGGCATCACCGCAGCGATGCCTTTTCGTCCATCGGAACTGCCCTCGGCATCAGCGGAGCGATTATGCTGGGAGAACAGTGGCGCGTGCTCGATCCGTTGGCCGCCATCGTCGTGAGCATGTTTATCATGAAAGTGGCCGTACAAATCTTCATGCCCTGCATGGACGAATTGCTGGAAAAATCGCTTCCCGAGGAAACCGAACAACAAATCGAACAGATACTGCTCAGCCTGCCCGAAGTGAGCGAACCGCATCATCTGCGCACCCGGCGCATCGGCAACTACTGCGCCATCGAAGTGCACCTGCGCATGGACGGCCGCCTCTCGCTGGACGAAGCTCACTCCAAAACGCAAATCCTCGAACAGCGCATCAAGGAGTTTCTGGGCGAACAAACCCTGATCAACATTCACGTCGAACCCAAGAAATAACACACCTATATTATATATAGATTTATGGAGCGTATCTTGATTACGGGAGCCAGCGGCTTCATCGGCAGCTTCCTCGTGGAAGAGGCCTTGCGACAAGGATTTGAGACATGGGCGGGCATCCGTGCCACCAGCAGCCGAAAGTATCTCGGCGATCCGGGCATCCGCTTTCTCGAACTCGACTTCTCCCGCCCCGAAACGCTCCGTGCGCAACTTATCGCCCAACGCGACGCTTCGGGCGCATTCGACTATGTCGTACATTGTGCCGGAGCCACCAAGTGTCCCGACAAAGACCAATTCGACGAAGTGAATTTCCGGCAAACGCGAACGTTCATAGACACGCTGCGCGAACTCGACATGGTTCCCCGTCGCTTCATCCACATCAGCACGCTTAGCGTCTTCGGCCCCATCCGCGAAGCCGATTACAGCCCCATCTGCGAAACCGACACTCCGATGCCGAACACAGCCTACGGCATGAGCAAATGGAAAGCCGAACAATACATGCAAAGCCTGACGGACTTTCCCTACATCATCTTCCGCCCGACGGGAGTGTACGGTCCGCGCGAAGCCGACTATTTTCTCATGGCGAAGTCCATCCGACGGCATTTCGACTTTGCCGTAGGCTTCAAACGACAGGATTTGACGTTCGTCTACGTAAAAGACATTGTGCAAGCCGTATTTCTCGGCATCGAAAAAGGAGTCAACCGGCGCGCCTACTTCCTCTCCGACGGCAAGGTGTATGCGAGCCGCACTTTTTCCGATCTTATCCGGAAATCCTTGGGCAATCCTTTTGTCATCCGGATAACCTGCCCGCTTGTCCTGCTGAAACTCGTGTCTTACTCCGCCCAATTCGTGGCCCGATGCCTGGGTAAAAGCAGCACGCTGAACGCAGACAAGTATAAAATAATGAAACAACGCAACTGGCAATGCGACATCACCCCCACCGTTGAGGAATTGGGTTACCGGCCCGCCTATCCCTTGGAACGGGGAGTGCCGGAAACCATGGCGTGGTATAAACAAGAACAATGGATCTAAACTTATTCAAACGCATAGACAACGGCAGCCGCAAAGGCCTCCTTGCCGTGGAAAGCGCAACGATTATTTACAGTGCCATAACCGCCGCACTGATTCTTATTCTTTTCGACCGGCTCGACCATCCGCTGCGCATGCTGCTGGAACGTGCAGGCATCGTCGCGGGAACGCTGTCTCTCAGTTTTGCCTACCGATGGGTTCCGTGCAAGGCTGCCCTCTTTGTGCGGGTCGCCGCGCAAATGAGCCTCTTGTCTTATTGGTATCCCGACACGTACGAGTTCAACCGCCTGTTCCCCAATCTCGATCATCTCTTCGCCTCGGCCGAACAGTTTATCTTCGGCGGACAGCCCGCCGTGTGGTTTTGCAACACCTTCCCGCATCTGCTGGTGAGCGAAGCCTTCAACATGGGCTATTTTTTCTACTACCCCATGATTCTTGTCGTGACGCTTTATTACTTCCTGTTCCGTTACGAATGGTTTGAAAAAATCGCCTTCGTCATTGTCGGTGCGTTCTTCATCTACTACCTCATATACATCTTTCTCCCCGTGACGGGGCCTCAATTCTATTTCCCCGCCATAGGATTCGAACAGGTTGCCAACGGCACGTTCCCTCCGGTAGGCGATTATTTCTACCACAATCAGCAGCTTCTGCCCGGGCCGGGCTACCAGCACGGATTTTTCTACAATCTTGTGGAAAGCTCGCAACAAGTGGGCGAACGGCCTACGGCAGCTTTCCCGAGTTCGCACGTGGGCATATCGACCATTCTGATGATTATGTCGTGGCGCGCCGGCAAAACACTCT
>JBHAEN010000049.1:0-5875 GCA_041855645.1 Bacteroides sp. | reverse complement strand
GCCTCCATCGTGGTCATCTATGTTGTCTTGGGCATGGCTGTCACACTTATTTTCGGCGCTAACAAATTAAATGAACTTTCCACAAACGCTGTCTTCAACATTCTTTTCTTCCTGATGCTTGTCGTATTCGCCGCTTCTTTTTTCGGCGCATTCGAAATCAGACTGCCGTCGAAATGGAGCAATGCGGTAGACAGTAAAGCGGAATCGACCACTGGGCTGCTCAGTATATTCCTGATGGCCTTTACGTTGGCGTTGGTTTCTTTCTCTTGCACAGGTCCCATCATCGGTTTCCTGCTCGTGCAAGTATCGACCACAGGAAGCATCATTGCTCCAACCATAGGCATGCTCGGTTTTGCCATTGCATTGGCTTTGCCGTTTACGCTGTTTGCCCTGTTCCCCACTTGGCTGAAGTCAATGCCCAAGTCGGGAGGCTGGATGAACGTCATCAAGGTTACGCTCGGCTTCCTTGAACTGGCTTTTGCCCTGAAATTCTTCTCCGTTGCCGATTTGGCTTACGGCTGGAGATTGCTCGATCGTGAAACGTTCCTTGCCCTTTGGATTGTATTGTTCGGACTGTTGGGAATCTACTTGTTGGGCAAGATCCGCTTCCCTCACGACGACGAAGAAACCAAGGTGAGTGTACCGCGCTTCTTTATGGCACTTGTTTCACTGGCTTTTGCCGTATATATGATTCCCGGACTCTGGGGAGCTCCGCTTAAAGCCGTCAGCGCTTTTACTCCTCCGATGTGGACGCAAGACTTTAATCTTTACGAAAACGAAGTACATCCTAAATTCACCGACTATGACCTTGGCATGCAATACGCCCGTCAAAACAACAAGCCGGTGATGATTGACTTTACCGGTCATGGTTGTGTGAATTGCCGTAAGATGGAAGCCGCCGTATGGACCAATGAGAAAGTACGTAGCCTGATCAATGACGATTATGTGCTCATTACGCTCTACGTTGATGACAGAACGCCGTTGCCCGAACAACAAAAAATTATGGAGAACGGAAAAGAACGTACCTTGAGAACCGTCGGCGACAAGTGGAGCTACCTGCAACGAACCAAGTTCGGGGCCAATGCTCAGCCTTTCTATGTGCTTGTCGACAATCAGGGTATGCCGCTAAACAAATCGTACGCTTACGATGAAAATATAGACAAATACATCGACTTCTTGCGCACGGGATTGGACAACTTTAAGAAGAGAACTTCCGGAGAATAATTTCCGGTCGACAAACATACGCATGAGGCTGTCTCAAAATAGACTTGGGACAGCCTCTGTTTTTTTATTCCCGCGAATGTAAGTTTTCCTGTTTGTTTTGTAAAATTATTTCAGTTCCTCGTGTAATGTCGTTCCGGAATATCGCCCCTCTCCAAAGCCCCATGGGAAGGGCTTTTCCGAAATGCGCGCACTTGATGTCTGAAATGCGTGCACTTGTCGTCTGAAATGCGTGCATTTCACAACTGAAACACGTGCATTTCAGACGTCAAGTGCGCGCGATTCGGAAATCGAGAAAATTGTGTAAAGAAAACAGAAAACCGAACGCCGTTCTTCGGCAAAATCCGAACTGTATTTTAACCTCTTCCTACACTCGCAAGCTATCTACGACATAATCTTGTGACCCAATACAATAAAATGTTTCCTGTCAGAATACCGGCAAGAGTCAGCTTTTTCCTTGTGGGAACATTAGGGATACCCAAATGATTGCAAAAAAGACAGGCCTGTAACCGGAGAGGTTCATTTTTTCGAGAAGATATTATAAGCGCAGAGGAGCAGACCGATGGTCGGCCCTGACCGGCGATCGGGTTATGCGAAACCAATCGATGTCTGCCCAGCCTCCGTCATTGCTCGGCCCGGCGGGTCGAGTGCAAAAGGTTCCGAATTTGGCTCCAATCCATTTCCCCTCCCGTGCTTGAAAGTCATGCCCCAAAGACAAGTATGTTTCTCCATCGAAACTGTATTCGAAGTGGCACATTACAATAAGATCATGACCTCCTTCGCTCTCCGCTATCTTTCGGCCGTCGCTACTGAACGAAACGCGGAAGTAAACGGTGGGTTGAGTGATGAGCAGGCTTTCGTTGACCTGTTCGGCCGTGCCTTTGTCGGCGTCTTTGCACTCTGCCTGTGAAAGAATAATTCCTTCTTCTTTGCGTGTGAGAAACAGACCCGCATAGTTCAACCCCATGACAAGCAAGCCCGTGCGCTCGCCGATGTACTTTTCAGTGGGGCGAAAGGTCAGTTTCATCGTGACCGTGAAGTTATCGGAAGGTGTTTTTTGCAAAAGAAGCTGAGGTACGTCCCATAAATTCCGATAGTCCTCGACCACGGGATAGGAGTAGAGCCGTAAAAGGCTTCGATCTCCCGCATAATAGGCCCATCTTTCGTCAATGTTGCCGTGCCATTGCCACTGCGGCGAAAGGGTGTAGCCATCAAATTCATCGCTTTCTTGAGGGGTGCATATCGGGAAATTTCCACCCACATTCGGCTTTTGGAAGATTGAAACAGGCTCTCCGCAACCGTCGTTATCGTCGTCCCTGCCGATTACAGGCCAGTCATCCGCCCAACGCATGGGTTGAAGATGGACGATTCGGCCATACGCACCCACGTCCTGAAAATGCAGAAACCAGTCTTCTCCCGACGGTGTGTCGACCCATGCACCTTGGTGAGGTCCGTTGACGGCCGATCGGCCTTGTGCCAGCACCGTGCGGCTCTCATAAGGTCCATACACCTGTTTCGATCGGAGAACGACCTGCCAACCGGTAGGCACTCCGCCTGCCGGAAGGAAGATATAGTAGTAACCGTTGCGTTTGTAGAACTTCGGTCCTTCGCATGTTTCGTGCGCTTCGTGGCCATCGAAGACTATGCGTGAGGGAGTGACGGCACGAGTCGCTTCGGCGTTGAGTTCGCAGATGGAAATCACGCTTTTCAGTCCGGCACGGCTTCCCGCATAGGCATGAACCAAATAAACCCGTCCGTCATCGTCCCACAATGGGCAGGTATCTATAATTCCCTTCCCCGCTTTCACCTGTACGGGAGTTGTCCACGGTCCTTCGGGATGTTTCGATTTAACCATGAACGCTCCTTGGTCGGGATCTCCCCAAAAGACGTAAAACTCTCCGTTGTGAAATCGAATGGAAGGTGCCCATACCCGGTTGCCGTGTTGCGGACGTTCGGGAGTCCGGACGGGAGTCAGTTCGTAAGGAATGGCTGAGCCGATGATGCGCCAGTTGACCAAGTCTTTGGAATGGAGAATCTGCAAGCCCGGGATGCAGTGAAAACTCGAAGAAGTCATATAGTAATCATCGCCCACGCGGCAGGCGTCGGGATCGGAATAATCGGCATACAAAACCGGATTCTTGTACATTCCGTTGCCGAGGTCGGAAACCCAGACTTCGGAAACGTAAGGCTGTTGCGCTCCGCACGTCAAGGTGCATGTCAGGGTGAGAAGTACCCCCCATGTGAATTTATTCATGTCTTATGCGAATGATTAAAGGATGTTCCAATTCCGCCTTCCAACTTCTGAGATGGGCGAACCAGTCTTCGGCGGTTTTATAGCCGAAAGTTTCCTTGGCCGAGGTGAATGTGATGTGATAAGCGAATCCCATTTGGTTGACAGCCTGCACCGAATAAAGGTAATTGGCGGCGTCTTTCACTTCCTCTTTCACGTAACGGCGGGGAATGTATGTGCCCAGTCCCACGGTTTCTTTGGCATATTTTACGGTATCGTTCACCGGCCAGTCAGTTCCCCAGCATCCCACCAGTCCCTGATGATCGGAGTAGGAGAAGGATCCGACAATGTTTTGCACGCCCGTGCAAAAAACTTCATGCCCCAACTTTTCGTCAAAGAAATTTTCGACGAGCAAGTCCCGATGTCCGGCATACAAGGTGTAGCGGGTCAACATGTTCAGTTCGGACCCTTGATAAGCCCATCCGTCGACTCTTATTTCGGCGATGGCACGAATGGGGCCGTAGGACACGATCCGCTCCGTTCGCTCTTCGACCGGTTCGATGTGTGTAGCCTGCTTTCCGTTCCAACCCTTCAATGCACCTGCGCCACAGCTGTCGAACACGCGGAGCACATCGTCGCCGAAACCTTGCGCCAACTGCTCGTCGTCGGGATAGAACTGCGACTCTTTCAGTTCGAGTCGCTTATGAAACTTACCGTAGATGTCCGGAGTTTGCTTTTCGTTGAAGTAAAAGCGATAGGCCACCAACTCCGATTCCAATGCCGGTCCGTGCGGGCGGACCAAGCTATACACATTGCTGTTTCCGGGTACGGTGATGGACTTTACGGGTTGATGGTTTCCTTTCCGGTGGTCGGCAATGAAAAATTGCGCGTCAACTCGCTTCGGATAATCTTTTTCCGATTTTTCCGAGGAGAACACGATTTGGAAAATTTTGGATTCATTTGCCGAGAAATCGGCCACGAAGGCAAGTTCGTCCGCCTTACGGTCGCCGTTCAAGTCGTCTAATTGCGAGGCCGTTTCTTTCCCGTTTTCGAATACTGTGGCCGACTTGACGCGAAAACCTGCATTCAGTTCGCTTAATTTAAATACGACGGGAGCATCATGCCTGCCGTGGCACCACGGATTAGTGACTTCTATCCATATCGTTTTCTCCGATTTCCGAACCGAAGAAGCTGATAAGGCAAGCCCTATCAGTAGGGTGATGATTGACCTGTAGATTCTCATGACATTTATTGGTTAAAATCAAAAACCGCCCACTTCATCCGCAAGATAAAGCAGCCGGTTCCGATGTGTTTTTACCCGATAGTCTTCCGTTTTTTTAGGTTGCACACTTTCGGGGAAGAGGTCAAAAATCCAAAACCTGCCCCTTATGCTCAATTTGTTTATACGTCCTATCGTTCACCCGCAAGTCTTTTGCGCTGCGCGCCTTCAGCCTGTTGTTGCCCGTTTTCGATTCCACGCGGATGTTTTCAAGCGTCACGTCTTCGACCTGACTGACTTCGATGCCCGACGAAGCATCAGTCATCACGACATTCTTTACCGACACGTTGCGAATGGGCATTTCGGGCAATCCGTTGAAGAACATGGCACGTCCCGAACCTTTACATACGATGTTTGAAATGTGGATGTTGCGGAATGCGGGTGTTTCCTCGGTCACCGGCGGAACGGCGGTCTTCATTCTAGCCAAAAGGTCTTCCTCAGACTCTTCGCCGGCTCCCTTGCCGCCGTAGAAGAGATCGAACAACAGAGGTTCGTTGGGAATATCGATCATATTGATGCGATTGATGAAGATATTCTCGACCACACCGCCGCGACCGCGTGTGCTTTTGAAGCGCAAGCCGACATCCGTACCCAGAAACGTGCAGTCTTCGACGTAGATGTTCTTTACTCCTCCGGACATCTCGCTGCCGACGACGAAACCTCCATGCCCATGAAGCACCGTGTTGTTCTTCACCAACACGTTGCGGCAAGGAGCGGCACGCCTGCGTCCGTCGGCATCTTTACCCGATTTGATGCAAATGGCATCGTCGCCGGCGTCGAACGTGTTATTGATGATAAGCGCATTGGTGCATGACTCCAGATCAAGTGCGTCGCCGTTTTGCGAATACCACGGGTTAAACACCTGAACCCGATTGATGGTGATGTGCTCACAAAGCAGCGGATGCAAACACCAGCTGGGCGAGTTTTTGAAAGTGACGCCTTCGAGCAAAACGGTATTGCAGTTGACAAAACTCAGCAACACCGGCCGCAACCATGCACGAATCTCTTCCCATTCCTCGTCGGTGTTGATGCCTTCGGGCACATTGAAGTTCTTGCAGGCCATGGCTCCCTTGAGCGAACCGGCCGTGGGATACCACACTTTCTTGTCCGCATCCAACACACCTCCCGATTTGATCAGCTTATTC
>JBHAEN010000048.1:0-5387 GCA_041855645.1 Bacteroides sp. | reverse complement strand
GGGGAAGTGGCGTGTGCAGGCGGGCGGAGATAATTGCGACTCTCGCGTGAATTGATTTTAATACGTTGGAAAATAATCGGTTGCCGGTCGTTGGACAGCCCTGTTCCGGGAGAGGACGAAAAGGAGACAGTCGGGTGCGGAATGTTTTCTCTTCGTGAGATTCCGTAATTTTCCGTACCGTTTATGACGATTCGATGCGTTAAGATTCGTATAATTGCAGATAATTATCCGTGAACGCCGTGTAAATCCCGGCAAAAGCATTACGGATTGGGAAGAAGTCATGTCTATGAGAGCATTGTTTTTCATTCTTGTCATTGCCCTGTCGCAAGCGGTCGAAGCGTATAGCCTGCGGCAATATACCAACAAAGAGGGACTCAGCAACAGTGCCATACTGTCTCTTTATCAGGACGGCAGAGGGTACTTGTGGATCGGCACGTGCGATGGGCTGAACCTGTTCGACGGCAATCGCATCAGGCAGGTGGGGCAATTTGAAAGCACTCAGGCCTTCCTGTCCGGAAACCTGATCAACGGCATCATGGAAACGGAGGAAAACGTGCTGTGGGTGCAAACCAACTATGGGTTGGATCGTGTGGAAACGCGGCAACACACCATTTTGAACTTCGCAGACTTTAAGGACAACAGCTTCATGGCCCGTGGCGCGGGCAAGAGCTTTTTCATTCTGAAAGACGACGGACGCCTTTATTATTATGACGACGCCCGTCGCTCGTTCGTGCCTTTGCCGACGGAGCCGTTTGCGTTCAACCGGGTGCAGGCCGTGCATGTCGACTCCCACAATCAGTTGTGGATATATGCCGCGGGAAAAGAAACGCGCTGCTACGCCCTTTCGGATGCCGGAACCTCCGAAGGAGGAGTGCCCGGACTTACCGCCCGTGAGGGATTGAACTTCAGCGTCTACCGGGCTTTCACGGACGGCGAGGGCACTTACCTGATCGATGAATCGCATGCTTTTTACGAATTCGATTCGACCACGCGAAATGCCTATTTCGTGGCCGACCTTCAGGCCGTGATCAAAGAACATGGCGAGGTGTCGTCCGTCATCAAGCAAGACGACGATTATTACATCGGTTTCAAGAACAGCGGTTTGGTGGTGTTGCGCTATCGGCCCGACAGCAAGGTGAAGTATGCCCTGGAAGAAACCCCCATACACACCGGCATCTTTTGCCTGCTGAAAGATCGGTATCAAGACATCATCTGGGTCGGAACGGACGGACAGGGAGTGTACATGCTCTTCGACGAAGAGTATGTCATCAGGAATCAGCCGCTCAACGACACCTATTATCAACTGAACAATCCCGTCAGAGCCTTCTTCTACGACAACCGGCATACGCTTTGGATCGGAACGAAAGGAAGCGGCATCATCAGCATGGAAAACTACTTTCCGGAACAGCCGGCCGACAACCGGAAATTCAAGCGGTGGACAACGGGCAACAGTGCGCTGGCCGACAACTCGGTGTATTGTTTCGCACAGGGACGTCGGCAGCAACTGTGGATCGGAACCGAAGAAGGCCTGAACTGCTTTTCGTATGCCACGGGGCGGTTGGAAGCATTCCCGGTGACGGCCGACGGAAAGAGGGTGAAATACGTCCACTCCATTTGCGTGCTGAACGATACGACGCTTTGGCTCTCCACGGTGGGCGAAGGCATCGTTAAGCTCGAGCTGACGAAACCCGAAGGCACGGCAATGCCCCGGGTGAAAAGTGCGCGGAGAATCACTTTCGATGACGGGCGTATGGCGTCCAACTACTTTTTTACCTCCTTTCAGGAAGGCGACAGTGTATTGTGGTTCGGAAATCGGGGCTACGGTGCCTATCGGCTTGATTTGCGTAGCGAAGAAATACAGGCTTTCCGTTTCGACGATGTGGTGAACAGCCGGACGGCAAACGACATCTACGCCATTCACAAAAACAGCCACGGATATTGGTTCGGGACCGGTTCGGGATTGCTTCATCTGAATGCGCCGGCACTGAAAGACCGGTCGGAACTGCTCTCCCGAAACACCGTGCACGGCATTCTGGAAGATGTCTACCGAAACCTTTGGATAAGTACCAATCAGGGGCTGGTGTGTTTTAATCCCTCCGCCCGCACGGGAAAGACATACGACGAGAGCAACGGCTTGATCATCACGGAATTCAGCGATGGGGCATACTTCCGCGATGCGAAGAGCGGCACGCTGTTTTTCGGCGGCGTAGACGGTTTTGTGACCGTAACCCCCCATAACTATATCCCTCGCGCTTACGTTCCGGACATCCATCTTGCCGGGCTTTCGGTTTACGGAAAAAGCCGGAACATTTACGATTTTCTGGAGAAAGACAAGCCGCATACATCCCTTCGCCTCAATCATGACCAGAACTTCTTCGAACTGAGGTTCATGGCCATAGACTATATCAACGGAAACAATTACTCCTATTATTATAAACTGAACGGCGTGAGCGACGGGTGGATCGCCTGCGGTTCTTCGCCGAGTGTCGTCTTTTCCAATCTTTCTCCCGGAGAATATACGCTGATGGTGAAATACCGGAACGATTTCGACGGGCGCGAATGTCGGCCCATGGAGTTGAAGATAGCCATTCTTCCGCCTTGGTATCTCAGTGCGTGGGCTTATTGGGCGTATGCATTGCTGGTATTGTCGGTGCTTTCGCTGTTGGGCTATCGGTTGCTGTTGAACTATCGTCGCAGGCAAAACCGGCTGATAGAGCGGATGAATCTGCAGAAGAAAGAAGAGATATACGAATCCAAACTGCGGTTCTTTACCAACATTACACACGAATTCTGCACGCCTTTGGCCTTGATATCCGGTCCGTGCGAAAGGATACTTTCGTATCGGAGTACAGACGATTACGTCCGTCGTTATGGAGAGATGATTCGCCGGAATGCGGAGAAACTGAACGGTCTGATACTGGAACTGCTCGAATTCCGCAAATTGGAAACAGGGCACAAAGTGCTGAACATACAACCTGTTCCCGTGTCCGAGAAACTGGGTGAAATAGCCTCCTCGTTCGCGGAGTTGGTCGAAAAACGCAGTCTGGACTACCGGACAAGTATAATGCCCGACGTATCGTGGAACACGGATGCGGGCTGTTTCGGCAAGATAGCCGACAATCTTCTGTCCAATGCCTTTAAATATACGCCCGAGGGCGGAAGCATTCGGGTGGAACTGAAGTCGGAGGATGGCGGGCTGGTGATGAGCGTGTCGAACACGGGGAAAGGAATCAAGAAGGAGAATCTTCAGAAGATATTCGACCGTTACAGCATATTGGATGCGTTTGAAGTTAACGCCGCTCATTCGCGAAACGGACTTGGTCTGGCCATTTGCAAGAGCATGGTCGAACTCTTGCAGGGCACGATCGAAGTGGAAAGCACGCCCGGGGAGTGGACGACATTTACCGTCAGACTGCCGCGACTGCAACTTTCGGGTGTTCGAGAAACGGAATATTCGGCTGAGGCGGAGCCGTTCGTGTCCGAAAAACTGAGCGAACCCATGTTCCTGCCCGAAACGACCGCAGAATTCGACAGGTCCAAACGCACGGTGATGATTATCGACGATGACCGCTCCATGCTTTGGTTCGTTTCCGAAATCTTTGCGGAGAACTATAACGTCATAGCGCTGAGCAATGCGCAAGATGCGTTGAACGCTTTGGAGATGAATCAGCCCGATTTGATTATTTCCGACGTGATGATGCCCGACACCGACGGCCTTTCCTTGGCGCGGAAAGTGAAACAGAACAAGCAGTTGAGTCACATCCCGCTCATTCTGCTGTCGGCCTTGCACCACGAAGAGGAACAGATGAAAGGCATCGCTTCGGGGGCTGAGGCTTACGTCACCAAACCCTTCAACGTCAAGTATCTGGAGCAGATGGTCGACAGGCTGATACAGCGCGAGCGGGATTTGAAGGAATATTACAGTTCTGTGCTAAGTTCCTTCAAACTCGAAGACGGCAAATTTATTCATAAAGAAGATCAGGAGTTCCTGAACAGGATATGGGAAATCATCGACCGAAACCTCGGCAATCCGGAACTCTCCATCGAATCGCTCAGTGCCGAACTGGGCATCAGTACGCGGCAGTTCTACCGCAAACTGAAACCCGTCACCTCGAAAACACCCACCGATCTGATCAAGGATTATCGACTGGCCGTGGCGGAACGGTTGCTCCTGACCGAAAACCTGACGATAGAGGAAATCATGCTCAAGACGGGGTTTGTCAATCGGGGAACGTTCTACAAGCAATTTTCGCGTCGTTTCGGCATACCCCCGAAACAATATAAAGAGAATAAGGAAGCGGCCGCTTCCCTGAAAAGAGAAGGCGAAGAGCAGGAATGAATCTATTTCACCAAGCCGATTACTTCCTCGGCCGCGTCCACCAAATGGTCGGGGTGCTCGGCCTCCAATTCCGTGCGCGGACGGAATCCCCACGTCACGCCGCAGGCGGTTACGCCGGCCTTGGCCGCCGTTTGCATGTCCACGCCCGAGTCGCCCACGTAGAGAACCCGGTCTTTAGGTACGCCGGCAACCTTCAGAATGTCGAAAACAATGGTCGGGTCCGGCTTTACGGGTACGCCCTCGCGCTGCCCGAACACGGCTGTGAAGCGGATTGAAGGAAAGTAGCGGTCCACCAGTTTTTCGGTGGCCGCCTGATACTTGTTCGAAGCCACGGCAAGTTGCAATCCTTCGGCCTGCAACCGTTCCAGCAACGACTCGACGCCGGGATAGGGCCGGCTGTCGTCGGCATTGTGCCTGTCGTAGTGCGGAAGAAAGAGTTCGCGTACGCGGAGCACGTTCTCTTCGGTTTTCGCTCCTTCGGGCAAGGCACGTTCAAATAGCTTGTTGACCCCATTGCCTACCATGAAGCGGTATTTTTCCGTTTCGTGTGTCGGGAACCCCAATCGGGCGAGTGCGTAGTTGGTACTATTGGCCAGGTCGGCTATGGTGTTGAGCAGTGTTCCGTCGAGATCGAAGATGACGAGTGATTTCATGATTCGGTCGTTTTTTAATTGAAATTTCGTCGGCAAAGGTAGGAAGAATCTCGTTCCGACGGAAAAACAAAGCGCGAAGCTCTCTTGAGAAAGCTCCGCGCTCATAAAGGTAGTATATAAAAACGTGTTCGTTCTTTACATGGTGGCTTGCTTGGCAAGCAGCTTCTGAAGCTGACCGTTTAAGGTTTGACACATAATGCCGTTGCCCATAGTCTGATAACGCTTAATGCGATACTGCAACATCATGATGGTTTCATTTACTTTCTTATTCATCTTTTTTTCCTCTTTTTTTGCCCTCCACCTTTTGAAGAGCGGTTATACTTATTTTTCTTTTTACGTTGCAAAGTTACTACAAAAAAGTGAAATGCGGAAAGATATAGTGATAGAATTGAGTT
>JBHAEN010000047.1:0-16759 GCA_041855645.1 Bacteroides sp. | reverse complement strand
TGCAGCCTCATGCCGTCGGCCGACGGAGAAGGCTCCGTACCCATCAGTTCTTCGGTTATCCGCCAATTGATCCGGGACGGACGGGTCGATCAGGCCGAATGCGGGTTGGGATACACGTATTTCTTAAGCGGAACGGTGGTCAGCGGTTATCAAGTCGGGCGAAAAATAGGCTTCCCTACGGCAAATCTGCGTGTAGAAAATCCGGAGAAAGCGATTCCCGCCGACGGCGTATATGCCGTTTGGGTGGAGTGGGACGGAAAACGCTACAAAGGCATGCTGAACATCGGATATCGCCCCACCATCGGCAACGGGCCCGAACGCAGCATCGAAGTACACATCCTCCACTTCAATGGCGACATCTACGACCGCAGTCTGCAAATCTCTTTCGTCAAACGCATACGCCCCGAACTTAAATTCGACGGAATCGATGCGCTCATCGCTCACCTGCATCGCGATGCGGAAGAAACGGAAAAGATATTGGCATAGTTGCTGCCGGCAAGCAAAATCTCTTCCCAACAGCCCATACAAGTCCGGTTAAGATTTATAGGCAAGACGATATGGAGAGTTACCCAAAGATAGAGAAACCCAAAAGACTATTTTTTTCCCGACAAACAACTTTCATCAGACAGGACCATTCTCCGCCCTGTTCAAAAGCCTTCGGCATCCGCCTTTACCGAGCCTTCGCCTTAAAAGCCAGCGCGTACATGCGCATCTGCTTCACCATGGCAAGCAGTCCGTTGCTTCGCGTGGGCGAAAGATGGTCTTTCAGGCCGATGCGCTCAATGAAATAAAGATCGGCATTCAGGATTTCGTCCGGCGTATGTCCGGATAGAACTTTGATGAGCAAAGCCACAATACCTTTGACGATGAGCGCATCACTTTCGGCCGTGAAGAAGAGTTTGCCTTCTGCCTCATCGGCTTGCAACCAGACACGACTTTGGCAACCTTCAATCAGGTTTTGCTCCGTTTTGTATTTTTCGGCAAGCGGTTCTTGTTCGTTACCCAAGTCGATGAGCAACTGATAGCGGTCCATCCAATCGTCGAAGTCACTGAACTCCTCAATTATCCGGTCTTGTGATTCATTGATGGTCATTGTTGTTCTTTCTTCTTTTAATGTTCGTTATAAATGACTTCCAATACCGTTTGCCCCACAGCCTTGAGCGTGTTGCGATCGATATGCTCCATCGTGTCGTTCACGGTGTGCCATGTCGGAGTAAATGAGCCGTCGGCACTGAACGGAATAATATCGACGGTTTTAATCTTAGCCAACCGATTGACAAACAAGTGATCGTCGGTCACCGTACCGCCCTGTTCGTCAATGAAAAAATTGCCGTAGCCCGCTTTTCCGGCAGCCTTCCACACTTTTTTATTGATGTCCTTGGCGAAAAGTTCGGAATAGCCTTCTTTCAGGAATACGCTTCCTCGGCCGCCCACCATGTCGAGCAGAATGCCGAAACGGGCATTATAGCCTGCCACATGGGGATTGCGTGCCCAATACTGCGAGCCGAGACACCAGTAATCTTCGCGATGCTCTCCCGTATGGGATTGGTGCGCCCCGTAGTCTTCCGCATCGAAGAATATGATGTCTATTCCCAATTCCGGCTGTCGACGCTGTATCTGACGCGCAATTTCGAGCAGAACTCCCACACCGCTGGCTCCGTCATTGGCTCCTACGACCGGCGTGCGGTGATTAGCCTTGTCCGAATCGTTATCCGCCCATGGGCGGGTATCCCAATGTGCAAAAAGAGCAATACGCTTCTTACTGTCGGGTTTATAAGAGCCTATGATGTTGCGCGCCTTGAGCAACGTCCCGTCATAAGCCATGAGATCGGCATGCTGACTGATCACCTGCGCACCAAACACCTCGAGCTGCGCAGCCAGATAATTTCCACAAGCCGCATGAGATTTAGTGTTGGGCACACGCGGCCCAAAATTCACTTGGTTCTTTATATAAAGATATGCACTGTCGGCATCGAATTGCGGAACATCGACTGCGCTTGTTGCTTCGGCGGAATCTGAGGTTTTATTCCTGCCTTTGCAGGAAAAAGCCGAAAACAACAGAAAGATTGCGAAAGCAAGCAAAGAAAGTTTCATTTTCATCGGAGTATATGGTTTATAGGTTTCCACTTTTCTGTTAGATGTGTCAAAAGTAATGATTTTCAAAGCCGGAGCGTCCGGTCTTCATGCTTTATTAACATTAAAATCGAGCGTCACGCCTGTGCGCGACACCTCCAGTTCGACCGATGCGCCGCAAATGAGCGGCATGTTCTGTGTCACATGCCCTACGGGGAAACCGAAGCATACAGGAAAATCGTAGCCTTTCAGCACGTCGGCCATGGCGGCATAAAGTTCTTTGCCCAACGAACAGTCTTCCTCATACTCGGTAAACCGACCGACGATGAGTCCGGAAAGCCGGTCGAGCACGCCGCTCAGCCTGAGATTATAGAGCATGCGTTCCACGGCATGCGGACGTTCGCCCACATCCTCAAGAAAGAGGATGGTGTCTTCGGCGGGAATATCGTAAGGGGTGGCACGCAACCCATAGGCCACTGCGAAGTTTCCCCCGCGCAGTATGCCTCTTGCTTTCCCTTTCCGGTTGAGGCGATTACCCTCGCAGGCATAACGGGGAAGCATGCCGAAAAGGAGTTCGCGCAGATATCGGGCCGCTTCGTCCTCGTCGGGTTCTTCCGTAAGATGCCGGGCCATGGGAGCATGCAACGAAGCATACCCCTGTTGTTGAAAGAGACAATGAAGCGCTGTGATGTCACTGAAGCCGATCAGCCATTTCGGATGCTCCCGAAAAGCCGTGAAGTCGATGTTTTCAAGCAAATGAACCGCGCCGTAGCCACCTCGACTGCACAGGATGGCTTTCGTCCGAGGATCGTCCATCGCACGTTGCAGGTCGCGCAACCGCTGCCCGACGGTTCCCGCATAGCGACCGTGAGACGAGGCCGCATACTTACCGCAGCGCACACGCAGTCCCCACGACTCCAAGCGTTTCACGGCTCCGTCGATCAGAGCGGGAGCGATCTTGCCCGAGGGAGAAACAATCGTTACGCAATCGCCTTCTGACAAAAAGGGAGGGAATTGGAGTTCCATGCTGACACCATTATCGTTTTTGATGCCACAAAAGTACATGAAAAAAGTGTTTCATGCACAGCGAAAAACCCGTTTATAGCAAAATGTTAGCAAAAGACGCAAATTTTCCACATATCTCACGCTGTATTTTCAATCCTTTTTCAGACCTTTGCTGAAAATCTAACGTTATGGAACCGATTAGAACCTTTGAACAATTAACAGCCCACCTGAAAAAACAAAATCGCAGAAAACGCGTCGCCGTGGTATGCGCCAAAGATTCGCACACGGAGTATGCCGTCAGCCGTGCCCTCGATGAAGGAATCGCCGAGTTTCTGATGATAGGCGACTCGAAGATCGTAGAACAGTTTCCCGCGCTGAAACGCCATGCCCGCTATGTCGAAACCCTGCACATCGAAGACCCCGACGAGGCCGCCCGTGAAGCGGTGCGCATAGTCCGTACGGGAGAAATCGACATCCTGATGAAGGGCATCATCAACACAGACAACCTGTTGCACGCCATCCTCGACAAAGAAAAAGGACTTTTGCCCAAAGGAAAAGTACTGACGCATTTATCGATTGTGGAAATCCCCACCTACGACAAACTGCTATTCTTTTCCGACGCGGCGGTAATCCCGCGCCCCACGTTACAGCAACGGATTGAGATGATTTGGTATGCCATTGCCTCGTGCAGGAAGTTCGGAATCGCACAACCCCGCATCGCCCTCATCCACTTCACGGAGAAAGTCAGTGCAAAATTTCCCAACTCGCTGGATTACGTGAACATCGTGGAACTGGCCGAAGCCGGAGAATTCGGCGACGTCATCATCGACGGACCGCTCGACGTCCGCACCGCTTGCGAACAAGCCAGCGGCGACATCAAAGGCATCGTGTCACCCATCAACGGGCAGGCTGATGTATTGATCTTCCCCAACATCGAATCGGGCAATGCCTTCTACAAATCGGTGGCACTCTTCGCCAAAGCCGAAATGGCCGGCTTACTGCAAGGCCCCATCTGCCCCGTAGTGTTGCCGTCGCGCAGCGATTCAGGCTTGTCCAAATACAACAGCATTGCCATGGCCTGTTTACAGGCAGACAACAAAGAAGCCTCATTTACCCTGTAATTCTTTATTCATCCTTTTTACACTATGAAAATCTTAGTCATCAACCCCGGTTCTACCTCAACGAAAATCGCCGTTTACGAAAACGAGCAGCCGGTGCTGACGCGCACCATCCGACACACGATGGAAGAGTTGGCTCCTTATCCGCAAATCATCGACCAGTTCGAATTCCGCAAGAATCTTGTGGTGAAAGAACTGGAGGCAAACCACATTCCCGTCGAATTCGATGCCGTAATCGGACGCGGAGGATTGGTCAAACCCATCCCCGGCGGAGTCTATGAAGTCAATGAAGCCCTGAAGCGCGACACGCGCAATTCCACGCGGGCCCATGCCTGCAACTTAGGCGCTCTCATTGCCGACGAACTGGCTTCAAGCATACGCTGCCGGGCGTTCACGGCCGATCCCGTGGTGGTAGACGAAATGGACGACATCGCCCGAATCAGCGGTTCGCCGCTCTTGCCTCGCCTCGTCATCTGGCATGCGCTGAATCAAAAGGCCGTCGGAAGACGTTACGCCAAGGACCGGCACACCACCTACGAACAGCTCAACCTCATCATCGCGCATCTCGGCGGAGGAATATCCGTGGCCGCACACCGTCAAGGCAAGGCAATCGATGTGAACAATGCTCTCGACGGCGACGGGCCGATAGCTCCCGAACGTGCGGGAACGCTGCCTGCCGGACAACTTGTCGAGCTCTGTTTCAGCGGGAAATACACCCGAGAAGAGTTGAAGAAAATGCTCGTCGGCAACGGCGGTGTAGCCGCACATCTGGGTACGACCGACATGCTGGCCGTGGAAAATGCGGCACTGAGCGGCGACAAACAAGCTCTGCAAATTTTCGATGCCATGATTTACAACGTGAGCAAAGCCATCGGCTCCTGCGCAGCCGCGCTCCGCGGCAAAGTAGACGCCATCCTGCTCACAGGAGGCATTGCCCGCTCAGAATATCTGACTACGCAACTTAAAGACTACGTATCGTTCATCGCTCCCGTACACATCTACCCCGGCGAAGACGAAATGGAAGCTCTTGCCCTCAACGCCGCGGGTGCTTTAAGCGGAGAATTTCCCGTGCAAATCTACGAATAACGCCTCGTTAGATTTTTTAACACTCAAGAAAGGCAAAGATTCGCGTCTTTTCCATATATTTGCAATCAATCAGATATGAGTATCTGAATAAGGTCGATTCTCGACCATGTGAATCGGAAAGTATGGGGGTACTTTCCGATTCTTTCTTTTTAAACCCGCACGAAGAAAAACCGAAGTCCGACACTCATACCTTAACTTTACCTGCCAAGCCTTTCCGCCCGTTCTCTATGTACAACGGAAATATTTCCCCGTAATTCGTTTGTTTTTTGGAGTAATTTGTTGAACTATTTTATCACATAAAATTATTTCGCTTTTGCTCACATCCTTCAACAATAAAAAACACATACAGATTTCGCTCTTCTCTCAAAAACGGTTTTACAAAGAAAAGGCATCGTTTTTGCAAAAACGCCTCCCCTGTTTTTTCTAAAACGAACAATACGCCATTTAATCGAAAATCATCCGTTTTTTCAACAAAAAAGGCTGCAAAATCCCACAGGATCCGCAGCCTTTCACTGTATGTGAAGGTTACTCATGCAGGTTGTCAGCCTGTATGAATGTGGAGTTTGTTCGAATTGATTACTATTTTCGTCTTCATGATGCGATGCCGGTGAATGGATATCTGAGGTAAAGATAAAGAAAAAACGGAAATTATCGCAGAATCGAATGGAAAAACGGCTCTTGCAATGTGTCTACTTTCTTTTTGACCCGACCGGCATAAGAGTCTATCGCCTTTTCCCGGGAGGAATGGATGAGTTGCGTATATTCAGTTTGGCTTCCAACACAAGAGTTTCCACCGGCAAATCGGGTTGTCGGATCTGTTTGAGCAGTTGGGCAGCTGCAATTCGGCCGATTTCAAAAGTGGGTTGTGAAACGCTGGTAAGTTCCATGATACGCCCGATGGGCGACTCGGAAAAGCCCACCACCGCAATATCTTCGGGAACTCTGATGGAACGACGTTTCAACTCGAGCAGACAGCCGACGGCCACTGGGTCGTTGACGGCAAAAATGGCATCGGGTTTTTCTTTCAAACTAAGCAGAAAATCGACTCCGGGACGAGCCTTGTCTTGCTGTACGCCAACGTGCATGATGAAGTGATCTCGAACAGGAACATCGTAAGTCTTCAGGGCATCGAGATAACCCTGCAAACGCCGTTGAGTAACGGAGAGATGCTCATTTCCAGCGAGATGCGCAATCTTACGATAACCGCATTTAATGAGGTGTTCCACCGCCTTGAAAGCCCACAGACGGTCGTCGATGACCACCTGATGGGCCACGAGTTTGGGAAAAACACGGTTGATGAAGACAATAGGCATACGTTCGGCAATGAGACGTTCGTAGAGGTCGAGATTTCGGGAATCTTTGGCAACGGACACAATAAGCCCATCGACGCCGCTCTCTTCGAGACGTTCCACATTCCGGCGTTCGAGTGTGGACGATTCGTTCGACTGACAGATTAAGACCTGATAGCCCTCCCGATTGAGTATCTCCTGAATCCCGATAATGATCTCCGGGAAAAAGAAAGTAATAAATTCAGGCACGACAACCCCGATCATACTGTTTCGCTGTTTCAGTAAATTACGCGCCTGAATGTTCGGTTTGTAACGCAGTTCCTTGGCTTTGGCCAATACCTTTTCTCGGGTGTCAGCATTGACGTCATGGCTGCCGTTCAGGGCACGCGACACAGTGGCTATGGAAAGCCCCAATATCCGGGCGATGTCTTTGATTGTGGTTTTGTGCATATTCGCTCCTCCTGAGTATCTGCCATAAGGATAGCAGAACATGGGCAAATTTAGGGTAAAAAACCGATATCCACAATCGGAGCAAAGCAACAGAGCAGCAGGCGCGGAAAACGCGACCGACAACACCTTCTTAAAAAGCGGCGTCCAAAGAGCAGAAGCATCACTGCCTACCACCTCCGACGCCGCCCGAAGCAACCGGGTTATCCTAACCTATTGCTCCCAACCGGGATTTGGAACTAAATTTACGTTTACCTCCCGTTCTCTTTTAGGAATAGGGTACCATATTTTATACAATCGGAAATTGTCTTTCACCGTTTGCGCAAATGCCATATTGTAGTAATAGACATTCGGTGTAAGATTATCCGTATTCGCTGTTTTGAGGTTCTCGACAACAGATTGCAGTTTCCCCCAACGAATCAAGTCATGTCTTCTCCAGCCTTCTCCGCACAATTCGCGCGAACGCTCGTCCTTCAGTTCATCCATAAAGTCGGCCTTGTTGTAGGCTGCGGTCAACTCATCGGCCAAAGCGGTATTCCCCCCTGCTGCCCGAGTGCGTATGGCCTTCAGCTGTTCGCGCGCTGTCGCTTCATCTCCGGTTTTATAAGCAGCTTCGGCATACATCAACAGAACGTCGGCATAACGAAGAATGGGCAGATTCAATACGCTGAGATAAGCCGGGATGCCGGCCGCCATGCGAGAAGCGGGTGCACTCTGACGAAATTTGGTAAGGAAGATGTTCGAACCACTGCCGTAAAGTTTTACCGGCACGTAATACTGAACGCCCTCGACGGTTTCCGTGGCTGTTGCCAGCGCACCGCCTATATTCTGGGCAAACCGGACATCCTTGGCGTTATAAAGCTGTGCCAACTCTCCCATGGCGGGGAACCAACCCGCACCGCCTCCGTTGGTGTTCACATTGCCTGCCGGCCCGGTAAAACGCTGAAAAAAATAATACCTCGAAGCATCTTTGCCAAAAGGAGCGATCATAAGGCATTCATTGATCTGAGAGGCTTTCAGGGGAGTATTGTCCGCCATGAACAGATACCGGTAGTTATCGTGCAGCACATAACCTCCGGTGTTTACAATGTCCTTGCACAATTCAAGGGCCTGCCCATAGCAAGCGGAAGCATCTACCCAGTCGAAAGCGTTCAGGGCGAAGTTCAAACCAGCTCCCACCCCATTTTCCTTACACGCTGCAAGATACAGATAAGCCTTGGCCAACATACCTGCAGCCGTGTACTTGTTAACGCGCGAAGCGTATATGTTCCGTTGCGGAAGTTTTTCATACGCATGGCGGAAATCGGCCATGATTACGTCATATACCTTTAGCAGACTTTCGCGCGGAGCCATCGGATCGGCATCCGGCGTGAGCGGTAGCGGCACTCCGCCGAAGAACGAAGTCAGGTAGAAATAATAGAACCCGCGCATAAAGCGTGCCTCGGCAATGATTTGTTCCTTCCTCTCCACATCGGCATCAACGGCAGGAGCATACTGTATGATGTTGTTCGCCCGATATATACCTGCATAAAGCGCGAACCACACGTCCGCGAGATAGCGCGACTCGGAATTGTAGGAGTATGTGCAGAAAGGCTTAAAATCGGCAAAAGCAATCTTGTCCGTCCGCCCTATTACCTCATCACAACCCAGCTGAGTCATCAGGTGTATGTTGAGCCCGAACAAAGCATAAGAGGCATGCCCGTCGATATTAGGCGCAGTAAGAACGTCGTACACGCCGGTCAAAGCCATTTCAAGGTTATCGGCATTCTCAAAGAGCACTTTTCCGTCGGGGAAAGAGAAGACCTGCTCTTCCAAAAACGAATCGCAGCCGCTCAAGCCGAAAGTACTCAAAGCAATGACTGTTGCTAATAGTTTATGTCTTCTTTTCATGGCAAATATGTTAAAGAGTGATGTTTACAGCAAATGAGAAAGATCTTGAACGCGGATAAGCCACGTTATCCAAATTCCGGATAAGAGGATTCCAGTAAGAGACTTCGGGATCGAATCCGGTGTATTTCGTAAGAACGAAGAGATTGTCGGCCGCGGCCGAAAGACGTAACCCACGGACGAATTTTCCCTTAAGATACTTAACAGGAACGGTGTAACCCAAAGTTACGTTCTGCAATCTGATGAACGAAGCGTCTTCAACATAATAGGAAGATGCTTCCGTCTTTCCGTTTCCCAATACCGCCGGATAATCGTTGGTCGGATTCGTCAATGTCCACTGCCCGTCATAGTAGTATTGTGCCATATTGTAATAAGCGTTGACCCCTTCGTATTTCCAGCGACCGATGTTCATGACTTCTTTTCCGTAGCTGAAGTTGAAAAAGAAAGAGAGGTCGAAATTCTTATAAGTGAAATAGTTGTTCAACCCACCATAGAAGAGCGGTTCGGCACGACTGATCACGTCTTTGTCGTTTATCGGGTCTATCTCATAATCGCCGTTCAGGTCTTTGAACTTCATATCGCCAGGCTTGGCTTTCACGCCTTTCATTTGTGCGATACCCGGTTTCAGGTCGCCGGAAGCGTCGAAATCGTCGGTTTGATACACGCCATCGAACAAGTATCCCCAACCGCAGCCAATAGCTTCGCCAACTTTCAAACGACCCACTTCGCTGATCGCCCCTTCGCCCTGTATAGAGACGGGAACGGCTGTTACGCTTCCCAAAGATCGAATTTTATTCTTATTGGTACTGATGTTGAACGATGTCCCCCAAGTAAAATCTTTCGTTTTAACGTTGACGCTACTGATGGCCAGCTCCACACCTTTGTTTTCCACCTCTCCTATATTCTGCCATTGCTTGAACGAACCGGTCTGTCCGGCCACGTCAGCCAACAAGAGCATGTCTCGGGTAAGTTTGTAATAGGCATCCAACGTTAAAGTAAGACGCCCTTTGAAAAGGCTCACATCAAGCCCGGCATTGTACTCGTCGGTTTTTTCCCATTTCAGTTTCGGGTTGGGAAGTTCCGACGGAGCCAAGCCAAGTACAGCCGTTCCATCGATGTTGGCGTAATAGTTCACATTCAGACGCGAGAGCGAACGGTAGGCCGGAATACGGTCGTTTCCGGCAGAGCCTACACTCAGTCGCAATTTCAATTCATCAACATTCTTATTCTCTTTAAGGAACGGTTCGTTATGCATCTTCCATGCCAAAGCAGCCGAAGGGAACAAGGCATATTTAGAGTCTTTTCCGAACTTGGAAGAACCGTCGTTACGCATCGTGAGTGTCAACAAATATTTGTCTTTCAACGAATAATACAAACGTCCGAAACCAGAGAAGCGACTTTCTTGATATTTGTTCGTATTCGGTTTGTTCCTCAGCGTGGCGGCTTGTGCCAAATCGAACACGGGATTGTACGACTGAACAGAAAAATTCTCGGCCGTGACGTTCAGGCTGGCAAACGTATATCGCGTGGCTTCAATGCCCAACATCACGTTCAGGTGATGTCCGCCTTTGAAGTTTTTCCGATAGTCGGCTGTAGTGGTGCTCTGCCACTGTTCGGAAGAGGTTTCGAGGAGGTTGGCCAGTCCCTTACGCGCATATCCCCAAGAAGTAACGGACGGATACCATTCTTCGCTCTTGGAGAAAGTGAGGCCGGTATTGAGCGAAGAGCGTACGGTCAGTTCCGGAATAGGCTTAAACTGTATGAAAGCATTGGCGAAAACACGTGTCAAGGGAATTTTCTTGTAAGAATTGAACAAAGTGAGTTCAGGATTGGATATGCCTCCGTTATCGGGATCGGCAGGATCCAACTTGAAGTTGTAGGGTTTGTAAATCAGCAGCGATTCAAGCAAGCCGTTAAACTGCTCACCACCCCCTACAGTTACCGGGCCATAAAGCTCCGTGCGCACGATGGCTGCGTTAGTCCCCAACTTCAGTTTGGCATTGGGGGCATACTCGATTTTGTAGCGGCCGGAATAACGCTTGAAGTTATTGTTCCTGACAATGGCCTCCTGATTAAGGTATTCCAGACTTGTACTGTATATCAATTTATTGTTATTGGCATTTCCGCTGACTCCTAAATTGTAGTTATGGAAGAACGCAGTACGCATGAGTTCTTTCTGCCAATCGTGCGAAACGTTTTCTTCAAACTCTGACGGGAACTGTTTCACGCGATCGGGCATGTTGTCTCCGTCGAGATCCATTCCCCATTCCATACTCGTAGAGAAACGAGAGAAGCGGTAGTCGGCGAATTGCTGTCCGCCAAGCATGGGTAAATGCTTCGTCACGGTGTTAAATCCGAAGCGGGAGTCGAAGTTCACACTGGTTTCGTTTCTGCTTCCCTGCTTCGTCGTGATGATGATTACCCCATTGGCCCCGGCCGAGCCGTAGATAGAGGTGGCCGAAGCGTCTTTCAAAACCTGAATGCTTTCAATATCGGCCGGGTTCAAACTTGAAAGAGGATTGTAAACCGTTCTTCCCGATATGGAGGAAGTGGCCACTTCGTTGGTGTTCACATCGATAAGCGTGCCGTCTATTACATATAGCGGTTGCGTACCGGCATTTACCGAATTGGCTCCGCGAATATTGATATTCACATCCGCCCCCGGTTCTCCCGAAGAAGAAACGGCGTCCAGCCCGGCAATTTTTCCGGACAAAGTGTTCAACACCGAACCCGAACTGCTTTTCTGTATATCTCCCACTTGTACGGAACTAATCGATCCCGTAAGGTCCTTTCTCAGCGATGTACCGTATCCGATGACCACAACTTCGTCAAGGTTCTTCACATTGGTCTGCATCGTAATGTAAAAGGTTTTAGAATTTCCCACCACCTGACGGACGGTCTGCATGCCGATGCTGGTAAATATCAACACGGAGTGAGAACTACCGACAGTGATTTCGAAGGTTCCGTCGGCACGCGTAATAGTTCCTTTTTGTGTACCTTCTTCCACGACAGTTACTCCGGGAAGAGGCAGATTATCTTCTCCCGAGATGACGGTTCCCGTCACCTTTTGCTGAGCGTAGGCCGAAAGCCAGCCTACGCAGATGAGTGTTATTAGAATCGTTTTCTTCATGACAAATAGATGTTGGTGATTATTGGCTTAAACTTCTGCCGAAAAAAATCCTCGGGCTTCGCTGGTCAGTCCAGAACCGTCCAGCTTTTGACCTCGTACCTTCGCGGAACGAATTTACCCGTACGCTTCACGGAGCCTTTTTTGTTCCATTTCAACTCCACAAGGTTGTATTGTCCTTTCTCGTAGCCGTAGGTTTCGCCATCGTCTTCAAACAGGACGGCAGGTCGAGGCGATTTGCCGTAGACTATGCAATGAATCCGGAACACGGTTTCGGATGTGATACACTGCACGGGTTCTGCCAACGGAAGAATGGTTCCTTCTCTCACGAAAATGGGTATCTCGTCGATTCGGAAACTTACCTTGTACCTTCTTCCGCCTTTGAGTTTTTGATTTGTGTTATAGTTGTACCAGTTTCCTTCGGGAAGGTAGACCGTGCGTTCGTCCCCCTCGCCCAAAACGGGGCAGGCCAAAAGATCGTCGCCGATGAGATACTGATCGTCTATCTTGACAACGGCCGTATCATTGGGATAACTCAATACGAGTGGCTTGAACGGAGGAATTCCTTCCATCCGGTAGCGAGCGAACCGAGCATAGAGATAAGGGACAAGACTCATACGGAAGTTCATCAACTTGCGCACGACCTCTTCATTGGAGACTGCGTCGGGAAGCAATATATCCGCATTGTTCTTGTTTTTATCGAATTGCAACCAAGGTGGATTTTTCAGATACCACGAGTTAAAGAGCGTTTGCGCCGAAAGCATCGTGATATGCACACGACGGAAAAACTCGTTGCGTGTACCCGATTCTCTGATTTCCGGTGACCACAACAGTCCGCTCAGCCCGGAATTATTTATCATACGCACGTATTGCAGCGAATCATACGTGTCGCTGTACAGTGAAGCCGGATAAGGAGCGGCAAACAACCCCGAAGCTCTGACATCAAGATAGGTGCGCATGTTATTGTTCCGGTAAACATCGTAAATTGTCTTCTGATAAAGGTTACCCAACAGATGGTGCATTTGCTCGCCATTAAGTCCCGAAGGGAATTGGGAGAGTTCGGGGAAACTCCAGTTCAAGTCTCCGCGGGTAATATCGGAATTGTCGCACTCATCGAGTTTGAAAGCAGAAATCCCTTCTTTGACAAACACCCGATAGTGATAATCGCCGAACAACTTCCGAACGCGTTCATCGGCAAAGTCAGGAACCAATCCGTTCCAAACCAAATGATCGCCCGACAGATGTTTCAGACTATCGTACATGGGCGATGTAGGATGCGTAAAGGCGTGTTCCCACAGATTTAACTTAAAGCCTTTCAATTTGGCTTCGCGGATCATTTCTTCCGGTTGCGGGAAGTGAGCCTTGTTCCACACAAAGGAACAAGAGTAAGCCCGAGTCTGCCATTTGGGTTCAAGTCCGATGACATCACAGGGAATCTGCTTGCTTCGGAAATAATCGCTAATGCGCACAACATCGGCTTGTTTGGCATCGGCTTTCAATCTGTACTTCACTCCGAGTCCCCACATGGCCGGCAGGCTTCCTCCGCCCGAATAAAGATTATACCGCCGCAGTGCACTTTCCATATCAGGGCCGCTGAATACAAGCACGCTTATTCCCTTAGCTCCGGGTATATCTACCTGAACAGTCTTTCCCGTTTGCCGATCGGAACCAGCGTTGCGATAGAGTTCATCGGTGGAAAGCTTCACACTTTGCTCGGCAACCGGTTCCGTGAAGTCCTTGTTCTTTCGGTTCGTTCCCATGTAAAATGTAGTGTATCGTGCTGTGTTGATCACCACACAATAGCCTTTCGTAGAAATGTAATAGGGCTGAGGAGCATGCGTATAACCGAGGTCTTTCAGTGGATGATCGTTGATAACAGGACGTTTCTTTTTATCATTTTGCAAGAACGACCCCATTTGCAATCCGAATCCGTAGATGTTTTCTTTGGCACTTAACGGTAATTCGACCACGCACCCCCGCTCGTTGACCATGATGTGGATATCTCCGGGTTTGAAGGGGTTGTCCGCCGGAGGCATGGCCGACAACGCCCCCGACAGGGCGGGCTCTTTGTAACGCAGCGGCGTGTGGGCATCTTCCGTCCCCGCCTTCAGCAGATAGACGCCGGGCTCCACTTGTTCAAAGGTTTGTGCACTCAGCCAAAGAGGACACATTCCCGCGATTAAAAATAGTAAACGTTTCATAGATTATTGTTTATGATGTGTTGATGGATATTTACGTTCACTCGTCAGGAATACTCAGCGTTCGAAGCGTATAATCTTAATACCGTAAGATTCAATAGTCCCGGAAAAGACTTGACGCCCTACTCCGACTTCGAGATTCATTGCAGTAACGACCGAGGTACCATTCATTACGATGAGAAATCCGGTCTTTTCATCGGAAGACACGGCGGTAAGAATTTCGAGCGCAGGATTATCGTTACGCACCATCGAATGATCGATGACCAGACGAGCTTTGACGCCGTTTATCGTGCCTGGTGCAAATCCCGTGATTTTGTGCGGCCCTACCTTCGGAGTGATAAATCCGCGGGGAAAACTGACGGCTCCACAACTCCTCAGTTCGGCTTCGGAAACCAAATAGTCGGTAATCCAGCCGATTTGCCACCAAGCATGCTGTGGGTAGGGATCGGATGTTTTGTTGAAATGAGCCCAATAATAGGAGGCTATGCCCGAATGTGGGTTTACGAACCGGTCTCTGCCGTTGGCCGAAGCACGAGCCATGTCGAGATACAGGCTGTCTTTCGTCTCGTCAAACAAACGAACGAACATACCTGAAAAGCCGGAAAGCAGAATGGGTCCCTGTGGATTTGCCGAACCGATAACGCCGATATGCTCGCAAGCCAATCCGGCCTGTGTGGAGCCGAAGAGTTCGTCGTCGGCATTTCGCGGTACGGGATGAGTATATATATAAGTGGTGTAAAGTCGGGCTGTTCGTAATGCAGCCTCACGGTAAGTCTTTTTTCCCGTGAGCCGATACATGTCCATCAGTGCCTCGACAGACATGGCCGTGGCAAAATCCGGTGCGAAACGGGTATCGCCGCATACGCCTACAAAGCGATCTTTGTTCACGGCATTCGCCACAAACCAATCGGCTCCCTTACGGGCAGCCTGCAAATAACGCCGATCGCCAAACGTTTTATACGCCACGTACATGCCGTAGAAGGTGGGCCGATAATCCGACAAGTCGGGCAGAATGAGCCGTCCGTCGTTTTTTTCGATGCCCAACGGCCAACTTCCGTCTTTTCGTTGCATCGAGAGCAACAAGTCGGCCGACTGCCTCATCCGCTCTTTCGCCTCACAGTCGTCCGGACTGAAAAGCAGCATATTGCCCAAATCGATAAGCGAATAGTAAGTAATGCCGATGGGTTCCACGTGATCGCCCCATTCTTCCACCCACCGGCCGCTCTTCCAAAGAAAATATTGCCCCTGCGGAGCACCTTTGAAAGTTCCCGTTCCGTATTGTTGGCAGAGCTTGAAATTTCTTACCCCGGGGAGGATGTCACGACTGAGTAGTGTGTCTCCTGTGAGCCGGGCAAGCATCCACATTGCTCCGTAATCGGAATTCTTCATGGCATCGCCATCGGCACCCTTGATTCCTCCGTGATAGTCCTGTGCGCAAATTTCCACACCGTCGCACATCGCCTTACGGAAGAGCTTGGGAGCCTCACGGTGCATAAAGCGATGAATCTTCCGTACCCTGTCGGAGAGTGACATCCGGTTACTGAGGCTGCGCATGGAGGCAAAGCCGAAAACATCGTACACAGCTGTCCGATACACTGAGTACCAATCCTGACGAGACAGCATGATATGGAAAGTGAAATTCACCTCCTGACCAGCTTCGAGACGGGAATGCGGACGCCCGAGCACGGGATAGTAAAGCAAAGGTGCGAGTGTACCGTCTACAGTCATACAAGAGTATGCCACCCGCCAGTCGTGATGTGTATTTTTCCCACCGTCGATGGGAAGGCGCGGATATTCCCTTGCAGGCGCCACGCCTATGGTCAGATTATCGCGTTGAAGAATCACGACGGGAGTGGTCGCCGCTCTGTCCTGATAGAGAAAAGGCTGTTGCAAAAAACCTTGTTCATAGGCACAGGCCGAAACGAATCCGCCTCCGGCATAATCGGCATGCACATAACCCGGAATGACGACTTTCGATTTTCCCTTTCCATGGAGAGCGGTTATGGCCGGCGTGGAGAGCGAGTAATGACCTCCTTCCCTCGCCACAAAACGCTGACGCACGGTGAGAAAACCTCGTTCAGGCAGAAATTCAAGAAATACGTCGCCCCGCTCGTTGCTCGCTTTCAGGGTCAGCGCATTCGTTCCGGATACGAGGCTGTATCGTCCGAAAGAGCTTTTCTCTCCCGCCGTGCCAAGCGCAACGTTCGTCACGTTCTGAAGCCAAGCCTGTCGGGGATAGATGAACGTTTCTTCAGGAAAGAGTGTTCCAGTCGTCGTTCTGAAAGTATCCAAGGCGTGTTTCGTTGTCAGCCGACTGTCGTACATAAGTGTTTGACGGCCAAATGCGAGATCTATCTCACCTTGCTCCGTCCGTATCCGAAGTATTCCCCGCTCGGAATCGAACGAACAGGCATCCACGCGAATGGACGAAGTTTCGCCGGCCGAAAGCGGAAGAATCAACAGAAGAATAACAGAAAACAGAGAAAGTCTTTTTCTCATTTCAGTGTATGTTTTTGATAGAATGATTTT
>JBHAEN010000046.1:0-8096 GCA_041855645.1 Bacteroides sp. | reverse complement strand
CCGGTTTATCCTCCCGCGCCTTTCGTACGCGTATAGCCTTCGCGCAAAAGGAGGTCGATGATTTTCTGTTTAAAATCGCCCTGCACGATGATTTCGCCATCCTTCGCCGTTCCTCCCACGCCGCATTTGCTCTTCAGGAGTTTGCCCAAGGCTTTCAGGTCATCGTCGGAACCGACGAATCCGGCGATCAGCGTCACGGTTTTTCCACCCCGATTCTTCCTGTCGACCGACACGCGAAGATTCTGAGCCGATTTGTCGGGCGTCGGTTCCGACGCCTCCTCCTCATCAACCTGATAATTGAAATCGGGGTTCGTGGAGTAAACGATATTCAAGCGATCTTTCCAGTCATTTTTCTTCATAATCTGCATTTTCAGGTTATATTTGCGTCCAAATGTACGACTTTGCCTTAATGTCTGCAATTTTTCACAAAGATTGGCGTCAAAAGGATATGATTAAGCATGCCGACTTGTGAATCGATGTTGAATTTAAACCCGAACAACAGATGAAAACCTTCTCCGGCTCGAAAGTAAATGTCATTTTTCTGTTAGCGGTTCTCTCGTTCTGCCTCGCAACTCCCGCCTTTGCCGGATTGTTCCGGGGAAGAGTCGTCGGCGTCGACGGTACGCCCGTTTCCTTTGCCGCACTCTACCTGCGCGAGATTCAAACAGGCATAAGTGCCGACGAGAACGGACATTTTCAGCTCCGGCTCGCTCCCGGAAGTTATACGTGCGAGGTGTCTTCCATCGGTTTTGCCGGTCAGCAGTTCACTTTCGTGATGAATCACGATGACGTCGAGAAGATTTTCGTTCTCGAAGAACAGATTTATGCCCTGCGCGAAGTGAACATCGTAAAAGGAAAGGAAGATCCCGCATACGGCATCATGCGCCGGGCCATAGCGCGAGCGCCTTTCCATCGCACTCAGGTGAAGAAATATACCGCGGGCACATATTTGAAAGGAACCGGACGCATGAGGCATATTCCTTCGGTATTGAAACTCTCCAAAGAGGTTCGGAAATTCTCCAAAGAAGCTCAGGACAGGCTATTCGTTCTCGAAGAACAGCGCAAAGTCACGTTCGAAGCTCCCGACAAATGGGACATACGGGTGCTGGCGTATCGCAACTCTTTTCCCGACAACATTTCGCTGGATTTCGGGCCGACAAGCCTCAACCCCTATACGCCCATGATTTTCGGTAAGGTGTCGCCTCTCGGCCAAGGATCTTTTTCGTACTACAACTTCCGGCTCGAAGGTTGCTATACCGAGGGCGACCGACTGGTAAACAAGGTCAGGGTGATACCGAAAAAGAACAATCCGCGTTTGCTCGACGGACACCTTTATATTATAGAAGACCTCTGGTGTCTTTCCGGTGCCGACCTCACCTTTCGTTCCGCCGGCATGAAAGCCACCATCAAACTTACCTGCAAGGAGGTTCAGCTTTCAGTGTTCATGTCGACATCGACCCACATCATCTGCGATTTCGACGTATTCGGAGTAAAGGCCGACGCTTCCTTTCTCTCCGCCGTGCATTATGCCGACGTGGAGGTGGGAAGTTGGAAACCTGCGGAGAAAAACGACAAGCCTTTGACCGAAAAACAGCGGAAACTCCGTGAGCGTATCGAAACCTTGCTCGGAAAAGACGAACTTTCCGTGAGCGATGCTTATAAATTGGCCCGGATGATGGAAAAGAATATCGAAGAGCAAGATTCCATTCGCCCCAAACACAAGTATGAAAGGCCGCAATACGGCGGACATACGAAAAAAGAGACCGATTCGCTCGCCGGAAAGAAAGACTCGCTGTACTGGGAAGCCATACGCAGCGTTCCTCTGCATAAGGAAGAAGCGGAAAGTTTTGTCCGCAAAGAGAAACTGCAAACCGCAGGCGACACGACAGACAATGTCCAAGGCCGATCGGGAAGCAAAGGAATCCTTATCAACGCGCTGCTCGGCAGGCAGACCTTCCGGACGCGCAACGGAAAGGCATGGCTTACGCTCGGCGGACTGACGACGTATGTCCCTCAATATAACTTCGTCGACGGATTCTGGATAGGGACAGAGGTCAAAACGGGCATCCGCCTGTCGGAATCGTCTTCCCTGCACTTCATTCCTTCCGCCTATTACGCCACGGCGCGCCATACATGGCTGACACAAGGGTTGCTCTCTCTTGATTATGCTCCCCGACGGAGGGGACAACTGTCATTCTCCGCCGGATTGACGAGCAGCGACTACAACGAGCACAGCACCGAGTGGGTCTTGATCAACTCGCTGGCCGCCGCTTGCTTCGGACGCAACGACGTGAAGCTCTTTCAAAAGCAATTCTTCACCGCCGAACACCGGATCGAACCGGCCAACGGGCTGCTGTTTTCGGCATCCCTGTCGTGGCAACGCCGAAAATCGCTCGACAACCGTATTGCACGAAGTTGGTTCAAAAAGACGGCACAGCCCAACATTCCGCAATCGCCTGCGTTTGTCGCCATGCCCGACAACGAACGGCTGAAAATCGGGCTGGAACTGGAATACACTCCCGCACATTATTACCGGATGAGAGGCGGAAAGAAGGTATATGAGCCCTCGCGTTATCCCACTTTCGGCATAAAATACGAGAATGCCTTGCCAACGACAGGCTCGCTCCCCTCCCCTTCCTATCGGATGGCGGAAATCAGTGCCCGTCAGAAACTGACATTCGGATTGTTCAACGAACTTTTCTGGGCTGTCGACGCCGGAATGTTTTGGGACAGAAGACAAATGCAATTCCCCGATTTCCGACATTTCAACGCCACACGCATCGCGGTGACCGCCCGCACATTCGACCGGATTTTTTCGTTGGCAGACAATTACCGTTACTCCACAAACGACCGCTGGTGCAGTGCGTATCTGTCCTGGCACACGCCTTATCTGCTCGTCAAACATCTTCCGTGGTTCAAAAACAAACTGTTCGACGAAGCCCTGCACCTGCGTACTCTGACCACATACGGCAATCGTCCTTACACGGAAGCCGGCTACTCCATCGGATTTGCCCAAACCGGACGCCTTGGCGTCTTTGCGGGATTCGAGGGCGGGAAGTATCGTTCCGCAGGCATCTCCGTCAGTATTCCGTTGTTCGTATCGACTGCTTTTTAAGCATTTTGCGGAAATAACGTTAATCTTTTTCCGTGTATGAATGGCATATTGACGGAAAAACTTACTTTTGTACATCTAAAAAACAAAAAGAAAGATGTCCACGAGCCGAAATCTACTGTCCGAGGATCGCATCAGAGTACCCGAACCCACCTTAAGAAGACTTCCGTGGTACCTGTCGAACATTAAACTGATGAAAGAGAAAGGGGAACAGTTCGTTTCTTCCACTCAGATTTCCAAACAAATCAATATCGACGCGTCGCAAATTGCCAAAGATTTGTCTTATGTCAACATTTCCGGCCGCACACGTGTGGGATACGACATCAACACCCTGATTCATGTGCTCGAGAACTTCCTGGGCTTTACGCAAATGCACAAGGCCTTTCTTTTCGGTGCGGGCAGCTTGGGCGGAGCCTTATTGAGCGATTCGGGATTAAATCATTTCGGGCTGAAAATCGTAGCCGCTTTCGACGTCAGTCCCGAACTGGTCGGAAAAGATCTCAACGGGATTCCCATCTTTCATTCTTCCGAATTCGAAGCCCGAATGAAGGAATATAACGTACAAATCGGCGTGCTCACGGTTCCCATCAGCATCGCACAGGAGATTACGGATAAAATGGTGGCCGGCGGCATCAAAGCCGTGTGGAACTTCACCCCCTTCCGCATTCGCGTGCCCGAGGACATCGTGGTGCAGAACACCTCGCTCTATGCCCACTTGGCCGTCATGTTCAATCGGTTGAATTTTAATGAAGTCAAGAAATGAAAATCATCGCCGTGGGGATGAATTATGCCCTGCACAATCAAGAATTGGGACATACTGAGAAGAACGCCGATCCGGTGATTTTCATGAAACCCGATTCGGCCATACTGAAAGACGGAAAACCATTCTTCATCCCCGACTTTTCCGAAGACGTGCAGTACGAAACGGAATTGGTGGTACGCATCAGCCGCTTGGGCAAGAATATCGCTCCCCGCTTTGCACACCGTTATTACGACGCCGTGACCGTAGGCATCGATTTCACCGCACGCGACTTGCAACGCCGTTTCCGCACATCGGGACATCCGTGGGAGTTGTGTAAAGGCTTCGATTCGTCGGCCGCCATCGGCGAATTTAGAAGCGTAGACAGATTTCCCGACATCGGCGACATCCGTTTTCGCCTTACCATCGACGGCGAAGAAGTGCAACGCGGACACACGGCCGACATGCTGTTCGGCGTGGACGACATCATTGCCTACGTCAGTCGGTTCGTCACCCTGAAAATCGGCGATCTCATCTTTACGGGAACGCCCGCCGGCGTGGGTCCCGTCAGCATCGGGCAACGATTGCAGGGATACCTCGAAGAAGAGAAAGTACTCGACTTCCACATTCGCTAATCCACAGAGAATCTCAAACAAAATCATCATGAAAATAAGAGTAGGATTCGGATTCGACGTCCATCAACTGGTCGAAGGCCGGGAATTATGGCTGGGAGGAATTCTGCTGCCGCATGAAAAGGGCTTGCAGGGACATTCCGATGCCGACGTGTTGATACACACCATTTGCGACGCGCTACTGGGAGCGGCCAACATGCGCGACATTGGCTACCATTTTCCGGATACGGCCGGAGCGTATAAAGACATCGACAGCAAAATCTTGTTGAAACGCACCGTCGAACTGATTGCCACGAAAGGTTATCGCGTAGGCAACATCGACGCCACCATCTGCGCCGAGCGTCCGAAACTGAAAGCGCACATCCCCCTGATGCAGCAAACGCTGGCCGCCGTGATGGGCATCGACGAAGAAGACATTTCCATCAAAGCCACCACGACCGAAAAGCTCGGATTCACCGGACGGGAAGAAGGCTTGTCGGCCTACGCCACCGTGCTGATCGAGAAGGACTGAACCGAAGCTCCCGACAGACATCGCCCCGCCGGATTCCCGAACCGTGCGAGGTTCAGACGACGACACAGGCCGTTCAACGCACGAACGTTGAAAAGTTCATCGTCACCTCCGGCGGAAGGCCGTCGAAAAAAAATCAGCGGAAGAAGTTGAATCGTAAGCCGAACTGCAAATTGATGCGGGTGGGAGTCTCCTTGTAATAGGTTTCGACATCGCTGCCATTATTGAAGTAATATCGAATGCCGGGTTCGGCATACAATCCGATGTTTTTCGAGAAATTCAACTGCACACCGGCCGAAGCATTGACCGACCATTGCAGGGGGCCGACGGATATTTTCTCGCTTTCCACGGGTTCGGGTTGATGATCGAGTACAAAACCCGTGGACAATTTTCCCGAAACATTCTTCTCAGCCATGCCGCCTGCCGAAAGGTAGATCTGAAAGACCCGGCTTCGCCACAAATCATAGTTTAAAGCAAGCGGGATGCCGACGTAGTGCAACGTTTGTTCGCAGGAATAAGAATAGCCGTCGCTTCCGGAAAACATGGTCGACGCCAGGCGCGTGTACATCAGTCCGCTGCTCAAACTCCACTTTCCTTTCAGCGGAAAGTCGACCGAAAGGCCCATTGTCACAGGCCGACGATGCTCGAAACGGGTGTGAACGGCACGGTACTTATTATAAAATTCGATACTCTCCATGATTCCCTGAGGAGCCATATTCTCGACATCGGCATCGGAAGTGGAAATCATGCTGCTCTGCGAGAAAGTGGAGAAAGCACTTTCTTTGCCGCCGGACATGGCCACCAAACCTTGCGAAGAATAGATGCCCATTTGCCACTTCCCCGATTGCTTCTTGGCGATATGCCCGTAACTGCCGGCTTGCACGTCGGCGCGTCCCGGATTCACGATGGGAGCAGTGCGCCTTTTGACGTCTTGCGAACGCTCCGGTTCTTTTTCTTCTCCGTTTGGTGCGGTAACTTCCGGTTCTTCGGCCCGACCTTCATCCGCAACCGAATCCGTCGATTGGGCCTGTGCGTCGGTGAGGCTCACCGATTCCGTCGGGCGTCCGGCATTCGTCGCGGCCCATGCGGTCAGCCTGCTCTTTCTTTCGGGTTCAGTCGTCATTCGGGGCTGTTCTTTCGGCGATTCCACGGAACCGACTGCCTGAGAACGCTCCTCCGTCCGTGCCAGCGGATCGGCAACCGATGTTTCCGGCGAACGGCTGTCGGTGAGGAAGCGACCGGCAAGCCACACCATCCCCATGACGGCCGCCGCAACGGCTATGCGTGCCCACAAGCGCAGACCGGTACGTTCCGACACAGACGGCGCGACCGGCAGGGTATCCGCATTCATGGCTTGTTCGATGTCCTCCCAAAGTCCGTCGGGCGGGATTTGCCGAAACTCTTCCATTTTATGGCGCAATTCATCGGTCCACTTATTTTTCATAACTTACTCTTTTTTCTGTTCTATACCTATTGATTTCTTTGACCAGCATCGCCTTGGCCCGATGCAACTGAGAAGCGGACGTGTTTTCCGTGATGCTCAATATTGTTCCGATTTCCTTGTGCGTTTTTTGTTCGAATACGTAAAGGTTAAAGACTGTGCGGTAGCCGACGGGGAGCGATCGGATCATCTCCTGAATGGCCGATATGGGAATGTCGTCGAAGTCGGGGTCGTCATCGTCGGGCATTTCGGGCAAATCCCACACGGGAGCGGTGACCAGTTCCATCCGCTCGTGCTTACGAAGGAAGGTCAATGCTTCGTTGACCACAATGCGCGACGCCCATGCCCTGAGCGAACCGGCTCCCCGATAACGAAAGCCGGAAAGCCCCTTGAACATTTTGATGAAGCTGTCTTGCAAGACGTCTTTCACGTCGTCGCGATTGAAGACATAGCGGGAACAGATCGCGGTGAAATACCCCGAATAAGCATCGTAAAATTCTTTCATGGCGTGCGTCTCGCCACGTACGATGCGATCGATCAGCGTCTGCTCCCGGTCTTCGCTTGCGGTCATCGGCCGGTTTTACTGTGACAAATCCGTGATTTTTCCCATGAAGAGAATGGCACCCGTGCTCTTCTCCTTGATGAGGAAAGCAAAAGGCCGGTCGACGTGGAAGGGTACGGGGTCGGCCGGCATGGAAGTTTCCATCATTCCCCCCACCGTCACCGCGGCGGCTTCGGTTCCCGATTCATCGACCTGAATATAGGTGAATTGATCCAACAGCCCGATATGCAAACGGGCCGATTCGGGCGAAACCATTGCGGAAAAGTCGGCGGCCTCGGGATTGAAGGCGTCTTTCATGCCCAGAGCGGCCATGTCTTTCCTCAAGTCTTTCCTGTATTCCACCTTGAAGCGGGGAAGTTTCATTTCCAGCGTGGCGGAGTACATCTTTTGCGACCATTGCCGCCAGTTTTCGGCGGTGAGCAGGTCCAGACATTCGGCCGGAGACTTGTGTTCGTCGGGCAGAAACAGCACCATGCTGAAGGCTTCGTTTCCGTAAGGCAGTTCGGCCATGGCGAAATGTTCGTTTTTCGCGTAGCGATAGCTGCCCGTGGCGTTCATCATGGACACGTTCTTCGTACTTCCGTCGGGAAGGCGGAACTTTTCCGTCAGGGTGGCTTCCTTGTCGAACGGGGTTTTCCAGCTTCCCTTGAAGTAGAGTGCATTGATGAGAAACATTTTCATGACGCCCGGTATCTCGTCGACCACTTTGGTTATGCGGTTGTTCGTCTTATCCGCACACCATTTGTTGATGACGTCCGGCGATTCGGCTGCATTGAAATCGAGCTCGCGCACGTCGGCATCGTACATGCTTTTGTTGAGGGCGACGAACGAAGGGCGCACGTCGAACCCGCGGCGTATCCAGATGGAGTTGGCTATGCCGAGATCTGCCGTATTGTCGAGTTCGAGCAGAGCCGACGTAAGTTTACGGTTGTAGGCGTTCAGTTCGGACAATGAGAAGGAAGACGCGGGGAACCCCAAGGTTTTCTGCATCTCGTCGAGGGTGTTTCCGGCGGCTCCGTTGCTTATCATCGACAAGCAGAGCGATGCGCTCAGAGGCGAGACGAAGAGATTGGGCCGTTCTGTTTCGGTGAGGCACACCTGT
>JBHAEN010000045.1:0-15285 GCA_041855645.1 Bacteroides sp. | reverse complement strand
GTGAGGAGGAATAGGGGTGTTCCTCCTCACCTTTTTTAGTTTAAAATCTTGCGATTACGGTCGTAAGATTTTTTCTGTTTCATTACCCGCATAAAGGATATTCAGGCATATAAAAAAACAGCCGACTAAATCGTTGCGGGATAATCGGCTTTTGTGTGTTTTAAAGTATTCCTCCGAAAACCAGGATTGTCGGTTTGAGGATACATCACTCTCGGCTTCGTGCCTGTCGAGGTACGAATTTTTATTGCCGATACGGGAGTTGTGCCGTGAGGGCTGATGAATGGTTGAGTGGGAAAAAGTATGGGAAACGTTCCTATCCGGCCGCGTCGAGTTTCTGCTCTTCGGGTTCGTTGCGATATTGCATGGCGCTTTTTCCGGTCATGCTTTTGAAAAAACGGCTGAATGTGGCTTGATCTTCGAATCCTAAAATATCCGTAATTTCTTTTATGCTTTTGTTGCTATAAAGCAAAAGACGCTTGGCTTCCGCTTCCACCCGTTCGCGGATAACCCGCAGAGGAGAGGGGAGCTTGCAAAGCGAAAAAATATTAGAAAGCGTTTTGGGCGATTTGTGAAGCAAGTCGGCATAATCCTGAACTTGTTTCTTGGTGCGGTAATGTTCATCGACCAAATTGTAATATTGGCGCACAATCTCAAAACGAGCTTCTTTCTCTTGGGTTATCTCCATGCGTTGACGCGCTACGCGTGTGCAGCAGATGATGAAGTGTTTGAGCTGGATGCGTAGCATTTCTTCCTGAAAACTGTCGGTTACCACAAACTCCCTCTTCATAATGTCCGCAATGTAAGAAAGTTCATTCGCCTCATCGTCATGCAGAATAAAATGAATGAGGTGTGAAGAGCCGTTGAAGAGCAGCCCGTTGCAGGACACCTCATGGTCATTGACATGAATGCAGTAGAAATTACCGTTGAAAAGCAACGTCAGGTATTCTCCGTCGATCGATTTGAAATCGAGATGTTGCAGATTGGTCAATGATATGATCGAGTTTTCTTTCAATACCATTTCTTGATGGTCTATCTCCATGGTGATGCTTCCGTTGCGCACCCAGATAAATTTGTACAGTCCTTTTTCTTCTTGTATGGCTTTTTCGTCATGATACTTGTCGGTAAGGATGACGGCTCCTTTCAGTTTAGTGCGATAAGTTAAAGTCATGATTATTCCTCCATTGCTGAACCGTCGAATAACAAGGGAAGCAAATCCCGAATACTTTGACATTCATAGACGCATTCTTTTCCATAGAGCAGAATACGAATAGGATTTCCGAATCGTTTTTCCGTTTCGAGAATTACTTGCCGGCAGGCACCGCAGGGCGAAATGGGCTGTTTCAGGAAATCTTTTTCGGTACGGGCGGCGATGGCCAATGTCTTTACCGGCAGTTTGGGGTATTGAGAGTTTGCATAGAACAAGGTTGTACGTTCCGCACACAGACTTGAGGGGAAGGCCGCATTTTCCTGATTGGTTCCTGTGACTACCGTCCCGTCGGTCAAGAGAGCGGCCGCACCCACCGAGAAGTGCGAGTAAGGGGCGTAACTTCGGGAAGTGGCCTCCATAGCGGCTTGAATCAGATGGCGGTCGGTTTCGGTCAATTCATCAAAAGCGTATGCTTTGAACACTGAGGTAAAGATAATCTCTTTCATGCTGCCTTAATTAGTCTGTTTTTATGTACGACAAAGGTAGAAAAGAGATTGATAATCCCAATTATTTTTCAGACTTTTGTGCCTTATAAACAGCATGAATGTGTCAAAATGAAGATCAATTTCCATACAATCCGGCTTCTTTCCGTTTTCCTCTTTTGCGTAGTGGCAGTGCACGCGCAGAAACGTAATACCCGTTATACGGATTACATTGCACGTTACAGCGATTTGGCTGTGGAACAGATGCGTTTGCATAAAATTCCTGCCAGTATTACGTTGGCTCAAGGTTTGCTTGAGAGCGGAGCCGGAACCAGCAAACTGGCGCGTATAAGTCATAATCATTTCGGAATCAAGTGCGGAGGTTCTTGGAACGGTCCTACGGTTCGGCATACCGACGATGCGCCTAACGAATGTTTCCGTGCTTATAAACACCCTCGTGAATCTTACGAAGACCATTCTCTTTTTCTGACGCGCGGGGCTCGTTATGCGTTTCTGTTTAAACTTGAACTCACCGACTACAAAGGGTGGGCACGTGGATTGAAGCGTGCCGGTTATGCCACCGATCCTTCATACGCCAACCGCCTGATCACCATAATAGAAGATTACGAGCTCTATCAATATGACAAGCAGAACAGTCATTCGTCGCGCAAAAAGCGAGTGGAAAATGAAGGAATGATATCTCCTCACCAAGTTTATATAGCCAACGGTATCGCTTACGTCATTGCCCGCCATGGAGACACCTTTGAGGCACTGGGTAAAGAATTTGGTATCGGTTGGCGGAAATTGGCTAAATATAATGATCTGCATCGCGACTATACTCTCGTCGATGGCGATATCATTTACCTGAAGAAAAAGAGAACCCGTGCTTCCGAACCTTATGAAGTATATATTGTGAAAGATGGTGATTCCATGCACTCTATCTCTCAAACTTATGGAATCCGTCTGAAGAATCTCTATAAGATGAATCGTAAAGACGGAGACTATGTGCCCGAGATCGGCGACCGTTTGCGTCTTCGCTAATCGCTTTTAACATTTGCAGGAAGAAAACTATTGAAGGTTTGTTTGGTTTTCTTTTAGGGAAAGTTTACTTTTGTGCTATATTATTGTCTGCCCGCTTAACCTGCCCTCTGCCGATTGGAGAGAAATATAGGGGAAGACCTATATAGATTGATTGTTGTTGTAAAGAATTTGATTTTTGTATGAAACCTCCTTTCTGGGCCCTTTGCGTCGGCACAGGATTTGGTGCGGGATTCTCTCCCGTGGCTCCGGGAACTGCCGGTGCTTTATTGGCGGTTGCCATATGGACAACGCTTCGCTTCTTCATTTCCCCTTCCGCTTTTTGCGGCATTACTGCATTGCTCATTGTTTGCTTCACTATTGTCGGTGCGTTGGCTGCCGACAGACTTGAAAAGCACTGGGGGGAAGATCCCTTGCGTGTGGTTGTAGACGAGATGGTGGGTGTGTGGATACCTTTACTTGTTGTTCCCCATACCAGTCAATGGTGGATGTATGCGATAGCCGCTTTTGTATTGTTTCGTCTGTTCGATATAACCAAGCCTTTGGGAATCCGTCGTATGGAAAGCCTGAAAGGCGGGATGGGCATCATGATGGATGATATATTGGCAGGTGTTTACAGTCTGATTTTGATTGCAGGATTCAAATGGATAATTGGCTGAAGCAAACGGCAAGAACCGTTTCGCAAAAAGGCGGTTTCTTTATGTTTCTGAGAGCGCAACTCTCGGCACAGATCGCCACAGTCTGCGATTTCCTCCTTACCATATTCTTGGTGCGTTTTTTCCCCATTCATTATCTTTATGCCACATTGGCCGGAGCTATCTTCGGCGGAGTGATAAATTGTGTGGTGAACTATAAGTGGACATTCAAGTCCAAAGGCCGTAAAGTGCATATCGCTTTCAAATTCATCCTTGTATGGCTTTGCAGTATCGGGTTGAATACATGGGGCACGTATATGCTCACGGAATTGTTGCGTAAGATTCCTTGGGTCGATCAAACCCTCAGTCGTTACTTTACCGACTTCTTTCTGGTCCCTAAGGTCCTGGTGGCCTTGGCAGTGGCCTTGCTTTGGAACTATAATATGCATCGGCTGTTTGTCTATCGTGATATACGAAGAAAAAAAACGGTTGAAGCTGCTGATAATAACCATTCAAACTAACCGTAATAATGAATTACAGAGATTTTTTGCAACAACTGATTTATAAAATAGTCGATCCGTTGGTAAACGGAATGGTCAAGGTGGGCATCACGCCCAACTTCATCACGACTACGGGGCTTATTCTGAATATTCTGGCTACCGGACTTATGGTATATGGCGTGTGGTACCGTCCGCTCGAACGTTACGTCTGGATGGGGTGGGCAGGAGGAATCGTGCTCTTTGCCGGCCTGTTCGATATGCTCGACGGGCGTGTAGCCCGTGTGGGCAATATGAGCACAACGTTCGGTGCACTTTACGATTCGGTGCTCGACCGTTACAGTGAACTCGTCACTTACTTTGGCATCTGTTTCTTCTTTTTTGTGGCAGGAGAGTTTGCTTATGCCATTGTGGCTTTCGTCGCCCTGATCGGTTCGCTGATGGTGAGCTACGTACGCGCTCGTGCCGAAGGATTGGGCATAGAGTGTAAGGTGGGCTTGATGCAACGTCCCGAACGTGTGGTTTTGACGGCACTCGGTGCGCTGTTTTGTGGGATATTCGAGAGTCTCATTGTGTTAATGATTCCCATTGCCTTGATTGCGCTCTTGGCTAACTGGACGGCTTTTGTCCGCATCAACCACTGCCGTAAAGTGATGCAGGCCAAAAAAGAATAGGAGAGAAGCGAGAAAATGATTAAGTCGTTCCAACTCCCATCGCGGACTCAAACATGGACCGTGAGTGTCATTGCCATGTTGTTTCTGTTTCTCACGGCAACCTTTATAGGTCTGCGTCCCGAGCACTTTTTTATCGCTGGTGTTTTTCTATTGTTGTTTTTCGCGGGAACGTCGACACGCAAGCTGGCCGTGGCTCTGCTGCCTTTTGTGATTTTCGGTATTTCTTACGATTGGATGCGTGTTTATCCCAACTATGAGGTGAATGCGGTCGATGTGTCGGGCCTCTATGAAGCCGAGCGCAGCCTGTTCCCCATTTGGGACGATGGAGGGCGGAGAATGACTCTATGCGAGTATTTCATGTTAGAGCATAATCATCCCGTGGCCGATTTCTTTGCCGGGTTGTTTTATCTTTGCTGGGTGCCTGTCCCGATTGCTTTCGGGATATGGCTTTATTTTACGCGGGCTCGTGCCGTTTATCTGCGCTTTGCCATGGTTTTCCTTTTGGTCAACTTTATCGGTTTTATCGGCTACTATATTTATCCGGCAGCTCCGCCTTGGTATGCCATTTTGTATGGCTTTGACGTGGTGCTTGATACACCGGGGAATGTGGCCGGTTTGGGAAACTTCGATAAGTTGCTGGGAATTCCCGTCTTTGAATCCATTTACGGGCGTAACGCCAATGTTTTTGCCGCTGTGCCTTCACTTCATTCGGCCTATATGGTCGTGGTGTTTTATTATGCCTTTGTTCATCGTTGCCGTGCATATACCCTTGCGCTTTTCGGCTTGATAATGGCGGGTATCTGGGCTGCGGCGGTGTATTCCGGCCACCATTATGTAATCGACGTATTGTTGGGCATCGGTTGCGCTTTGTCCGGTATTGGGCTTTTTGAACAGGGGTTGATGCGCATGCCGGCTTTCAAGAAGTTCTTCGACAGGTATTATCGCTTTATACAGGCTTAACTCCGCTTCTCGGATTGTGTTCCGGGGAGTGCGGTTGCTTCGGCCTGATAAAGAAATAGTGTTGTCCGATAAGTTTTTTTGAAGAAGGTGTGTCAGAAAGCGCACCTTCTTTTTTTATGCATAAGAGGGAGTACATCGCTTAAAAAAAACAGTTTCAAGTTCTTTTGAGAAGAATTCTTGAAACTGTTTCTTGAAGGGTGGAAGATGGGGCTCGAACCCACGACCTTCGGAACCACAATCCGACGCTCTAACCAGCTGAGCTACGTCCACCGTGTATTATGCTTTTCCAAGCGTGGTGCAAAGGTAGGCAGTTTTTTTGATTCTCCAAATCATTCTTTCGTTTTTTTGCCGATTGCCCGGAAAATTGCATGAGAGAGGCATGGTTTCGTCGCCCCTCAATACATTACTTCAACTCTTACTTAGTTCGTTTTTAACGCCGCAATGCTTTCCCGTAGCGAACGGATGATGCTCTCGGCATCCGCTTGTTTCTTGCGTTCCAGTTCAAGGACGGCGGCAGGTGCATTTTGCACGAACTTTTCGTTCGAAAGTTTTTTCATAACGCTTTGCAGAAAACCTTCTTTATGTTTCAGTTCGGCTTCCATACGGGCTATTTCGGCTTCCGCATCAATCATGTTGCCCAACGGAACGGCATACTCCGTTGTCCCCACCATGAAGGCGGCGGAACCTTCTGTCTTCTCCGATACTTCGGTAATGGCGCTGAGGTTGCACATCTTCTCGATGATCGGCGCATAGCGAGCCATGCGATTTGAATCTGTCACTTGCAATTCAAGAGGTTCTTTTTGCGCAATGTTCTTTTGCAGGCGAATGGTGCGAACGCCACCGATCACTTCCTTCACGGCTTCGAACTCCGCGGTCAGTGCGCCGTCGATGGTGCATTGGACATTCATCGGGTCTGTCATCAGGCTTTCGCCGTCTTTGCGCTCGACTAATTGTTGCCACAATTCTTCGGTGATGAAAGGCATGAAGGGGTGGAGCAGGTGGAGCAGGTTGTCGAAGAAACGGAGCGTGTGCTCATAGGTGGTGCGATCAATGCCTTTACCGTAGGCCGGTTTCACCATTTCCAGATACCATGCGGAAAATTCGTCCCAGAATAATTTGTAGACCGTCATCAGGGCCTCGCTCAAGCGATATTTCCCGAACAGATCGGCCACTTCGGCCACGGCTTCGGCCTGTTTGGCGGCAAACCATTTCATGGCTATCGAAGAGGCCTCGGGGGTGGAAGCGGTTTCGTCCACGGTCCAGCCTTTGACGAGGCGGAAGGCATTCCATATTTTGTTGCAGAAGTTTCGTCCCTGTTCGCAGAGTGCCTCGTCGAAAAGGATGTCGTTTCCGGCCGGTGCGGCGAGCATCATGCCCATACGCACGCCGTCGGCTCCGAACCGTTCGATGAGATCGAGCGGATCGGGCGAATTGCCGAGCGATTTCGACATCTTCCGTCCCAGCTTGTCGCGTACGATGCCCGTGAAGTAGACATTGCGGAAAGGCATCTCTCCTTCATATTCGTATCCTGCCATGATCATGCGGGCTACCCAGAAGAAAATGATGTCAGGGCCGGTTACGAGATCGGCCGTGGGGTAATAGTATCTCATCTCTTCGTTGCCGGGGTTGTTGATGCCGTCGAACAGGGAGATGGGCCACAACCATGAGGAGAACCATGTGTCGAGGCAATCTTCATCCTGACGCAGGTCGGCTTCGGTAAGACCGCCGTTTCCGGTTTTCTCCCGAGCCAGACGCAGGGCTTCTTCGAGGGTTTCCGCCACTACGTATCCGCCTTCGGGCAGGAAGTAGGCAGGGATGCGATGTCCCCACCACAACTGGCGACTGATGCACCAGTCTTTGATGTTCTCCATCCAATGGCGGTAAGTGTTTTTGTACTTGGGCGGATAAAATTTCAGCTCGTCGTTCATTACGGGGGGCAGGGCGATGTCGGCAAAGTGCTGCATCTTGAGGAACCACTGCATGGACAATTTGGGTTCGATGACCACGTTCGTCCGTTCCGAGTAACCCACCTTGTTCGTGTAGGCTTCGGTTTTTTCGAGCAATCCCGCGGCTTCGAGATCTTTTTCTATTTGTTTGCGCACATCGAAACGATCCATGCCGATGTAGAGTTCGGCAGATTCGTTCAGCGTTCCGTTATCGTTGAATATGTCGATCGAAGGTAAGTTGTATTTTTCGCCCAGCATATAGTCGTTCGCATCGTGTGCGGGAGTTACTTTCAGGCAACCCGTTCCGAATTCGATGTCGACGTATTCATCTTCGATCACCGGGATGGAACGTCCCACGAGCGGCACGATGACCCGCTTACCTTTCAGCCATGCGTTCTTCGGGTCGTTGGGATTGATGCACATGGCCGTATCGCCCATGATGGTTTCGGGGCGTGTGGTCGCCACCACGGCGTATCGTCCTTCGGCGTCGCCTTCGACTTTATAGCGGAGGTAGAACAGTTTGCCGTGCTCTTCCTTGTAAACCACCTCTTCGTCCGAGAGGGCGGTCAGTGCTTTCGGATCCCAGTTTACCATGCGGACGCCGCGATAGATGAGCCCTTTGTTGTAGAGATCGACGAACACTTTCAGCACGCTTTGACTGCGCACTTCGTCCATGGTGAAAGCGGTACGCTCCCAGTCGCACGATGCGCCGAGCTTGCGGAGCTGCTTCAGGATGATGCCTCCGTGCTCCTCGGTCCAGTCCCATGCATGACGCAGGAATTCTTCGCGGGTGAGATCGGTTTTCCTGATGCCTTGTGCGGCAAGTCGATTCACCACTTTCGCCTCGGTGGCGATGGAAGCATGGTCGGTTCCCGGAACCCAGCACGCGTTCTTTCCCTCCATCCGGGCGCGACGTACCAGAATGTCTTGTATGGTGTTGTTGAGCATGTGTCCCATGTGTAGCACGCCGGTTACATTGGGCGGCGGAATGACCACGGTGTACGGTTCGCGTCCATCGGGTTTTGAACTGAATAAACGGTGGTTCAGCCAGTAGGCATACCATTTTTCCTCCACATCGGCGGGATTGTACTTGCTTGCTAATTCCATGTGAATTGTTGATTGTATGATAATTCCGATTAAAAATAGACTGCAAAGTTAATAAATAACATGCGTACAGCGTAAATTATTTTTCTTTTTATTGCTGTTCGTTAAAAGCGTGAAGCCTTCGGTTCTCTCTCCCCCGTTCCCCATACCCGCAATGAACCTGTCCCGGTTCTTGGGGAAAAACAAGCCCCTGTCGGGGAGATTTTCCACCTGTTTTATCCCGTATCCGATATTCTCTTTTCTTTACACGATTTTCTCCGGTTTCCGAATACCGCGCATTTCACATCTGAAATGCACGCATTTCGGACGTCAAGTGCACGCATTTCAGACGTCAAGTGCACGCATTTCAGGCGTCAAGTGCGTGCATTTCGGAAAAGCCCTCCCTGAGGGGCTTTGGAGAGGGTCGAAATCCCGGCCGATTCCGAAACCGACCTCGCGAAGAAGGTTGAAATGATTTTACAAAACGCCGATGCGTGAGGGAATATGCGCCCGGGGTGGTTTACGGTTGTTGAGAATGCGATAAGAGGTGTTTTCTTCCGGTTGGGACGGAGAAAAAGAAAGGGGCTGCGACCGAATCATCCGTGTGCTGCGTCGTAGCCCCTTGTCTTTTATTGGCCGAAAGTTTTATTTGTATTCCTGCCAGCTTTTAATCTGAATGTCCCGTTCGTCCAGATCGCAGAAGGCTTCGATGAAGGCACTCGCCAAACGGGCATTGGTGATGAGCGGAATGTTGTGGTCGATGGCGCCTCGACGGATCCGGTATCCATTCGTCAATTCGCGTTTCGTATGGTTCTTCGGGATGTTGACGATGAGGTCGAAGCGATGATCGGCAATCATTCTCATCACGTTGTTTTCGGAGTCGGGCTTCTCGTCAGGCCAATACACGGGTATGGCGTTCACGCCATGCGCGTTGAGGAAGGCCGATGTCCCCGCCGTGGCGTATATCTTATAGCCTTTGTCGAAGAGCAGACGGCTGGCATCGAGCAAATCGACCTTCGATTTCACGGCGCCGGACGAAAACATGACGCTCCGTTTCGGAATGGTGAAGCCCGTGGCGATCATCGCATTGAGCAGGGCTTCGGAGAAATCGTCGCCCAGACAGCCCACTTCGCCCGTGGAGGCCATGTCGACACCCAGTACGGGGTCGGCATTGTGCAGTCGGGAAAAAGAGAATTGCGAGGCCTTCACGCCGATCCAGTCGATATCGAAAGCCGATTTGTCGGGCTTCGTGTAAGGCGCGTCGAGCATGATGCGCGTTGCGGTTTCGATGAAATTCCTCTTCAACACTTTCGACACGAAGGGGAAACTGCGGGAAGCCCGAAGGTTGCACTCGATGACCTTTACCTCGTTGTTCCGGGCCAGAAACTGGATGTTGAACGGTCCTGAGATGTTCAGCTCCCTGGCAATCTGCCGGCCTATCTTTTTGATGCGTCGGGCCGTGGCGAAGTAAATCTTTTGAGCGGGGAACACCAATGTGGCATCGCCGGAGTGTACGCCGGCGAACTCAACGTGTTCGGAAATGGCGTATTCCACGATTTCGCCATTCTGAGCCACGGCGTCGAGCTCGATTTCTTTCGCATGCTCAAGGAACTGCGAAACCACCACCGGATGTTCCTTTGACACGCCGGCGGCCATCTGTAGAAAGTTCTGTAATTGCTCATCGTCGTAGCACACGTTCATGGCCGCTCCGGAGAGAACGTAAGACGGCCGTACCAGCACCGGATAACCCACTTTGGCCACGAATTTCTTCACGTCGTCGAGGCTGGTCAGTTCCTGCCAGGCCGGTTGATCGACACCGAGCTGGTCGAGCATGGCCGAGAACTTGTTGCGGTTTTCCGCACGGTCGATGGACAGGGGAGAGGTTCCCAAAATGGGAACAGACTGTCGATGCAGTTTCATGGCCAGATTATTCGGTATTTGCCCGCCCACCGACACGATGACGCCGCCGGGTTGTTCGAGGTCGATGACGTCGAGCACGCGTTCAAACGAAAGTTCGTCGAAATAAAGGCGGTCGCACATGTCATAGTCGGTCGACACCGTTTCGGGGTTATAATTGATCATGATCGATTTGTAGCCGAGCTTCCGTGCGGTTTGCACGGCATTCACCGAACACCAGTCGAACTCTACCGACGACCCGATGCGATAGGCTCCGGAGCCGAGCACGACGACAGACCGCTCGTTTTTATAGAAATTGACGTCGTATCCCTCCACGGCATACGTCATATAAAGATAATTCGTCAGTTCCGGGTGTTCCGAAGCCACGGTGGTAATCCGTTTCACGGCGGGCACGATGCCTAAGGCCTTCCGATGAGCGCGCACCCGCAGGTTCTCCTTCTCCATGTTACCGGCGGGATTGAGGACGAAACGGGCAATCTGAAAGTCCGAGAACCCCATTGCCTTGGCCTCTCGCAGTACATCGGCGGGCAGATCTTCTATCGTATTATACAGAGATAGCTTCGCTTTATAATCCACGATGTTCTTCAGCTTCCGGAGAAACCATGTGTCTATCTTCGTCAGTTCCCGGATGCGTTCGATGCTGTATCCCTCTTCCAGGGCTTGGGCCAGGGCGAAGATGCGCAGATCGGTCGGCCGCGACAGTTCCTTTTCCAGGTCGTCGAAGTGCACGTCGTTGTTCCCCACGAAGCCGTGCATGCCCTGACCTATCATGCGCAGTCCTTTCTGAATAATCTCTTCGAAAGAGCGACCGATGGACATGATTTCCCCGACGGATTTCATGCTCGATCCTATCTCGCGCGACACGCCGACGAATTTCGTCAAGTCCCAGCGGGGTATCTTGCAAATATAATAGTCGAGCTTCGGAGCCGTGTAGGCCGAATTCGGCGTGTTCATCTCCCCGATCTCGTCCAGGGCATATCCCAAGGCGAGCTTGGCGGCCACGAAAGCAAGCGGGTATCCGGTGGCCTTGGACGCCAGAGCCGACGACCGGCTGAGGCGGGCATTTACCTCGATCACCCGGTAGTCGTCCGTTTCCGAATTGAACGCATATTGAATATTACACTCTCCCACGATGCCGAGGTGACGGATGCACTTCGTCGACAAATCCTGCAAGAGCTTCAGTTCCTCGTCGTCCAGAGAACACGTGGGGGCCACCACAATCGATTCGCCCGTGTGGATGCCCAGCGGATCGAAGTTTTCCATTCCGGCCACCGTGAAGCAATGGTCTTTTCTGTCACGTATAACCTCGAACTCGATCTCTTTCCACCCCTTCAGCGATTCTTCCACCAGAATCTGTTTCGAGAAGGCGAAGGAACTCTCGGCAAGGCGCACGAACTCTTCCCTGTCCCGACAGATGCCGCTGCCCAGTCCGCCCAATGCATAGGCCGAACGCACCATGACCGGGAAGCCGATTCTTTCTGCCGCCTCAAGCGCATCTTCCATGTTTTCCACGGCTTGACTTACGGGTGTTTTTATGTCGATTTCATTGAGCTTTTTTACGAAGAGGTCGCGGTCTTCCGTATTCATGATGGCTTCCACCGAAGTACCCAGCACTTTCACGCCGTATCGCTCGAGGACACCTTCCTTGTACAGTTCCGTTCCGCAGTTCAACGCCGTCTGCCCGCCGAAGGCAAGCAATATGCCGTCGGGGCGTTCTTTCCGGATGATTTCTTCCACGAAGTAAGTCGTCACGGGAAGAAAATACACCCGGTCGGCGATGCCTTCCGATGTCTGAATCGTGGCAATGTTGGGATTGATCAACACCGACTCGATGCCTTCTTCTTTCAGTGCCTTCAGTGCCTGAGAACCCGAATAATCGAACTCGCCTGCCTGTCCTATCTTGAGCGCACCCGACCCCAAGACAAGTACCTTCTTGATTTCCTTTTCCATCATACTGAATTTATCTGTTAAACGTATTCTTCCTTACTTCTTCCTCCTTCCCGGGAGATACAAAAAATGCGTCATTCTCACGAGAACAACGCATTTTTCATAAAGCCGAAACAACCTGTCTGAAACGACGAAGAACACCATCCGCATGCCATCGGATGCCTCATTCTCCTTTTATCGAGTTCAGATCGATATCTTCTTGTTGCCGGTATGTTCATCTGTTGCAAAATTTCCACAAAGGAACGATTTATTTCCGTATTGGCCAAGAAAAGCCTTTTTGTTTTTGTCCGTTCGTCCGGAAAACGGACGGGACAAGTCGTGCGTTATCGGGCAAGGCGGAACACCAGCACGCCGGCCGTGGGTATCTCGGGCGTCCCGATCAAGGCTTCGCTTCCTTGGGGCAAATCGAACGTGTAGGGTCTGTCGGCATAGTTGAGCACGATTCCCATTCCGTTACGGTATTCCAGAGTGACGCCGTGGGGAAGGTTCATTACGGGAATGTTCAATCTGTCGTAGACTTTACGCAGCACCGCTTGTTCCAACCGTCCGTCGCGGCTGTCCACACCGATATGCGTGACGCTTCCCTTTCCCGCCCGGCGGAAAGTGACGGCAGGTGCTCCTTCATAGTACTCCTTGGTGTAGCGTGCCCATACTTCGGCATCGTTGGCGGGCGTCAGGATTTCAGCCCAAGTACTCCATTCGTAGGGCTTTCCGTCCATCAGCACCTCGCCCGGATCGTCGGGAAGAAGCAGATCGTAAAAGTCTGTGGTGTTGCCGGTGAGCGGCGACAACATCGAGCCGAAAGGAGCTTCCGGCAGGCGTCCGTAGCGGTCTTTTTGCGCCGTCCGGCAGGTTACGATCAGGTTTCCTCCGCCGTCGACATACTTTTTCCAGCGTTCGATGAGCGCATTGTCGGCCATCTGGTAGGCGGGAACAATCACCACCGGATAGCCGGCGAGGTCTTTGGCTTCGGAGATGAAGTCGACGGGAGCGCCAAACGATTTCAGTGTCCGGTAGTATTTCTCTATATGGTCAAGCGTTTCCCACGTGCGGTTTTGCTTTTGCCGTTCGATGCTCCACGAGTTTTCCGGGTTGAAGAGGATGGCCGTGCGACGTTTCAGGTATTCGGCGGGTTTTTGTTCGCGCGGGGCGTAATGTTCGCGCAACTTGCGGATTTCTTTAATGAACGAGGCGTATTCCTGCCCGCCTCCGCTGACGCTGACGCCGTCGGTTCCCACGATGCCGTAATGATATTGTTCGGTTCCGTAGAGCGGCTGTCGGTAGCGATAGGTGCAGACGAAATCGCTTCCGCCCGCGAAGACGCTCCATAGCCAGAGGCGGACGGCACCGGGCAACGGTTGCGGGTTGATGCTTCCCCAGTTCACTTGTCCCGGTTGGAGTTCCATGACACCGTAAGTACCTTGGATGGGACGGAAAAAGTCGTTGGCCATCGCGATGCGCAGAGGGTTGCCGATGCGGTAACCTCTTCGTCCTATTCCTTCGTTGTCGCCATACACCATATAGCGGGTGTAGCTGGGGAAATCGAGCACGGGGCTTCCTCCGATGTGTCCTTCCTCGTAGTTGGGGATGTAGTTTGTGGTTATCCACTGGTTGCGTGCATACTTTCGGATGAGGCGGCATTGTTCGTTTATGAACTCGTTGGTTTGGGCGGCGGCGAAACGCCGATGGTCCAGAAGATGGTGATGGTTCATGAACATACGGGTGCTCCGGGGCAGGGCGATTTGATCGAACGAGGCATAAATCTGGCTCCAGAAAGCGGTTCCCCAAGCGTCGTTCAGTTGTCGGATGTCATTGTTGTATCGGTTGCGCAGGTAATCGCGAAAAGCCTTTTCGGCCGCTTTGCCGTAATCGAACTGTACGGCCGGTTCGTTGTCCAGTTGCCACCCGACGATGCGCGGATCGTTGCCATAGTGCTCGGCCAGCTTCCGAACCATCTTGCAGGAGAGTTCCCGATAGACCGGCGAGGAGAAAGAAGCGTGCTGGCGCGCTCCGTGATCGAGCGTGGTTCCGTCTTCCAGAGTCACTAAGATTTCGGGGTATTTGCGGCTCATCCAAACGGGCGGAGTCGCTGTCGAGGTGCACATGACAACCTTTAGTCCATGCTTCGAGGCCAGAGCAACGGCCCGATCCAACCAGCCGAAGTCGTATCGGCCCTCTTCGGGTTCCAGTTGTGCCCATGCAAATTCGGCGAAGTGAGTAAACTCGAAACCCAGTTCGCGCATCTTTTTGAAGTCGCGTTCCCACTGGCTTTCGTCCCAGTGCTCGGGGTAATAGTACACACCGGTCAGTGTCAAGTCCTCATCGTGGAACCAACGGTTGGCAAGAGAAACCTGAGCGGTGAGAGGGGCGCGAAAGAAAGCGCATGCAAGTAGAAAAATCAGTCGTTTCATGGTTGTGCGATAACTGTGGACATCTATTCCGCAAAGATAATTCGTTGGCCGGAGAGTCGGTCGGAGAATGGGATGGACATTTTAAGGAAAGCATGGACTTTCGTACACGCCGCTCGTCCGAAAGGGGTGTTTGCACGAAAAGTCTATCTTTCTGTACGCTTCTCTATGTTCGCCCAAGAGGCAAAACCCTACTTTAGCGGCGGAAAATGACATCGCTTCCGAACTCGGCTTTCGAGGGTGTTCTTTCCCGCCTTGATGACATCGAAAGGTTATCGTCCGAACATCGCACGCTTGACAAAAGCCGTTCGGAAAGCCTCCGTAAACACCGCATGAATGCAAAAATGAGAAACATAACGCTAATCATCGCCCTCTTCGCAAGCACCGCCCTTTGTGCGCAGGTGGAATCCCGCACTTATCGGCCGGCCGATGCTCCTCGATACGACGAATCGACCGGATACGGCTACGACCTGACGCCTTCACCGTCGAAAGGCAGCCGGACGCCGTTCTTCTTTTCCGTGCAAGTGCCCGACGGAAGTTATAAAGTGACC
>JBHAEN010000044.1:0-24774 GCA_041855645.1 Bacteroides sp. | reverse complement strand
GAAGGGGCTTTCCGAAATGCGTGCATTTGACGTCTGAAATGCGCGTGTCTGACGTCTGAAATGCACGTGTTTCAGACGTCAAGTGCACGTGTTTGACGTGTGAATTGCGCGCATTTCGGAAACCAGGAAAAAACATGTAAAGAAAAGAGAATATTGGAAACGGGATGGAACAGGCGGAAAATCTCTCGAACGGGGCTTACTTTTCAATACACCAAGTCGGACAAAGCCGGCATTAAACTGGATTGGAACATCAGCAGCAAACACAACGCCTCGTTGCGCTGGTCGCTCGTATCGGCCAAACAGTTGAACGCGACAAGCAGCGCATCCAGCCTGAACACATCGGATTACAGTTATGACTTCGTATCGAAGACCAACACCTTCATCGGCGAATTGCAAAGCCGCTTCTCGGACAACCTGAGCAACGAATTGCGCCTTTCGTACGTTAATGTGCGCGACAGACGCGATCCGGGCGATCCGTTCCCGATGATCAGCATCAGCAACGTCGGTGGCGGAACCGTCAATATCGGCAATGAGCGGAGCTCCATGATGAATGCTCTGGATCAGGACATCTGGTCGCTGACCGACAACCTCACGCTCTATGCGGGCAATCATACTTTCACCGTGGGAACGCACAACGAGCTCTACACGTTCAAAAACCTTTTCATTCAAGACATTTACGGAACCTATGAATATAATAGTCCGGCTGACTTTGCCAATGGAAAGATAAGACGTTACCGCTATCAGGTGGCCAATACAAGCGTTACGGGCGATCCGCATTGGGCTGCACAGTTCAGCGCGGGACAGCTGGGATTTTATGCGCAGGATAAATGGAATGTGACCGACAACTTCGATCTCACTTACGGCATCCGCATGGACATTCCGCTCTTTCTCGACACGCCGACGGAAAACGCCACGTTCAACTCCTACGCCGAGTCGCAAGGATGGAACTACAAGACCAACCGCAAACTGAGCAGTTCGCCCATCTTCTCGCCCCGCGTAGGATTCCGCTGGTCGATAGACAAAGAAAACAAATTCATTCTGCGCGGAGGAACGGGTGTCTTCACCGGAAGAATTCCCTTTGTGTGGCTCAGCAACAGTTTCACCAACACGGGTATGCAGTTTATGAGCTACAATACAACTTCCACCGGCGGCCTTTCGCTGATTTTAGACCCGAACAAACAAGCGGACAATGTCGCATCGTTGACTGCCAGCGGCACGCAAACCATCAACGTATTCTCCGAAAAATTCAAGTTTGCCCAAAATCTCCGCTTCAACTTAGGATTCGACTTCGAACTGGGCGGCATCGACTGGACGGCTGATGCCATCTACTCCAAGACGCTGAACGACATCTTCTATCAGAACCTGGCCTACGACCTCAACGGAAGCACGCTCGGCCAGACCATTCCGGCATTGAGTTTCGACCAACGTCCGATGTTCGCCAAACGCTCCACGGCCGGCACTTATACCGGCATCTATGCCTTGTCGAACACGAACAAGGGTTATTCGTACAGCTTGTCTTTGAAAGGAGAAAAGAAGTTTGCTTTCGGACTCGACCTCATGGCATCGTACACCTTCACCCGTTCAAAAGCGGTGAATTCGGGAACAAATTCCGTGGCCGCATCGAACTGGAACTTCAACTACATAAGGGGCAACTCCAACGAACCGGAGCTGTATAACTCGGCTTTCAACATTCCTCACCGCATCAACGCTTCCGTATATTATCACAAAACCTACGGACGCTGGACCACCACCGTCGGGCTGATTTACACCGGGTCGACAGGCGCTCCGTATTCCATTCAGTACAGCGGCGACCTGAACGGCGACAGCTCCAACGGCAATGACTTATTCTTCATTCCCACCGATGAGCAAATCGACGCCATGCCCTTCCGGGCCAATGTCCCCCCCAAAGGAGTCACTTGGACAGATGAGCAAAAAAACGCCGACATCGCGCAGCAAAAGGCGAACATGAAAGCATGGATTGCCAACGACGGCTACCTGAGCAAGCATCGCGGAGAATACTACGAACGTTATGCCGACAACGAAGCCTTTGAACATCACTTCGATCTGCATCTGGCACAAAAGTTCAGCTTCAGAGCAGGCAATACGATGCATGCATTGGAACTCTCGCTGGATATCATCAACATCGGAAACATGTTCAACAAGAAATGGGGACGCACCTCTTCCTCAAGCGGTTCGGCCGCCTACTACACTCCGGTGACTTACAACTCAAGTTCCAAGGCTTTCCAGTTCCTGGGCGGAGCAAACTACGACATGCGCTCTTACAGCGACTATTACTCACGCTGGAGAGGACAAATCGGTTTGAAATATACCTTCTGATCCATTTCAACCCTCACCATGACTTACCCGGGTATGCTCTCAAGGCGCATGCCCGGGTAAGTTCGTTTACATCCCCATCCGAGCGGCTGTTCTTCTCTTCCCCGAAACGCACAATCTCTCCGAAGAACAGCCCATGCCATTGGAGTAACCGATAAAAAGAATACCTTTGCACTGTTTAACAAACTTAATTCATATACTATCCAACCATGAGAAAAAGCCATTTATTGATGATGTCGACAGCCATGTTGTTAGCCGCCTGCAAAGGCACGAAAGACTGCTCCGCGGGAGCAGGCGAAACGCTTATCGAAAAATCGAATATCCGAATCGAAGGAAAACGGATGACGCCCGAAGCCCTGTGGGCAATGGGACGAATCGGCGGATTTTCCGTGTCTCCCGACGGAAAACAAATCGCCTACACCGTGGCTTATTACAGCGTAACGGAAAACAAAAGCAACCGCGAAGTGTTTGTGATGAATGCCGACGGAAGCGATAACCGGCAAATCACCCGCAGCCCCCATCAGGAAAACGAAGTGAAATGGATCAAGAACGGAACCAAACTCGCTTTCCTGAGCAATGAAAGCGGAAGCAACCAGCTTTATGAAATGAATCCCGACGGCAGCGGACGGCGCCGGCTGACCGATTGCGAAAACGACATCGAAGGCTATGCCTTCTCGCCCGATGAGAAGAAGCTGCTTTTCATCGCGCAAGTGAAAACGGTTCCATCGACAGCCGACAAGTATCCCGACCTGCCCAAAGCGACGGCAATCATCGTCGGCGACTTGATGTATAAGCATTGGGACGAATGGACCACCACGGCTCCCCACCCGTTTATCGCCGATTTTGACGGCAATCGCATTTCCAACATCGTCGATATTCTGGAGGGAGAACCCTTCGAAAGCCCGATGAAACCTTTCGGCGGAATTGAACAGCTGGCATGGAACACCACTTCGGACAAAGTGGCCTACACGTGCCGGAAGAAAACCGGAAAGGAATACGCCCTCTCCACCAATTCCGACATTTACGTCTATGACCTTCAAACCAAACAAACCGTCAACCTGACCGAAGAGAACAAAGGTTACGACACCAATCCGCAATATTCGCCCGACGGAACTTCCATCGCTTGGCAAAGCATGGAACGAGACGGCTATGAGGCAGACTTGAACCGCCTGTTCATCATGGATTTGAAAACCGGCGAAAAGCGTTTCGCAAGCAAAGCGTTCGAATCGAATGTAGACGCTTTCGTTTGGAGTGCAGATTCCAAAACCATCTATTTCACCGGCGTATGGCATGGCGAAAGCCACATCTATGCGCTCGACCTGACCAACGATTCGATAAAAGCCATCACCTCGGGCATGTACGACTACGACGGAGTGGCACTCTGCGGAGACCGTCTGATTGCCAAACGGCATTCCATGAGCATGGCCGACGAAATCTATTCGGTGGATAAGAACGGAACCGTGGCGCAACTGACTTACGAGAACAAACACATCTACGACCAACTGGAAACGGGTAAAGTAGAACCGCGATGGATGACCACCACCGACGGCAAACAGATGCTTACGTGGGTGATCTACCCTCCGCAATTCGATCCGAACAAAAAATATCCCGTGCTGCTCTACTGCCAGGGTGGACCGCAAAGCCCGGTCAGTCAGTTCTGGTCATACCGTTGGAACTTCCAGATCATGGCCGCCAACGACTACATCATCGTTGCCCCCAACCGCAGAGGCCTGTCCGGATTTGGAAAAGAATGGAACGAGCAAATCAGCGGAGATTACGGAGGACAGTGCATGAAGGACTACTTCACGGCCATCGACAACATCGCCAAAGAACCTTTCGCGGACAAGGATCACCTGGGTTGCGTGGGAGCCAGCTTCGGCGGATTCTCGGTCTACTGGATGGCCGGGCATCACGACAAGCGTTTCAAGGCTTTCATCGCCCACGACGGAATCTTCAACATGGACATGCAATATCTCGAAACGGAAGAAAAATGGTTTGCCAACTGGGATATGGGCGGCCCCTATTGGGATAAGCAAAACGCAACGGCCCGGAAGACCTTTGCCAACTCTCCTCATTTGTTCGTCGACAAGTGGGACACGCCGATTCTGTGCATCCACGGCGAAAAAGACTACCGCATCCTTGCCAATCAGGGAATGGCAGCTTTCGATGCAGCCGTTTTGCGAGGTGTTCCGGCCGAACTGCTCATCTACCCCGACGAAAACCACTGGGTGCTGAAGCCGCAGAATGGCGTGTTGTGGCAACGCACTTTCTTCCGATGGCTGGATAAATGGCTGAAGACGGAGAAACCGAAACAGTAACCCACAACGCAGCAAAGGCTCTGAGCAACCCGCGCTCAGAGCCTTTTTCGTGTTCACGACAGACGGTTCACCGTTATCCGAGACCGTAGAAGAACTGCTCCCAATCGGGAACCGACAAATAATAACCGGCCACCAAACCCGCACCGATCAGCCAAAGGATGAACAACGACCACTTCAAAGCCGTCCCCATCGGTTGCCACTGAAACACCCGGCACAGCAAGCCATACACCAAGCCACCCAAGGGGATGCCCAGAAGAATGACCCCTCCCATGGCTCCGAGAATGTTCCACAGGGGCGAAGCAAGGGGCAGTTCCCACTGAATGGCGGGAAGCCAATCCACTAAATAGATTGTTCCGCTGAAAGCGAAAGTCACCAAGGCGACAATCAACAGCACGAAAACCACGACAAACGCAAACAGCACGGGAGCGCAGGCCACGGCCAAAAGCAACAATATCAGTTTAAGGAAAGCCCCGATCACCGCAACGGCCACGTCTCCGATTTGCTGCAACAGTGTGCGCGGCTTATCGGAATTCATGTAGCGATTCACGTCGTTGGCCATCCGTTCAAATCCGTCGGTCACCGTCTTTCCGATGCTTTCCACCGTGACGGGCTCCCCTCTCATGTTCAGTTTCTCCGTGGCTGTGTGTGCCTCGGGAATCAAAAACCAGGCAATCAGGTAAGGAAGCACAACCGGACAATAGGGAAGGAACACGAGCAGCACCAAGACCAAACGCACCAAAGTGACGTCCCAATCGAAATAAGCGGCCACACCGCCGGCCACACCGCCCAGCATCTTATTGTCGGGATCGCGATAGAAACGCCGGCGGGCATTCGTCTGTCCGCTCTCCCGGCCGTCCTTCCGCCGTTCGGACGATCCGTTGTCTGCGGTTTCGGCATTTATCGGCTCATCGAAATCCTCGGGCTTTCCCATCCGCGCTATCACTTCTTCCACATCGGCAAGAGTGATGACCTGACTGTTCGTCGATTTCTTTTCCGCAAACAACTCCGCAATGCGAGTTTCCATATCATCAACAATCTCTTCCACTCCCTGCTCCTTTCTAAAGTGAGCCTTGAGGTTCTTCAGATAATTATCCAGAAGACGGTAAGCATCTTCGTCAATGTGAAAAACGGTTCCACCCAGATTTACGGTCAATGTTTTCTTCATCGTCTTTATTTTTAGTCATAGATTATTTGCTTGCAATATGATTCACCGTTTCGTTCAATTCCTGCCACGAAAGTTCCAGTTCATTCAGAAACAGTTGCCCTTTGTCCGTCAGTCGGTAGTATTTACGCGGCGGCCCTTGCGTCGATTCCACCCATTCGTACTCAAGCAACCCGTCGTTTTTCAGGCGGGTCAGCAGCGGATAGAGCGTTCCTTCGACCACAATGAGTTGCGCTTCCTTCAACTTCAGAATAATGTCCGAAGCATACGAAGCCTCCTTATTCAGCAGCAGAAGGATGCAATATTCCAATATTCCCTTCCGCATTTGAGATTTCACATTGTCTATATTCATAGCGTTCGTTAAATTATGCGATGCGAATATATGCATTAACTTGGTACTATGTATCACAAAGTACTATTTGTTAACTATTTTTATACTTGCAGATATCGGAAAAGACCTATGAGATGGAGAAATCCAAGCGTGAATGTGGCCGGATTGCACCACCATCCGGATGTGTTCAAAGTCTGAAGTGCACCCTAAGGGGAACAAAAAAGCGGGAGTGCCGGCACTTTATCCCGACACTCCCGCCATCTATGATTTATTTATAGGATGACGGTCATCGACCGCTTTCGATTAAGCTACCTTTTCCAGCCGCTTCATCATGGAGAACATGAAGAGAGCCGAAAGCAGACAGAGAACAAGGAATACACCCCATACGATCCAAAGCGGAATCGTATTCCACAGTACACCGCCCACTAATACAAGGAAGTTACCGATAGCCGTAGCCACAAACCATCCTCCCATCATCATTCCTTTGTACTTCGGAGGGGCTACTTTAGATACAAAAGAGATACCCATCGGGCTGAGCAACAGTTCACCAAAAGTAAGGATAAGATATACACCGATGAGCCAGTTAGCCGATACAAATGTACCGTTCGCTCCGGCAGCAGCTTGTTCTTCGGGGGTAAGCAACCCAACCGATGCATACATCATCACCAAGAATGCCACTGCAGCGATAAGCATGCCGTATGCAATCTTACGAGGAGCTTTCGGCTCTTTTCCTTTTTTGGCCAATGCGCCGAAGATAGCCATACTTACAGGAGTAAGTGCTACTACGTAGAAAGGATTAAACTGCTGGAAAATAGGTGCGCTTACGGCTACTTCACCACTGATTTGCGTATACTTCACACCGATAACGGCCAAAGCTGCCAATATCGCTAAAGCAGAAATAACTTTCGCCTTACCGGTCTTGGATTGGAAGAAAGAGAACAAACCATATACAATAATGATAATCATCACCAGATTGACGACATCAAATGCCATGCTCTGCACACCGGTAGAGGTCTTTTCAGTAAACTCATCGGCAAAGTAAGTCAAGCTCAGTCCATTTTGGTGGAATGCCATCCAAAAGAAAATCACCACCGCAAATACTAAGCAGAGTGCTATGATGCGTGCTTTAGTGTCTTCGGGAGAAAGTTCTTCTGTCTTGGCGAAAGCAGTATCTTTCTTACGAGTACCTCCCTCCACATGCTTAAATGTGGGACGGAAGACATAGTAGATCACCATAGAAAGCACAAGAGACAAGCAAGCCACGGCAAACGAGAAGTGGTAAGCGTCATTGGACGAGAAACCAAGACTGACCTCCGCCCATTCTTTGATTTTAACGGCTGCCGTAGGAGCAAACAATGCACCGATGTTAATGGCCATATAGAAAATCGAGAAAGCAGAATCGCGTTTAGCCGCATATTTGGGATCGTCATACAAATTACCGACCATTACTTGCAGGTTACCCTTGAACAAACCTGTTCCAAAACTGATGAATATCAACGCGGCCAACATACCGACCAAAGCTATCGTATCACTACCCAGCGGAAGAGAAAGCAGCAGATAGCCGGCAAACATAATAATGATACCCAAAGTTACCATTCTGCCGAAACCGAATTTATCTGCAAGAATACCGCCAATAAGAGGTAAGAAATAAACTAAGCCGAGAAACGAACTGTAAACAATACCGGCAGTACCCGGATCAAGTCCAAAATTGGCTCTCAAAAACAATGCAAATACTGCAATCATCGTGTAATACCCGAATCGTTCGCCGGTATTAGCCAGCGCCAAAGCGTATAAACCTTTCGGTTGTCCTTCAAACATAGAATTAAAATTAAGAAAGTGAATAATTGGTTTGACTTAACTATTATCAGTTGCAAATATAGGCTAATTCCTCATTTATCACTCAAACAACTGACAAATTTCTGCTTTGGATATCCGAATTAAGTCGTTCGGCGATAGTTTCAGTTGCATTCCGCGTATTCCCCCGCTCACGTAGATAAACGGGAAACCGCTACAAGTTTCGTGTATGTAGGTAGGAAAATGTTTCTTCATACCGATGGGCGAGCAACCGCCGCGAACATATCCTGTGACGGTAAGAAGATCTTTCATCGGAATCAGGTCGCACTTCTTATTACCCGATACTTTGGCAGCCATCTTCAAATCGATTTCGCGTTCTCCCGGAATCACACAAACGAAATATCCGCTCTTGTCGCCATGGAGCACCAGGGTTTTGAACACCTGTTCGACGTTCTCACCCAATTCTTCCGCCACATGGACGGCACTCAAATCACTTTCGTCCACAGTGTATGCAATCATTTCATAGGATATCCCGGCCTGATCGAGCAAGCGGGCGGCATTCGTCTTCTTCATGTAATTCGTCCTTATCAGTGCATTCCTAATTCTTCACGCAGGAACTTAGGCGTGTATCCCTTGTCGCTTTGGGCCACTTCTTCGGGAGTTCCGCAACTCAACAGCACACCTCCGCCCTTTCCGCCTTCGGGCCCCATGTCCATGATATGATCGGCCATCTTAATGACATCAAGATTATGCTCAATCACAATGACCGTGTTCCCTTTGTCCACCAAACGGTTCAACACACCCATCAATACGCGGATGTCTTCAAAATGAAGCCCCGTGGTGGGCTCGTCAAGAATATAAATCGTCTTACCCGTATCGCGCTTGGCCAACTCCGTGGCCAGTTTCACCCGCTGGCTTTCCCCGCCCGAAAGTGTGGTCGACGATTGCCCCAATTTGATATATCCCAAGCCGACTTCCTGAAGAACCTTAATCTTATGAAGTATTTGAGGCACATTTTCAAAGAACTCCACCGCACGATTGATGGTCATGTCGAGCACATCGGCAATGGACTTGCCCTTGAAACGCACTTCCAAAGTTTCCCTGTTGTAACGTTTTCCGTGACAAATCTCGCAAGGGACATACACGTCGGGCAGGAAGTTCATCTCAATCGTTTTATATCCGTTGCCCGAGCAGGCCTCACAACGCCCCCCCGACACGTTGAAAGAAAAGCGTCCCGGCTTGTAACCGCGAATTTTGGCTTCAGGAAGGTCGACGAAAAGATTGCGGATATCGGAGAACACACCGGTATAGGTGGCGGGATTGGATCGGGGCGTACGCCCAAGCGGAGACTGATCGACGTTGACCACTTTGTCGATGTGTTCCAGTCCTTCAATGGAATCATAGGCCAACGGTTCCTGTAACGAACGATAGAATTTTTGAGAAAGAATGGGTTGCAGAGTGTCATTGATCAGTGTCGATTTACCGCTCCCCGACACTCCCGTGACGCAAATCAGCTTGCCCAAGGGGAATTCCGCATCCACATTTTTCAGGTTATTTCCCTTGGCACCGCGCAAAAAGAGAGCATGCCCATTGCCTTTACGACGCTCTTGAGGAAGCTCTATTTTCAACCGCCCCGTGAGATACCGGGCTGTCATCGTATCGGTATCCAGCATTTGCCGGGGCGTACCCGCAAAAACGACTTCACCTCCGAAACGTCCGGCTTTCGGCCCCATGTCGATCACATAATCCGATGCCAGCATCATGTCTTTGTCATGCTCCACGACGATGACCGTATTCCCCATATCGCGCAAATCTTTCAACGAACGAATCAGCCGGAGATTATCTCTTTGATGCAGACCGATGCTGGGTTCATCCAAAATATAAAGCACGTTGACCAACTGCGAGCCTATTTGCGTCGCAAGCCGAATGCGTTGGCTCTCTCCGCCCGACAGACTCACGGATGCCCTATTCAGCGACAGATAATCGAGCCCCACATCGAGAAGAAATTTCAAGCGGGTGCGTATTTCTTTCAGAATCTCGGCCGCTATTTGCTTTTGCTTGTCGGATAAATACCTGTCGACTGTCATCAGCCAATCGTACAATTCGCTGATGTCCATGCAGGCCAAGTCGTGAATGTTTTTATCATGAAGGCGATAATGCAAGGCCTCGCGATTCAGCCGCGCCCCCTTACATTCAGGGCAAACAGCCGTTCCGGCAAATTGCTCCGCCCACTTTTGAGCCGTGGCAGAAGCATCTTTCTCCTGCAGCATCCGGATGTATTTCACCAATCCTTCGTATGTCACGAAGTAATCGGAAGAAGTACCCGCCACGGTGCTCTTTATCTTCAAACGCTCGTCCGAACCATACAAGATTTCTTCGACAACATCCTCGGGCATCTCTTGCACCGGCGTTTTCAGTCCCACGTCATATTTCTCCAGCAAAGCCGCTATCTGCCAGAATATCATACTGTTTTTGTATTTCCCCAACGGAGCTATGGCCCCCTCGTGTATGGAAAGCCTCCGGTCGGGAATCACTTTGTTCACATCTATCTGGCTGACCTCTCCCAAGCCCTTACACTTCGGACAGGCTCCCTGAGGAGAATTGAACGAGAAATTATGCGGAGCGGGTTCTCGATACGAAAGTCCGGTCACCGGACACATCAGCCGTTTGCTGTAATGACGGACGGTCTCCGTCTGGACATCCGCTATCATCAGCAAGCCATCGCCCTGACGCATGGCAGTGGCCACACTCTGCTTGAGTCTTTTGTCGTCTTTTTCGGATACCGTCAATTTGTCGACAACCACTTCGATATCGTGATTCTTATAGCGATCGACCTTCATTCCGTGAGTAATCTCATGCACGGTTCCGTCTATGCGAACAGATAAATACCCTTTCTTTCTCACCTGCTCGAACAGCTCTTTATAGTGTCCTTTCCGCGAACGCACCAATGGAGCCAGCAAATAAATCCGTTTGCCCTTATAGTCCCTCAGGATAAGTTCCAAGATTTGCTCTTCGGTGTACTTGACCATAGGCTCGCCCGAAACATACGAATAGGCCTCTCCGGCACGTGCATACAGCAGGCGGAGGTAATCGTAAATCTCGGTAGTGGTCCCCACGGTGGAGCGAGGATTTTTATTCGTCGTTTTCTGTTCAATGGAGATAACCGGGCTCAACCCCGTAATCTTATCTACATCGGGGCGCTCAAGATTACCCAGGAAATTACGGGCGTATGCGGAAAAGGTTTCGATATAACGGCGTTGTCCTTCGGCGAAAATGGTGTCAAAGGCTAAAGAAGATTTCCCGCTTCCGCTCAACCCGGTAATTACCGTCAGACTTTCGCGGGGGATTTCGGCATCAATATCTTTCAGATTGTGCACGCGCGCACCATAGACATTGACATATTCTGTTTCGTGCATAAACTATTCATTATTCTTTATGAAATGGTGCAAAAGTAATGCTTCTGCCCGAGATTCGGTTCTAAAAAATAAACAATATTGCTTTCTTTACCCAAAACATGTACGGATATACGGCATTATTCTTACCTTTGCCACATTCATATCACATAAAATCGTGAACATCGATGAAGCTGATCAATCGTATATATTTACTGCTTTTATTCGGGCTTATTTGCTATTCCGCGGGTCACGCACAGGAGACATCTTACTTTCTGCATACCATCGAGAGAGGACAAAGTTTATACTCCATCTCGACAATGTACAACGTAACGACAAGTGACATTATCCGTCTGAACCCCGGCTGTGAAGACAGAATATACGCTGGCCAGTCGTTGAAAATCCCCAAAGCACAAACAGGCTCCAGGCAAGATGCGTTCCATACCATTCAGCCCGGCGAAACGCTATACAGACTGACCACCGTTTATAAGGTGTCCGCAGAGGCCATTTGCGAGGCCAACCCGGGATTGAGCGCCGAAAATTTCCGAGCCGGGCAAGTTGTACGCATACCGTTGTCGCAAGCCATTGAAACCGCTTCGGAACGACCGGCAAGAACAGCCAATAACGACGGATTCGTACAATCACGCTGCAAGGACATGCACCGGGTGAAACGGAAAGAAACCATATTCAGCGTCAGCCGTGAATACGGAATCACCGAAAAAGAACTCATTGCCGCCAATCCCGAACTTAAGGACGGCATGAAAAAAGGTCAGCTTCTCTGCATCCCCTACCCCTCAGCCCGTACCTTGGAGCCCAATCGCCCCAAAGACGCCACAGAAACATCTGCCCCCGACAACAACACCCTGTTCGACAAAACTCGAAAAAGCTACAAGAACATTCCGGTTGTACGCACAGCCTTGCTGTTGCCGTTCCAAGAAGACAAACGGATGCTGGAATATTATGAAGGTATGCTGATGGCCATCGACAGCCTAAAGCGAACGGGCACTTCCATAGACCTGCATGTATATGATTGCAACAAAGGGAGTTCCACGTTAAATAATATTTTGAGCAAGGCAGAGATGAAGAACATGGATCTCATCATCGGCCCCATGTATCAGGAACAGATTCGTCCATTGGCCGATTTCGCCCAACGAAACGGCATCCGCCTCGTCGTGCCCTTCTCATCCAAAGATGCAGAAGTTTTCAAGAACCCGTTTGTATATCAAATCAACACGCCTCAGTCATATCTCTACTCGGAAGTCTACGAACATTTTTTCAGGCAATTCGGCAGCAACATAAACGCCATTTTCATCAATTCGGGCACTCCCGACAAAGAGAAGGCGGAATTTGTTAAAGGGTTGAAAGAAGAAATGAGCCGACGGCAGATCCCGATGGCTTCCATCAGCGAGCTCTCAACCCAAGAAGCCATAAAGTCCGCCCTCCGAAATGACCGGACTAACATTTTTATCCCCACGTCAGGAAGCAACCTGATGCTCAACAAAGTGTTACCGCAACTGACGCTACTCGTAAGAGAGTCGCCGGCAAGTCACATCAAACTCTTCGGTTATCCTGAGTGGCAGACTTATACACGCGATCATCTTGACAGTTTCTTCGAACTTGACACGTATTTTTACTCCTCTTTCTATACCAATACGCTATTTCCGGCTGCGGTACAATTCTCCAAATCCTATTATAAATGGTATGGAAAAGAGCTCGCAAGCAAATATCCGAGCTATGCCATGCTTGGCTTTGACACGGGATATTTCTTCATGAAGAACTTGTCAAGATACGGTTCTCAATTAGAGGATCAGCTTTCCAACATAAAACTGACTCCCATTCAGACCGGATTTAAGTTCGAACGAGTAAACAACTGGGGAGGATTCATAAATAAAAAGGTATTCTTTATCCATTTTACCCGAAACTTTGAACTGGAAAAGCTCGATTATGAATAAAGGAAAAGAAATGAGGTCCACACAAATGCAATATGAAGAAATTTAGCATATTCTTTTTCGCCACAACCCTGCTTACCGTCATATCTGCCTTGCCTGTCTCCGCACAGATCGGGGAGATGCGCAATAACTTCGCCATAGGGTTCAATGCGGGCGTCAATCTGAATAAAGTATCTTTCAATCCGAGCGTGAAGCAAAATAACCTGCCGGGAGCAACCGGCGGATTGACGGCACGTTACATTTCGGAAAAATACTTCTCCATGATTTGTGGCGCGCAGTTGGAACTGAACATTTCGCAACGAGGATGGGATGAGCGATTCGAAACGACGGACGCCAACGGACTGTCAGTCAAAGATCCCACAAGGACATACGCGCGTAAACTGACCTATGTCGATATTCCTTTCCTCGCTCATCTGGCATTCGGTAAGGACAATGGCTTTCAGTTTTTTCTTCATGCAGGCCCTCAAATCGGTTTTCTGCTGGGAAAAGGAACGGAAACGATGGTCAATATCGACACGGAAAATCTCACGAACACACAAAAAGCACTCTACGGCGTCGATCTCGATTATAATTTTGACTACGGTATAGCGGGAGGAGGCGGTTTGGAATTGCGAAGCCGAAAACTTGGCAACTTCATCGTCGAAGGCCGGTATTATTTTGCGCTTTCCGACTTCTACCGCACCTCGAAGAAAGATTATTTTGCCCGAGCGGCACACAGTACAATCACCGTAAAGCTGACCTATCTTTTCGACCTGACGAAGTAGACTACAGAGTTATTAACAAAAGAAGCCACTTATCAACAGATTTCGTAAAGTTTTCGTTCTTTTCGTAGGCGCTCTGCAGATTTATCGCTTATTTCGCCTCCGCAAAAATCAACAAGAACATGGGAAAAATTATTGCTTTAGCCAATCAGAAAGGCGGTGTAGGTAAAACGACCACCACCATCAATCTGGCAGCTTCGCTGGCCACACTTGAGAAAAAAGTACTGGTAGTCGATGCCGATCCGCAAGCCAATGCTTCATCAGGCTTGGGTGTGGACATCAAGCAAGCCACGTCCACGATCTATGAATGCATCATTAACAGAAGCAACGTCAAAGAAGCCATACACGACACCGGCATAGATTCTCTGAAAATCATATCCTCCCATATCAACCTTGTAGGAGCGGAAATCGAAATGCTCAATCTGAACAACCGGGAGCAAATTTTGAAGGAGGTGCTCAGTCCGTTGAAAGCGGAGTTCGATTATATTCTCATCGACTGTTCACCCTCGCTCGGCCTCATCACGGTGAATGCGCTCACGGCCGCCGATTCGGTTATCATTCCCGTACAAACCGAATATTTTGCCTTGGAAGGCATCAGCAAGCTATTGAACACAATCAAAATCATTAAATCAAGACTGAATCCTTCTTTGGAAATAGAAGGTTTTCTGCTCACGATGTACGATTCCCGCCTGCGACAAGCCAATCAAATCTACGATGAAGTGAGAAAACACTTTAATGAATTGGTATTCAACACCGTTATCCAGCGTAATGTAAAGCTGAGCGAATCACCAAGCTATGGCATACCCACCATTCTCTACGATGCGGAATCGACAGGAGTAAAGAATTATTTAAGCTTGGCCAAAGAAATCATTCAACGAAACAGCTAACCCGACAGAAGATGGCAACACAAAGAAGAAATGCATTGGGAAGAGGATTGGACGCATTGCTTTCGATGGACGATGTGAACACCGAAGGCTCTTCTTCCATCAATGAGATAGAACTCAGCAAGATACATGTCAACCCCAATCAGCCTCGTCGTGAGTTTGACCCGACGGCTTTGCAAGAGTTGGCCGACTCCATTAAAGAAATCGGCATAATTCAACCCATCACCTTACGCAAACTGTCCGATAACGAGTATCAGATTATTGCAGGCGAACGCCGTTTCCGCGCTTCACAAAAAGCGGGACTGACCTCGGTTCCTGCCTACATCCGTACGGCAGATGACGAAAACATGATGGAAATGGCGCTGATTGAAAACATACAGCGCGAAGATCTCAATGCCGTAGAAATCGCACTCGCTTATCAACATTTGATTGATCAATATGCACTGACTCAGGAACGCCTCAGCGAACGTATCGGCAAAAATCGCACCACCATCACCAACTATCTCCGTTTGCTCAAACTGCCGGCTCCCATTCAATTAGCTCTGCAAAACAAACAAATAGACATGGGGCATGCTCGTGCATTGCTTTCGCTTTCCGATCCGAAGCTACAAGTCAAACTCTTCGAAGAAATACAAGCCAACGGATATTCGGTGCGCAAAGTGGAAGAACTTGTGAAAGCATTAAGCGAAGGAGAAACCATAAAAAGCGGCAACCACAAGATAACTCCCAAGCAAGGTAAGTTGCCGGAAGAATTTCAGTTATTGACGAAACAACTATCGGGATTTTTCAACACCAGAGTAAAACTCACTTGCTCGGATAAAGGGAAAGGACAAATCAGTATCCCTTTCAACAATGAAGAAGAACTTGAACGGATCATGGAAATCTTCGATACGTTAAAGAAATAAATGACGAAAAAAACAGCGCGATATAGACTGCTTATTATCTTCCTGTTACTATGCTCTGCCCTATTTGTAACCGGAGTGGGCGATATGTATGCACAATCGTCTGCCCCTGTCACAGCCAAAGATACCATCGCTCCGCGTAGAGAAGCCCCCAAAGCACGCGCACGCCGTAACCGAACCGACACTTTGCAAACGACAACGCCTGTCAAAAAAGATTCGGAAAAAATTCTTCCCGCCAAAGTCGTTCAAACGGATAGTCTTCCGCCCATAAAATTGTCCGCGGCAGACAGTATAGACAGTGATAACCGTCGGAAGGCGCAGAAAATAGATTATCCCGAGCACGTTACGCTCTCCCTCGACACATTGCCAAAGCTCCCGGCTCCCCGGAAAACATTCATTCCCAATCCGTCACGGGCGACATGGTTGGCCATCGTGTTTCCCGGAGCAGGGCAAATCTATAACCGGAAATATTGGAAATTACCGATTGTCTATGGAGGTTTTGCAGGTTGTGCTTATGCCTTAAGTTGGAATAACAGAATGTTCAAGGATTATTCGCAGGCCTATCAAGACATTACCGATGATGACGATAACACCAAAAGCTACGAAACTTTATTGCCCATTAGTTCAAGCAGCTACTCAAAAGAGTATCTGACGACCGTCCTGAAAAATCGAAAGGATAAGTTTCGACGCTATCGCGATCTGAGCATTTTCGCATTCATCGGCGTATATGCGCTTTCCATCATCGACGCTTATGTAGATGCCGAATTATCGAATTTTGATATCACGCCGGACTTAAGCATGCATGTGTCACCCGCAATGATAGATGACCGCTTTCGTCCCACAAAAAAAAGCATAGGACTACAATGTGTGCTTCGTTTTTAAAAACGAGAAATAACGAGTTATGAAAAGACAATTTATGATAGCCAAAGTAATGCTGTGGGCATTATTACTGATAACGACTCAACAGGCCAATGCCCAAACCGTGGATGTAGAAATCCACGAAAACGGAACTTCACACACCGAAAGCATTGAGCTTCCGCAGAACATGACTTATCCACTCGACAGTTTACTGCATGATTGGAAAGTAAGAAATTACATCCATCAGTCCAAAGACTGTATCACATCAGACAACAATCCTTACTTCAGCGATTCCGTTTACATAGATCGACTCAGCCGCATACCCGCCATCATGGAGATGCCTTATAACGAAATCGTACGTAAATTCATTGATGTTTATGCCGGACGTTTGCGCAATCAGGTCTCATTCATGTTGGGCATCAGCAATTTTTATATGCCCATGTTCGAAGAAGCCCTCGAAGCATACGGCCTGCCCTTAGAACTGAAATATCTGCCCATCATCGAATCTGCATTGAATCCGTCGGCGGTCTCCCGGGCAGGAGCATCCGGACTATGGCAATTTATGCTCGGAACCGGAAAAATTTACGGTTTGGAAACCAACAGTCTTGTCGACGAACGTTGCGACCCCATAAAATCGACTTGGGCTGCTGCCCGTTATCTCAAAGAATTGTACGCCATTTACGGCGACTGGAATCTGGTCATCGCCGCCTACAACTGCGGTCCGGGGAATATCAACAAAGCCATCCGACGCGCGGGAGGGGAAACCGATTATTGGAAAATCTATCCTTGGTTACCTCGGGAAACGCGAGGATATGTACCCGCATTCATCGCGGCAAACTATGTAATGCATTATTATTGCGACCACAACATCTGTCCCATGGAGACCAGTGTATTGGCTGCAACCGATACTGTACAAGTAGACCGCAATCTGCACTTCGAACAAATTTCCGCATTTTGTAAAGTGCCGGTGGAAGAGCTCAAAAGTCTGAATCCGCAATTCAGAAAACAAATTATTCCCGGAAGCAACAGTAAACCCTATGCACTGCGCTTACCCATAAGTACGATCAGCACTTTCATCGACAATCAAGACAGCATATACGCCTACCGTACCGAAGAATTTTTCACAAACAGAAAAACCATTGCAATCACGGAAGATAAAACCGCTTCGCGTAACGGAAAAGGACAAAGAAGTTCCGGAAATGGTTCGGGTTCTATTGTGCATAAGATCAAAAAAGGCGAAACCCTTTCCGGGATTGCCGCCCGATACGGAGTACGCGTCAAAGACCTGCAACGCTGGAACGGATTGTCCGGAACTTCTATTTCGGCAGGAAAACGGCTGAAGATAAACAAATAACCGGCGACCAAGTTGCGCCCTACAATATTTTCTTTATTTTTGCAAAGGCAAGTTTGCAAAACATAATGTCTATGAATCAGTCCGACATTCCTCCCAAAGACACGAAAGAGAATATGGAAGAAGAGATAATCAAACAGGAGTTCCAAAGTCTTCTGGATGATTATCTTAACACCAAACATCGTAAGCGAGTTGAAATCATCACTAAAGCATTCAACTTTGCCAATCAGGCGCACAAGGGTGTGAAGCGCCGGTCGGGAGAGCCCTATATCTTACACCCCATAGCCGTGGCCAAAATTGTTTGCAATGAAATCGGCCTTGGATCAACTTCCATCTGTGCGGCCTTATTGCACGATGTGGTAGAAGACACGGACTATACGGTAGAAGATCTCGAAAACATATTCGGACCTAAAATTGCCCAAATCGTAGACGGACTGACGAAACTATCGGGAGGAATCTTCGGCGACAGAGCTTCGGCACAAGCAGAAAACTTCAAGAAGCTATTGCTTACCATGTCGAACGACATCCGCGTAATCCTCATCAAAATAGCCGACCGGTTACACAATATGCGCACGCTGGGCTCCATGCTGCCCAACAAGCAATATAAAATAGCCGGAGAAACACTCTATATATATGCTCCGTTGGCCCATCGGCTGGGACTGAATCAGATTAAAACAGAGCTGGAAAATCTGAGCTTCCGATACGAACACCCCGAGGAATATGCCGAAATAGAGAAGAAATTAAACGAAACGGCTGTCGAACGCGACAAGGTGTTTGCCGAGTTCACCGCTCCCATACGCGTACAACTCGACAAGATGGGCTTGAAATACCGCATTCTGGCTCGCGTCAAATCCATCTACTCGATTTGGAACAAGATGCAGACCAAACAGATTCCTTTCGAAGAAGTCTATGATTTATTGGCCGTGCGCATCATTTTCGAACCGGAGAATCTGGAAGAAGAAATCAACGACTGTTTCGACATTTACGTCACCATATCCAAAATATACAAATCGCACCCCGATCGCCTTCGTGACTGGCTCAGTCACCCCAAAGCGAACGGGTATCAAGCTCTGCACGTTACGTTGATGGGGAACAACGGACAATGGATTGAAGTACAAATCCGCAGTGAGCGAATGAACGATGTGGCCGAGCAAGGCTTCTCCGCCCACTGGAAATATAAAGAAGGGGGAGGAAGTGAGGACGAAGGCGAACTGGACAAATGGCTGCAAACCATCAAAGAAATCTTGGACGACCCGCAACCCGATGCCATCGACTTCCTGGACACGATCAAACTGAATCTTTTCGCATCGGAGATATTTGTCTTCACCCCCAAAGGCGAATTGAAGACAATGCCGCAGAACTCGACGGCGTTGGATTTCGCATTCTCTTTGCATACCGACATCGGAAGCCATTGCATTGGCGCCAAAGTCAACCACCGTTTGGTTCCGCTGAGTCACAAGCTCCAAAGCGGCGACCAAGTAGAGATATTGACTTCAAAATCTCAACGCGTACAGCCCCAATGGGAAACCTTGGCCACAACGGCACGAGCACGTACCAAGATAGCCGCCATTCTACGCAAAGAACGAAAAGCCCATCAGAAAGCCGGTGAAGACACATTAAAGGAATTTCTGATCAAAGAAGACATTCCGATGAGCGAAACGGTGGTCGAAAAACTTAGCAAACTCCACAATTTTGAAAACGGAGAAGATCTTTTCGCAGCCATCGGAAGCCAAAAAATCGTTCTGGGTGAGGCAGACCGAAACGAGTTAAAAGAAAAGCAGACAAGCACTTGGAAGCGGTATCTGCCTTTTGGATTCGGAAACGGGAACAAAGAAAAGACGGAAGAGAAAACCGTACAGGAAAAAGAAAAGATCAATTCCAAGCAAGTGATCCGACTCACCGAAGAAACACTGCGGAACAAATACACGATGGCCGAATGCTGTCACCCCATTCCGGGCGACGACGTTCTGGGCTACATCGACGAGAAAGACCGGATCATCATCCACAAGCGGCAGTGTCCGATAGCCGCCAAACTGAAAAGCAGCTACGGAAACCGCATCTTAGCCACCGAATGGGATACGCGTAAACAACTATCGTTCTTAGTTTACATCTATATCAAAGGCATTGACAGCATGGGGTTGCTGAACGAAGTGACACAAATCATCTCTCGCCAACTCAACGTGAACATCCGCAAACTCACCATCGAGACCAATGAAGGCATCTTTGAAGGAAAAATTCAATTATGGGTACACGATGCGGAAGACGTAAAAACCATCTGCAATAATTTGAAGAAGATACCGAACATCAAACACGTCAGCCGTACCGAAGGTTGATCCGTACCGTATTTTCCATACTGCCCACTCTATATATTTATATTTGCGAGTAGAATAGAAAATGTGTACTTTTGCGGCAATTTATGTAAACGAATATATTCTACTCAAAAACATCGATAAACAGAATGGCAAAAGAACTGAAAGACCTGACCAAACGCAGCGAAAACTATTCGCAATGGTATAACGACCTCGTAGTAAAAGCAGATTTGGCAGAACAGTCTGCCGTGCGCGGATGTATGGTGATCAAGCCTTACGGATACGCTATCTGGGAAAAAATACAACGCCGGTTGGACGATATGTTCAAAGAAACCGGACACGTGAATGCTTACTTCCCCCTGCTGATTCCCAAATCATTTCTGAGTCGGGAAGCCGAACACGTGGAAGGATTTGCCAAAGAATGCGCCGTGGTGACTCACCATCGCCTGAAAAACTCGCCCGACGGCAAAGGAGTGATCGTAGACCCGCAGGCGAAATTGGAAGAAGAACTCATCATCCGTCCGACTTCGGAAACCATCATTTGGAACACCTACAAAAACTGGATAAATTCTTACCGCGACCTCCCCATTCTCTGTAACCAATGGGCCAACGTCATGCGTTGGGAAATGCGTACCCGACTCTTCCTCCGCACAGCCGAATTTCTGTGGCAGGAAGGACATACCGCACATGCCACTCGCGAAGAAGCCGAAAGCGAAGCCCTGCAAATGCTGAATGTGTATGCGGAATTTGCCGAAAGATACATGGCCGTGCCCGTTGTCAAAGGAACCAAAACGGCCAACGAACGCTTTGCGGGAGCATTGGAAACCTATACCATCGAAGCCATGATGCAAGATGGAAAAGCCCTGCAAAGCGGAACCTCGCACTTCCTCGGACAAAACTTCGCCAAGGCGTTCGACGTACAATTCGTTAACAAAGAAAACAAGTTGGACTATGTATGGGCCACCTCTTGGGGAGTATCCACAAGACTGATGGGCGCACTCATCATGACCCATTCCGACGACAACGGGCTTGTGCTTCCGCCTCACCTGGCTCCCATTCAGGTTGTCATCATTCCCATCTACAAGAATGAAGAACAGTTGAAGATGATCGACGAAAAAGTAGCCGGCATAGCAAGCAAACTGAAAGCAATGGGCATTTCCGTGAAATACGACAATGCCGACAACAAACGGCCGGGATTCAAATTTGCCGACTACGAACTGAAAGGCGTACCCGTCCGTCTCGTAATGGGCGGACGCGACTACGAAAACAACACGATGGAAGTCATGCGACGCGACACGCTGGAGAAAGAAACCGTTACTTGCGACGGAATCGAACTCTACGTTCAGCAGCTCTTGGAGGAGATTCAGGCCAACATCTACAAAAAAGCACTGGATTATCGCAACTCTCGCATTACGACGGCCGACTCGTACGACGAGTTCAAAGAGAAAATCGAAGAAGGTGGTTTCGTACTCGCCCATTGGGACGGAACACCGGAAACAGAAGAAAAAATCAAAGAAGAAACCAAAGCCACCATCCGCTGCATCCCGATGGATTCCTTTGTACCCGGCGACAAAGAACCCGGCACATGCATGGTGACAGGCCGACCATCGGTCTGCCGCGTGGTCTTTGCCCGCTCCTACTAAAAACGTATTTGAAGCACCCTCGGAACAAGACTTCCGGGGGTACTTCGTTTTTTATCCCCGACCGACATACGAAAGATAATGAACGGCTGCCGAAAACGATGCCGATCAAGACGGTGTGTCATCATGCACAAACTGCGACGTTGCCGGCGACAGTCGGCTTCGGTCACCGACACAAGTACGTTCCCGGAGCAGGCCCCTCCGCCCTTGCTCAATTAAAGTTCTGCAAAAACGCTTCCAAATCGACTTCCTTGGACAAACCCAACTTTTGTTTCAAACGATATTTGAACATACGCACACTCGATGCCTCGACATGGAGCAACTGGGCCATTTGTTTGGTGCTCATCTTCAGGTGAATGCAGGCACAATATTTCAAATCGAGCAAAGAAAGCTTTTGTTGCGCCATCTCCTGCAGGTGCTGGAAAAAGTTAGGATACAACCGCTGAATCTGTGTTTTAATTTCGTCGAAATCGGCATCCACCGACGATTCTTCCTTGAATATTTTTTGAATTTTCTCAGGACTGCCCTCGGAAAGTTTTGCCTTGATTTCCTGAAGAATCTCATTCTTACGCTGCACCTGCAAAACCGTTGCCATAGCCTCTTTCTGCAACTGAAGCTGCTGCATGCCCAAAAGTTCCTGTTCGGCCTTGAGCCGTTGTTTTTCTTCCTGTTCGAGAAGCATCTGCATCTCGGCCTCCTCTTTCTCCAAATGAGCCTTCCGCTCTCTTTCTATGGAATATTTCAGGCGAAAATGGTAGGATGTGAACATGAAAATGAGTCCGATGACAGACAGAACCGCAATCCCGATATACAGGTAATTCTGTTCTTTACGGGACCGGACTTCGGTGGAAAGATACTCCAGTTCTTCATCCTTTTTCTCCACTTCGTACTGAATATCAATTTTCTGAGCATTGTAACGTTGCTGTTCGTCGAAGAGTTCCGCCTGCAATCCGTCGATTCTCTGCCAATACTCCAACGCGGTTTTCAACTCTCCCTGCTCGGAAAGGATGGCCACCAACGAGCGATAAATGTGTATTTTGGTGCTCAAATTTTTCTGAGGTTCGCGTTCTATCACCTCTCGTGCCCTCTCCAAATAGCCTTTTGCCGCATCAAGATTGTTCTCACGCAGGGCAAACACGCTTTTGATGCCGTTGATATGGGCCAAGACAAGCGCATCCTGAGGCATGCTTTCGACCATGTCGAGATATTTGAAAGCCATTTTCTGAGCTTCGGACGCGTCCGATTTCGAATAAGAAAGAAAGTGATTGGCAATATTGCTGCAAGTGACGGAAAGCGTCGTCTCGGCGATTTCGGACGGATGAGTTTCATACAGTTCGAACGATTTCCGCAGATATACCCAACTGCTATCAATGAGTACACGGTTTTTCGACGCCTCATACTCGGTCAGGAAAGTACTCGACACACCGTTGTAGGCATTGGCCAAAGCATTCGGATCGCCCAACCGTTGCGCCATTTTGACGCAACGGTTGATGTAAAACGTCATCTTATCGGTTTCTTCCCAATCGCTGTATGTCGCGTAGAGTTTGTAATTGATGAGGAACAGCGTAAAATAATCGTCGGAAGAAAGACTGATGTTGATTGCCTCTTTCCCATGCCTGACCACATGATCGGCCAGCCCCAACACCGCACTGATATACATCTGGGCCAGAAGAGCCGCCGCTTTGGCCTGCGCATTTTTCGACCGCTCCGCCAACACCAGACTCAACCCTGCTTCTTTCTTGGCGAGCACAAGGCTGTCGCTCAAGGTGTAGAAACGGCTCTTATAGGCATGCAGATAGGCCAATTCCGCATCCCGACCGCTATGGGCTGCAATTTCAGTGTCGAAAAAACGAACCGTTTTCTCGAACGATTCTTTCCTCTGAAGCCTCTCTCCCTCTCTGATCCTCTGGAACAAAGACTGATCCAAATCTCTCCCATAGGAATGAACAAGAAACGGAGTACAGATGAAAAAAAGGATTATTCTCCTCATACTCTCCACATTTTTGACAAATGTATTAAAAAAAGATTGTTTCTTGCCAAACGAATGTAGATATTTCGCAGGGCGATGTTCCCTGAACATGTAATTATCTTTCAATCAACCGATTGTCACAATAAATCCATACGAAAGAGAAAACGATGTAGACAAAATGTAGATACTTTTTTCGGGAGATGTATATATCTTGTACGCTTATTTTCTTGGAGAAAAGGTGGTTAAATCGGAACTTTGTCGACGTAATCATTAAAACCATTGTATTATGAACAGTAAAACAGTTGCCATTCTGGCGTATGTGACTCTTATCGGTTGGCTGATCGCATTTTTCGCGGGTAAAGAACAGAGAGACGACTTCAATCGTTACCATTTGAAACAAGGTTTCGGCTTGTTTGTGATTTCGTTTATCTATTCCATTATCATCAACATCCTCGGCCTCTTCCTGCCGGCGGGCGTTACCATGATTCTCAGCCTCCTCTCTCTTGTCTTCCTTGTGTTGATGATTGTAGGTGCCATCAATGCGTCGAACGAAGTCAAAAAGCCTTTGCCGATAATCGGAAAGATGTTTGAAGATAAGTTCGGCTTTATTTAATCGTTTTTTTTAAGGTAGCTTCCGGCTACCTTTTTCTTTTTTACTCCCCTTGAGGCCCGGCGTATTCGGTCGGACTTGAGGGGAGTACAGTTTTCATCCTCCCCCGACATCAAATGAGCCTTGCAATGTCCGGAAGACAGGCTGCGAAAGGCTCCGCCAAGGTTTTTCGGAAGCGATTTTTCACCTGTCTGTTCGTTGAGTCCATCG
>JBHAEN010000043.1:0-32387 GCA_041855645.1 Bacteroides sp. | reverse complement strand
CTTACAGCTCGGAAGCCGGCGACAAACCGGAGTTCGATCCCGCAAAGTCTTAATCACGACATCCACACGCCGCATGAGCATAGCCGACAACCTGAAACGCGTGAAGGCCGACCTCCCGCAGGGGGTACGCCTCGTCGCCGTGTCGAAATTCCATCCGGTCGGAGCCATCGAAGAAGCCTATCGCGCCGGACAACGCCTCTTCGGAGAAAGCCGGGTACAGGAAATGACAGCCAAACGGGAGCAACTGCCGAACGACATCGAATGGCACTTCATCGGACATTTGCAGACGAATAAAATCAAATACCTCATCCCCTATGTGACGCTGATTCACGGCATCGATTCGCCCCGGCTGCTTGCCGAAGTCGACAGGCAGGCGGCCAAGTACGGGCGAACGGTCGATTGCCTGCTGCAAATCCACATCGCCCGCGAGGAAACGAAATTCGGATTCAGCCCCGACGAATGCAGAGCTTTCCTCGCCGACGAATCCGCCCGTTCGGCCCTGACCCACGTGCGGATCAGAGGCCTCATGGGCATGGCAAGCAACACGGACAACACCGAACAAATCGAACAAGAATTTTGTTTTCTACATACACTCTTCGAGGAAATCAAGGCCACGTGGTTCGCTCATTCCGCGACATTCGACGAACTTTCCATGGGAATGTCGCACGACTATCCCGAGGCCATCGCCGCAGGAAGCACGCTGATACGTGTCGGCAGCAAGATATTCGGAGAAAGAAATCCCTTGTCCACTTAAAAACGCTATAAATTATGACTGAATTGAAAACCACCTTTGCCGGACTTTCCCTGCGAAACCCGATCATCGTCAGCAGCTCAGGCCTGACCAACACAGCCGAGAAGAACAGAAAACTGGACGAAGAAGGTGCGGGAGCCATCGTGCTCAAGTCGCTCTTCGAAGAGCAAATCCTGATGGAGGCCGACCAACTTCGCGACCCCTCTTACTACCCCGAAGGAAACGAATATATAGACGACTACATCCGTGCGCACAAGCTGTCCGAATACCTCACGCTGATCAGGGAAAGCAAAAAAGCGTGCACCATTCCCATCATTGCCAGCGTCAACTGCCACACGGACTCCGAATGGGTGGAATTTGCCCGCAGCATGGAAGAGGCCGGAGCCGACGCGCTCGAAATCAACATCCTCTCGCTACGTTCCGAAACGGAGTATAAGCACGGATCTTTCGAACAACATCACATCGACATCCTGCGCCACGTGAAGAAAACAATCGGCATACCGGTCATCATGAAACTGGGCGACAACCTGACGAATCCCGTCGCGCTCATTCATCAGTTGCACGCCAACGGAGCGGCAGGAGTCGTTCTCTTCAACCGCTTCTATCAACCCGACATCGACATCGACAAGATGGAACACACCTCGGGCGACGTGTTCAGCAAGCCCTCCGACTTGGGCAAGTCGCTTCGCTGGATCGGTATCGCTTCGGCCGCCGTGAGTAAAATCGACTATGCGGCATCGGGCGGCGTGGGCACACCCGAGGGAGTGGTCAAAGCGTTGCTGGCGGGAGCCTCGGCCGTGGAAGTTTGCAGCGCGATTTACCGGGAGCAGGGCAAATTCATCGGCGCGGCCAATGCGTTTCTCTCGCAGTGGATGGAAGAAAAAGGCTTCAAGTCCGTCGCCCAGTTCAAAGGCAAGCTGAACGCGGAAGATGTGCAAGGCGTCAACATGTTCGAACGCACCCAATTCCTGAAATACTTTTCTTCAAGAAAATAAGCGGAACATAGTTGCCCGGTAAGTTTTGAAAAAGAGCGACCCTCCTTTTTCCGACGAACCGCCGCCGATGAGGCATTTTATCGCACGCCCAACAACCGGAAACCACCCCATGCGCATGCGCCCTCACGCATCGGCGTTTTGTAAAACTCTTTCAACACTCTTCGCAAGGTCGATTTCGGAACCGGTCGGGATTTCGCCCCTCTCCAAAGTCCCTCCGGGAGGGCGTTTCCGAAATGCACGCACTTGACGTCTGAAGTGCACCCACCTGACGTCTGAAATGCACGTGTTTCAGACATGAAATGCGCGCAGTTGTCGCGTGAAATGCACGCGATTCGGAAAACCGAGGGAACCGTGTAAAAAAAAGAGAGCATCGGAAACGGAATGAGACAGATGGAAAAACGCTCGAACAGGCACTTAATTTTTCTCCAAGAGCGAGGATAGGTTCACCGCCGGTGGCACGGTGAACAGGAAGAACCGGAGCTTCACGCCTTTAGCGGACGGCAACAACATAAAAGCGAAAACATAAAAAACGGCGAAGGAGCGGTGTCATGCCGTCCTTCGCCGTTCGTGTTCGGTTCCGTTATTTTTCCGCAACGGCTATGGCCTCCACAAACCGAAGCAGAGAGGCTGCCTCTTGAGAATGAAAAGAAAGTTGATCGAACAGTTTATGGCTCTTCAGCATCTGAATAGCCGCTTCGGGAGTGACTATTCCCTGTTCATACAGCCGTATAGTGGCATATAACCGGTCGTTGGCAACCGGCCCCATAACCAAATCATAATGCGTCGCCGCCGGATTGCCCCTCCGGTTATCCACCACAAAGGCCAACCACTCTTCGGTCGCTCCCGTAAACCTAAGCAGAGAATAACCTCCTTCAAGGATATCATCGGGAACTTCATATACAGACACCACCGCTTTTTCGCTTTGCTCCCTGTTCTTTTTAAGCAATGCCCACTTCTCGGCCTGTTCGTAATGGGTTGTTGTATAAAAGCCTTTCCCAAAGTCAGTCAGACCACGTCCTTTCTCTATGTTCGGATGCTTTACCGCTACGGTCGAACCGTGAAACAACTTCATTTCTTTTGTTTTTTCATTTTCTTGACGTAAGTGACTATCGTATCCACCATATAGTCCGCATCCTGCGTGTGAAGCATCTCAAAATTTTCTTCCAGAAAACGGAAAACACGGTATTCGGAAAACAAGTTCAGGGCTTCAAAAAAGGAGATATCTTTCCGTACCCGATAGTGCTCTATGCAAAACATCTGAAAAAGCAGTATCTCGCCATTCGCCTCTTCATAAGACTTCTTTCTGCGCTCTGCCTTTTCTTTTTCCAACCATTCATACAAAGCCGGCGTACTGAGATACCACGTTTTAGCCTTTTCGTTCAGCAAGGATTCGTACAATTCGGACGAGTAAATGTAATACAAAGCATCCTGAAGAGGCAATGCTTTCTTTTTCATGACCATGGCAACCAGCTCCTTCATTACGAAAGGAAGCATCTCAAAGTCTATCGTGCTTTGTACTTTGTTCTTCATGAATGTTTGGCAATCATCTTATTCACGCAAAAATAACACTTTCGTCTCACAAATCCAAAAAGGCCGTCACAGCAGGTTGCTTGCCAGTTCGCTCAGTTCGCTGCGCTCTCCCTTCACGAGGTTGACGTGGGCGAACAGAGGCTGATCCTTCATTCGGTCGATCATGTAGACCAGGCCGTTCGATTCGCTGTCGAGATAGGGCTGGTCGATTTGCTGGATATCTCCCGTGAACACCATCTTCGTTCCTTCTCCCGCCCGGGTGATGATGGTTTTGATTTCACTCGGCGTGAGGTTCTGCGCCTCGTCGATGATGCAGTACATCTCGCTCAGGCTGCGTCCGCGGATGAAGGCCAAGGCCTCGATGACCAGTTGCTCGTTCTTCTGTATGTCTTCCAGCCGCTTCACCTCGGGCGATCCGGCGGAGAACTGGCGTTTGATGACATTCAGGTTGTCGAACAGCGGCTGCATGTAGGGAGCCACTTTCTCTTTGGCATCGCCCGGCAGGTAGCCGATGTCTTTGTTGGACAGGGCCACGATGGGGCGTGCGAGCAAAATCTGCTTATAGTCCATCAGCTTACCCAAAGCGGCCGCCAAAGCGAGCAGGGTTTTCCCCGTGCCGGCCTTTCCGGTGAGCGCAACCAGCTTCACGTCGGGGTCGTTCAGAATTTCAAAAGCGAAACTCTGTTCGGCGTTGCGCGGCTCGATGCCGTAGTTTCTGCCCTTATTCACCCGGTTCACGGTACGCGTGAAGGGATTGTAGCGCGCCAGCACCGAGTTCCGGTCACTCTTGAGCACGAAACATTCGTTGGGATGAAGAATATCTTTGAAGTCGAACTCGTTGACATCGATGCCTTCTTTGGAAGAATAGATGCGGTCGATGAGTGCCGGATCGACGTTTTCGAACGTTTCGTTCGACTTGGCGAAGAGATCGACGTTGATCACTTTATCCGTGATGTAGTCTTCACACAGAAGACCGAGGGAGCGGGCCTTCATGCGCAGATTCACGTCTTTGGTCACCAGAATGGTCTTCATGCCGGGATGCTTCGCCGTGAGCTGTTCCGTGACGGCCAGAATCTGATGATCGGGCTTCCGTGCCGGAAAGGCTTCTTCCACCTTGGGTGCCTCGACATGTCCGGCCACGACGAACAGTCTTCCCAAGCCTTCGCCGAGTTTCACTCCCTGCTTGAACAGGTCGTTGTCGGCCAGCTGATCGAGTTCGCGCACAAACTCACGGGCGTTGAAGTTGATTTCTTCGTTTCCTTTCTTAAACTGATCGAGCTCTTCGAGCACCACGATGGGCAGATAGATGTCGTTCTCCTGAAAGTTTTTCAAACAGTGATAGTCGTGCAGAATGACGTTCGTGTCGAGCACAAAATTCTTCTTCGTTCCCATGATTACTTAGATTTTAATGTTGATATTTGCAGACGCAAAGGCGAAATCCTTTCCGAGTCGGCGTTTGCGCCCTTAAAGATAAACAATCGGCGGCGAGGAGGGTTCGTCCGTGCGGTTAAATATTTTTAAGAAGATGAATTACCGGGAAACCCTTACCTACCTCTACGAGAGCGTGCCGATGTTTCAGCAAATAGGCGGCGATGCCTATAAACCGGGACTTGAAACCACCCACCGGCTCGACCGTTATTTCGGACATCCGCACCGGAAGTTCCGCACCATCCACATCGCGGGAACCAACGGAAAAGGCTCCTGCTCCCACACGCTGGCCGCCGTGTTGCAGAAAGCCGGCTACCGGACAGGGCTGTTCACCTCGCCTCATCTGGTGGACTTCCGCGAGCGCATCCGCATCGACGGCGAGATGATGCCGCAAGAGTACGTCGTCAGCTTCGTGGAAGAACATCGTTCCTTCTTCGAACCTCTCCACCCGTCGTTCTTTGAACTCACCACGGCAATGGCCTTTCGCTACTTTGCCGACGAGGGCGTGGACGTGGCCGTCATCGAAACCGGCATGGGCGGAAGGCTGGATTGCACGAACATCATACGCCCCGACCTGTGTCTGATTACGAACATCGGATTCGACCACACGGCCTATTTGGGCGACACGCTTCCGCGCATCGCCGCCGAAAAGGCGGGCATCATCAAGGAGGGTGTTCCCACGGTCGTCGGACGGGCCGAAGGAGAAGTGAGGCAGGTGTTCGAACGGAAGGCGGCCGAAACGGGTGCGCCGATTTTCTTCGCCGCCGACGAACGCGACCGTTACACCATCGGGCGACGCAAGGTGCAGGGCAGGGAGATGACCGTGCTCACGGGAGGCGAATTTCCCGACGGACTCTTCGGCGAACTCTCGGGTGCCTGTCAGGAGGAGAACATACTGACGCTCGTCACGGCACTCCGCGTATTGCGCGAATGCGGAGAGGGCTATGCGTTCACCGCCGACCAATGCCGCGACGCCTTTGCCCGCGTGTGTGCCCTGACGGGACTGATGGGACGCTGGCAGACGCTCCGCGAACGCCCCACCCTCATCTGCGACACGGGACATAACGCCGACGGCATCGCCCACATCTGCACCCAGCTGGAGGAGATGCGTCGCGAAAGGAACTGCGGCCTGCACTTCGTTTTCGGCATGGTGAACGACAAGGATGTCCGAAGCGTGCTCGCCCTGCTGCCGAAAGATGCCGCCTACTACTTTACCCAAGCCTCCGTGAAACGGGCGTTGCCCGCCGAAGAACTCATGCTCCGGGCCTCCGAGGCGGGACTGAGGGGGACGTGTCATTCCACCGTGACCGAGGCCGTGCGAACCGCCCTGAAAAAAAGCCTCCCGGAAGACATCGTCTTCACGGGAGGCAGCAGCTTCATCGTGGCCGACTTGTTAGCGAGCCGCGATACATTCGATTTCCACTAAAGCGTCTTTCGGCAACGTCTTCACGGCAAAGGCCGAACGTGCGGGGAATGCACCCTCGAAGTAGGTGGCATATACACCGTTCATGCCTGCAAAGAGCGACATGTCTTGCAGGAAAACCGTTGTTTTCACCACGTTGGCCATCGTAAGGCCGGCCGCAGCAAGAATGCTTTTCATGTTTTCCAACGACTGACGTGTTTGCGCTTCAACGCCTTCGGGCATCTCACCCGTTTCCGCATTGATGGGCAACTGTCCGGAAACGAACACCATGTTGCCCGCTTCGATGGCTTGGCTGTAAGGACCGATGGCCCCCGGAGCCTTCTCTGTACTGATTACTTTTTTCATGTTTTCTTTTAGGGTTATAATAGTCGCCGTGGCGGCGATTGTCGACACAAAGTTAGCACTTTCTCCGCAAAGCGTAAAGACGACACACCGCTTATTTCCGGCAAAACCGCCCTCCGCTGCCGAAGGGGAGGGCTCAACGAACGTATTTCTTCATCATCTCCTCCGCATGCGGATCGCCCAATTCCTTGGCACGAACGAAGTCGGCCGCGGCTTCTTTCATCTTCTTCATCTGCGCATGACACAAGCCGCGCAGGCGGTAGGCCTCGGCATATTCGGGCGTTTTGCCGATGACGTGATCCAATTCGCGGACGGCTTCTTCGTAACGTCCCACGCGGAGATTGATTACACCCGCCTCGGTGCGGTACGACAATTCGTCGGGGTTGAGTTCGATGGCCTTGGCAATGTCGTCCAGCGCACGTTGGTACTGACGGGATTTGAGGGCGGCCTGCTCGCGATAGAAATAGAAGACGTCGTTCACCTGTCCTTTCACGGCCTCGAAATAAGCGTCGTAGTCGGCAACGGCCTGCCTCGCCTGATTGTTGTTCATGTAGGCCTGGGCGCGTTCCAGCAGATAGACCGCGTCTTGCGCCTGCACGGGTTTGGTTATGCGCGCCACGCAGCTGTCCATCAGCGTCACGATTTCCTTCGGATCGGACTTCAGCAGTTCCGCCGCCTTGGCTGCACTGAAGTAGGAAGCGGGCGAGGCCAGCGGACTTTCATTGACCTTGCGGTAGGCCTCGAGCGACTTTGCATAATCCTGAAGGGCGAAGTAAATATCGCCTTCCAGCTGCGTGTAGAGCGGAAGCGGATTCTGTTCCTGCGCAGTGCGCAAATGCGCCAATGCCTTTTCGTACGTCCAGTCGGCATGAGGTTTTTCGGGTTTGGTCAGCAGATAACCGTAGATGAGTTTTGAAAGGTTGTAGCAAACTTCGTCTTTCTTCGAGGCCACCTTCACGGCCTGAGCCATGTCGGCCGCGGCCTTATCGTTGTCGGCCGTGCCCATGTAGTGTGCCGCGCGACGCAGGTATCCTTCGGAGTTGGAAGGATAGGCGGCGATGAAGTCGTCGAGCAAACTCTTGTAATCGGATGCGTCGAGCTGCGTTGAAGCGACAAACAGGTAGACCAAAGCCTGATCTTCCGTCGGGGGCAAGCCCTTTCGGATGCCGATGCTTCGCAAGGAGGCGTCGCCCATGGAAAGGGCGTTTATCTGCTGCGCCTCGGCCAGTTTCGCCCCGATTGCGTAGCAAGTATTCAGCGAATCGGCTCTCGAGGATTTCTGCGCCAGCCCGATGACTTCACCCGCGGCATTCATGACGGGGCAGCTCACCATCTTCTCCTTCATGGACATCGAGAGCGTATAGTAGGGATACTCGCCGGCCACCGTGGCGACGGTCTTGACCGTTCCTGCCGTGCAGGCGATGCTCTTCTGAGTGGAATAGGGCAGCATCCACACCTCGTCGCCGTCTTTCGACGGGGCTGCGGAAAGCGTCAGTGCGGGGACTTTCTTTCCCGAAATGTCCACACGGAACTTGATGACGTCGTAAAGACTGTTGGCTCCCATCACGCGGTCGACATTCATTTCCCGGCCTTCGGGAGTGACGACCACGGCCCGCGCGGCGTCTTTGAACAGGGAGTAGTCCGACAGAGCCGTGCCGTCGTCGGCGATGAAGAATCCGTTTCCGGTGTGCAACATGCGCCCGTCTTTATCGTAGGTGACGACGGAAACGACGGCGCGTTTGGCTTTTTCGACCCACTTCGGGGTCTGCTGCGACGAGACCGGCTGCACGGCCAAAAGTGCGACACAGCAAATGATGAGTGTTGTTTTCATTGGTGTTTGGGGTGTTTTTGGGGTAGGTTATGACTGACGTTGCTTTACGGCTTCGTAGATGAGTATGCCTGCGGCAACGGACACGTTCAGCGATTCGATGGCGCCGAACAGGGGAATCTTCACCCATTCGTCGCACAGGGCGAGGTTGTCGTAGCTCACGCCTTTGTCTTCTGCGCCCATGATGAGGCAGATCGGACCGGTGTAATCGCCCTTCGTATAGTCGTAATCGCCCTTTTCGGTGGCCGCCACTATGCGGAATCCGCTCTCTTTGAGAAATTGCAGCGTGGCGCGCAGGTTCTGCTCTCGACACACGGGAAGGGTGTGCAAGGCTCCGGCGGAGGTCTTCACGGCATCGGCGTTGACCGACACGCTGCCCCGCGCGGGAATGATGACGGCATCTACCGCGGCACATTCGCACGTGCGGGCTATGGCTCCGAAGTTGCGCACGTCGGTAATGCCGTCGAGCATCACGAAGAAGGGGTTCTTGCCCTGTTCAAAAAGAAAGGGAACCAAATCTTCCGCCCTTTGGTACGTCACGGAAGAGACGAAAGCCACCACGCCCTGATGGTTTTTGCGCGTGATGCGGTTGATGCGCTCCACCGGCACGCGTTGCACGGGTATAAGCGTTCCCTTCAGAGCGGCGAACAGTTCTTTCGACAAGTCGCTCTGAATGTCCTTCTTCACCAATATCTTATCGATTTCTTTACCGGCCTGAACGGCCTCGATGACAGCGCGCACGCCGAATATCATTTCATTGTTGTCGTTCATTCGTAAGTATGCTGTTGGAGTTTTATTTCGGTGTTCATTCGGGCAATTATCTGGACAGTAAGTCTCTGGCGTTGTTCAACGCCGCTTCGGTGATTGTCGCGCCGCTGAGCATGTGGGCAATCTCGTGCACTCTCTCCTCTTCGGTGAGCCGACGGATGTGGCTGTTGGTCTCGGTCTCGCTGTCCAGTTTGTACACTTTGTAGTGGGCCTTCCCGCGCGAAGCAATCTGCGGCAGGTGAGTGATGCTGATGACTTGCCTGTCTTTGTCGCCCATTTCCTTCATGATGTCGGCCATGCGATCGGCAATTTCGCCCGACACGCCGGTGTCTATCTCGTCGAAAACGATGGTGGGCAGCTTCACCGCTCCGGCTATCATGGCCTTGATGGAGAGCATCACACGGGCAATCTCACCGCCCGAAGCCACGGAAGCGATGCTTTGCAACAGGCCGTTCTTATTGGCCGAGAAGAGGAAATTCACCGCGTCGGCCCCATGCGCGCCCGGTTCTTTGGCCGTAATGTCCACCTGAAAACGGACATTGGGCATGCCCAGCGGAACGAGGCGGGCGGCCAGTTGTTCCTCCACTTCGCGGGCCACTCGCACACGGGCTTCCGTCAGCACGGCGGCTTGTTGCGCAACGGCCCGACGGGCTTCTTCGCAATGCGCCGTCAGTTCGGCGATGCGGTCGTCGAAGGAAGTGATGTCGGCAAGTCGGGTGCGGTATTCTTCCGTCAGGGCGATGAGCTGAGCAAGTGTCGAAACGTGATGTTTTTGTTGCAGGGAGTAGATGAGGTTGAGCCGTTCGTTCACCTCTTCCATGCGCGAGGGGTTGAACTCCACCGACTCACCGTGTCCGCCTACCTCCTGCGCGATGTCCTTCAGGTCGATGTACGCGCTCTCCATCCGTTCGCCAAGTTCCTGTGCCGGCGGGTAGACGTTGCGCAGCGCGTTCAGGGTGTGAAGAGCGTCTTTCAGCGAGGCGAGCAGTCCTCCCTCGTCCGACGCAAGAGACATTTCAACCCGGTAGAGTCCCGCCTTGATTTCTTCGGCATGGCTCAGCATATCGGCCTCCCGCTCCAGTTCTTCCTGTTCGTCTTCGCGCAGCTTGGCTTCTTCGAGTTGCTCCAGCTGATAGCGGATGTAGTCTTCGTCCGTCCGGCTCTGTTCGGCCCGGGTTTTCAGCTCGGTCAGTTCGTGTGCGAGCTGCTTCCACGCGTCGTACTTTTGCCGGTATGCGTCGAGTGCCTGTTCGTTGCGGGCCAGCGTATCGAGCACCTCGAGCTGGAATCCTTCCTTGTTGAGCAGAAGATTTTGGTGCTGCGAATGCACGTCGATAAGCCGTTCGCCCAACTCTTTGAGCTGATTGAGCGACGCGGGCGTGTCGTTGATGAACGCGCGGCTCTTGCCCGAAGCCTGAACTTCGCGGCGCACGATGCACTCGGTGTCGTACTCCAGCTCGTTCTCGTCGAAGAACTGCCGCATTTCGTAACCGGCCACATCAAAACGAGCTTCGATGACGCACTTGTCCGCCCCGCGGCGTATGGCTTTCACATCGGCACGCTGACCGAGCAACAGCCCGATGGCGCCGAGGATAATCGACTTTCCCGCCCCCGTTTCACCGGTGATGACGGAGAAACCTGAAGCGAAATCGATGTCGAGTTTCTCGATCAAGGCATAATTTTGTATGTATAGGGAACGTAACACGGTTTTCTGCTGTTTTAAAGGATGACTCAATCCCGCTTCAACTCTTCGATGAGGCGGTCGACAATATCGGCGGCCACTTCCGTCTTCGGTTTCAGCGGGAAGTCCGTGCGGCGTTCGGCGTCGATTATGCTTATCTTGTTCGTATCGTGGCGGAAGCCGGCTCCGGCATCTTGCAGCGAATTGAGCACGATGAAGTCGAGATTCTTCCGTTTCAGTTTGTCTTGGGCGTTGCGCTGCTCGTTGTCGGTTTCCAAAGCGAAGCCCACCAGCCGCTGTCCGGCGCGTTTGCTTTTTCCCAGACGGGCGGCGATGTCTTCCGTAGGTTGCAGGCTGAGGGCGAACTCTCCTTTTTTCTCCCGCTTGATTTTCGTTTCGGCGGCAAGGGCGGGACGATAGTCGGCCACGGCCGCACAGAGAATGGCCGCCTCGCTGTCGGCAAAATGATGTTCGGCCGCTTCGCACATTTCACGGGCAGACTCCACATCGATCCGGCGGATGCGCGAATGTGCGGTTTGCAGCTGCACCGGGCCTGCAATCAGCGTCACTTCCGCACCGCGACGGGCGCATTCTTCGGCCAGGGCAAAGCCCATCTTTCCCGAAGAGTAATTGCCGATGAAGCGCACCGGGTCTATCTTCTCGTAAGTGGGGCCGGCAGTGATCAGGATTTTCTTTCCTTGCAAAGCGGAGGAGTCCGCAAAGTATTCGTCCAGCACGCGGATGATCTGTTCCGGCTCTTCCATGCGTCCCTTGCCCACCAGGTGGCTGGCCAGCTCGCCCGTGGCGGGTTCTATAATGTGGTTGCCGTAGGCGCGCAGGATGTCGAGATTCCGTTGCGTGGAGGCGTGGGCATACATGTCGAGGTCCATGGCCGGCGCAACGAACACCGGCGCCTTGGCCGAGAGGTAAGTCGTGATGAGCATGTTGTCGGCTATGCCGTGTGCCATTTTGCCGATGGTGGAGGCCGTGGCGGGAGCTATGAGCATGGCGTCCGCCCACAGGCCGAGGTCGACGTGGCTGTTCCACGTCCCGTCGCGTTGGGCGAAAAACTCGCTGATCACCGGTTTGCTCGTCAACGCGGAGAGCGTAATGGGCGTGATGAATTCTTTTCCCGCGGGCGTAATGACCACCTGCACTTCGGCTCCCCGCTTTATGAGGCCGCGAATGATGTGGCAGGCTTTGTAGGCGGCGATGCTTCCGGTGATGCCGAGAACGATTTTCTTTCCTTTCAGCATGGATTATTTCGTAATCAAATTGCTCATTTCGCGCAAACGTATCTTCGTGAGCATCGCCTTGGTGTTCAAGGTAAAGTCGTTGCCCAGAATCCAGCCGTAGTAGCCGGGGTCTTTTCGCAAGACTTCGGCCACGGGCATGCCTTTGTACTTGCCGAAGTTGAAGATTTCCACTCCGTTGTCGTCGTACACCATGCGTCCGGCAAAGTCGACATTCTTTCCGAAGCTGGAGTAATCGGACAGGAAAGCGATGTCGTTTTGCAAGTCGGGATAGCGGTCGAGTTGCGCTTTCAGCACCTCGTAAGTGGCTCGCGTGTCGGCCTCGGCCGTGTGAGCGTCGTCCAGATTCTTGTCGCAGTAGAATTTATAGGCTGCCGACAGGGTGCGTTGTTCCATTTTGTGGAAAATCACCTGCACGTCCACGAATTTGCGCTTGCTCAGGTCGATGTCCACGTCGGCACGCAGAAATTCTTCGGCCAGCACGGGGATATCGAAGCGGTTGGAATTGAAACCGGCCAGATCGCATCCTTCGATTTCGCGGGCGATGCTCTTGGCCACTTCTTTGAAGGTGGGGCAGTCGGCCACGTCGGCGTCATAGATGCCATGCACGGCCGAGGCTTGTTCGGGGATGTGCATTTCCGGATTGATGCGCAGCGTTTTCGACTCCTCGTTGCCGTTGGGATGGACTTTCAGGTAGCAGATTTCGACGATGCGATCCGTATTGATGTTCGTTCCCGTCGTTTCGAGGTCGAAGAAGACGAGGGGATTTTTGAGATTCAGTTTCATGTGTTCCGTTATGTGTGAGCCGGGCAGGGACGCGGAGTTCCACAGAAGGAGGCTCATGGAGAAAGTTTCGCCCCGCTCTTTCTGTGGAACTCCGCACCGTCACGCCACGGCAATGTTCTTCTTAATCATTCAGCATCATGGGCATGAGCAGCATGAGCAGGTCTTCGTTGTCTTCCTGCTCCACGGGGATGATGACGCCCGCGCGCGAGGGGTCGGCCAGTTCGATGACGACTTCCGCGGCCGCGATGTTGTTGAGGATGTCGATGAGGAATGTCGATTTGAAACCGATGCTCATCGGCGCGCCCGAATACTGGCACACCTGCGTTTCTTCGGCCGAGGTCGAAAAGTCGATGTCTTGCGCGGAGATGACGATGCGGTTTTCCTGCAAACGGAGTTTGATGAGGCTGCTGGCCTGCGAGGAGAAGATGGACACGCGACGCAGGGCGCCGAGCAACTGCTGACGGTCGACAATGACCTTGTGCGGATTGTTCTGCGGAATCACCGAGTTGTAGTTCGGATAGCGTCCTTCGATGAGCCGGCACACCATGCGATAGTTTTCGAGCGTGAAGATGGCGTTGCGTTCATCGAACTCGATCGCCACCGTGCCCTGTTCCTTGGGCAGGAGATTTTTGAGCAGCGAAGCGGGTTTCTTCGGCAGGATGAAAGCTGCGCGTTCGTTTCCTTTGGCCGCCAGCGTTTTGCAGCGCACCAGCTTGTGTCCGTCGGAGGCCACCATCGTGATGTCGTCGGTCGTAATGTCGAAATAGATACCGTTCATGACGGGACGCAGTTCGTCGTCGGCCGTGGCAAACACCGCACGGTTGATGCCGCCCAGCAGGATGTCGGCCTCGATGTCCACGCGCACGGAATTGTCGCCCAGCACGGCAGGCTGCGGAAACTCGTCGGCGTTCTGCCCCATGAGGCTGTATTTTCCGTTCTGATACTGCACGGTGATCTCGTAGTTGTTGAGGTTGATCTCGAAAGTGAGCGGCTGTTCGGGAATTTCCTTCAGCGCGTCGAGCAATGTTTTGGCCATGACGGCAAAACGTCCTTCGGGATCGCCGCTCGTCACGGCAACGGTGGTCACCATCGTGGTTTCACTGTCCGATCCCGTCACAGACAACATCCCGTCTTTCAGTTCAAACAGGAAACAGTCGAGAACGGGAAGCGTATTCTTCGAGTTGATCACACGGCTCACCGCTTGCAAATGAGCGGAAAGAGCAGTACTGGAAACGACAAAATTCATATTGTTGCGGTATTATAAGTTTTTGGATACATATAGTCACGCAAAGTTACGAAAAAAGATTCCGTCAGCGCAAACAAAACCGAAGAAAAAGCCCGCACAGGCTGCGAAATGTTATCAAAAAAACGTAACTTCGCCGCAGAATCAAAACTCAAAACAATGGAATTTACAGGAAAAATCATCGCCATTCTCCCCCCTCGCGACGGGGTTTCAAAGAGCAGCGGTAACGCATGGAAAGCTCAGGAATACGTCATTGAAAATCACGACCAATATCCGCGCAAGATGTGCTTCGACGTATTCGGAGCCGATAAGATAGAGCAATTCAACATCCAGATGGGCGAAGAACTCACCGTTTCGTTCGATGTCGACGCCCGTCAGTGGCAAGACCGCTGGTTCAACACCATCCGAGCATGGAAGGTGGAACGCGTGTCGGCAGCCGCTACGGCTCCCGCGGGTTCGCCCGTGCCTCCCCCGCCCCCCGCACCGACGCCCGACTTCATTCCGAACGACGCCAAGGACGATTTGCCCTTCTAAACGACGAACCGCATATTCCGGCAAAACCGGGCAGAACCGAAACGCGGATTGCACAAGCCACAGGACGCTCCACGAAGAAGCTCCGCAACGGCTTGGGCAATCCGCGTTTTTTTGATGTCGGGCGACCTCATGCTCCGCGCATGACGGCGATGAACCGACCCCGGCTCTCGGGGAGAAACAAGCCCCTGTCCGAGCGTATTTCCACCTGTTTCGTCCCGCCTTTGATGCTCTCTTTTTTTTACACGGTATCCTCGGTTTTCCGAATCGCGTGCAATTCACGCGACAACTGCGCGCATTTCATGTCTGAAACACGCGCATTTCAGACGTCAGACACGTGCATTTCAGATGTCAAGTGCGTGCATTTCGGAAACGCCCTTCCGGAGGGACTTTGGAGAGGGGCGAAATCCCGACCGGTTCCGAAACCGACCTCACGAAGAGCATTGAAAGAGTTTTACAAAACGCCGATGCGTGAGGGTGCATGCGCATGGGGTACAAGGGAGAACTGACGAAAGGGGCAGCCGGCAGAGACTTTCTTTCTTCCCTGCCGACTGCCCCTTCCCGCAAATCTACCGACCTATCACTTTCTGATATTCGGCAATTCCAGTCCGTAGCCTTTCTTGCGGTCTTCGAGTTTCAGGTAGAAGCCCAGCAGGAAAGCCAACACGCCCAGAATGACGAAGATGAGCATGGGAACCGTATAGTCGTACTCACCTCCCGCGGCAACGCCGGGATTGGACCAGACGAGTGCCTTGCCGATGATAATGGGGAAAGCCCACAGCCCGATGTTTTGTATCCAGAAGATGACCGAGTAAGCCGAACCCAGATAACGATTTTCCACCAGTTTGGGCACGGAAGGCCACAAGGCGGCGGGAACAAGCGAGAACGACACGCCCAACAGCACAATGGCGGCATAGGCCACTACGCGACTCGACGCGCTTCCGTCCAGCGGATAAAGGGCGAAAATCAGGTGGCAACCGCTCATAAGCACCGCACCCAGAATGATCATCGTGGCGCCCTTACCCTTGCGGTCGAGGAACCAGCCGAGGAAAGGAGTCAGTATCATGGCCCCGACGGGGAACCATGAGAACAAGTCGGAGGCTTCCTTCGTGGGTATGTTCAGACGGTTTTCGAGCATACTGGTGGCAAACTTCTGGAAGGGGAAGATGGCCGAATAGTAGAGCACGCACAGCATGGCCACCACGAGGAACGTGCGGCTGGTGAAGAGTTTCTTCAGGTCGCTCAGCTTGAAAGGCTCCTCGGCTTCGCCATCGGCCGCGTCGTCCATCTGTTTGTCGAGTTTCCGGTCCATCAGCGAATAAACAATGAATGAGAGCAGACCGACACAGAGCAAACCGCAAACGATGGCTACCGGACGAACCACATCGGGGCTTCCCCATTCCGCCGCCGCAGGCGACAGACGGAAGACGGCGAACACGCCCAAGCGGGCAACGGCCATCTCAAGCCCCATGGCAAGAGCCAGCTCTTTTCCGGTGAACCACTTCACGATGGCTTTCGACACGGTGATACCCGCCATCTCGACGCCGCACCCGAAGATGGCGAAGCCGAACGAGGCCAGCTTGGCATTGGCGGGAAACGAGGTCCAGAAGGAATTGAGGAAATCGTACAGTCCGTTGCCTTCGGCAAAGAGGGGGCTGACGGCGTAAAGTTTGATGGCTCCGCCCACAACCATCACCACGCCCGAAAGCACGGCCGTGAAACGCACACCCATCTTGTCGAGAATGACACCCGCAAAGATGAGGAAGAAGACAAACACGTTCAGGAAGTACTCGGAACTGGCGAATGTGCCATACGTGCCGGCATCCCAGCCGCATTGGGTGGCGAGCATGGTTTGCAGGGGCGACAAGACGTCGACGAACATGTAGGCGAAAAACATGCACGAGGATACCAGAAGCAAAGCCGTCCAACGTGCAGGCGCGGAATCGCGCAGCGTGCGGTGAATTTTGTCTGTTGTTTTCATGAATAGAAAAGGAGTTAAAGTGTGATTAAATAAAATCGGATCGGTCGAAAAAACAAAAGCGAAGCAGTTATTTCCTCACGGATTCTCTGCTTCGCATGTCGTGTTCTTACTTATGATGAAGTTTAATGTAAAAAAGTGAAAGTAAATAATTTATTGGGCCTGCTGCTCCGGAGTCTTTTCCGCCGGTTGCGACTGTGTAGGAACGGGGTCGGCCACGGGCGAAGCGGTTTCCGTCTTCGGCGCGTTGGTTCCGGCCGGCAGGTTATACGGGTTCGTCTGCTCTTCTTTCTGCGCCTGTTCGATCAAGGCGTTTCCGGTATTTGCCGAGGGCAAGGCATAAGCGGCCAGTATGCTCACGACAACCATGAAAGCGGCAAGGCTCCATGTGGCTTTTTCCAGAAAGTCGGTCGTTTTGCGCACGCCCATAATGGCGTTGGACGAAGAGAAACCGGAGGCCAGTCCGCCGCCTTTCGAGTTCTGAATCAGCACGATGAAGCACATCAGCAAGGCAGCAATGACCATGAGAATAATGAGTAACAAATACATCTCTTAAAGTTATTTTGAATTAGCGTTAATAATCAATTTCTCCAAAAATCGAATTTGGTCTGCAAAGTAAGTGTTTTTTTTTGGAGTTTTCAAACTTAATTTCCGAATTATTTCGAGTGCTTTCTCGTATCGTCCCTGCTTCACATAGATTTTGGCCAGTGTTTCGGTGAAACAGCTATCGTCCTCAAGTTCTTCGGTTTCGGGCTGCGGAAGACGGGGTTGCACGCTTTCGCCGGCTTCGACCGGACGCATGGAAAGACTTGTTTCGGATTCGCTCTTTTCGAGAAACTCGTCGATGAGTTCCTGTCCGCGCAACTTCGGCGTTTCTTCCTCGGGAGCGGCTGTGTGTCGAAGCAGGTAGCTCGTGTAGTCGGTGGCGTAATCGGGCGGCAGGGAGTCGGACTGTCCGGAGTCGGCGGGCAACGTGGCCAGAAACGCGTCGATAAGGTTCAACGTGCGATCGACGGTGGGTTCTTCTTCGCCCGGCGAAACGGGGACGGGCTTGACGGCGGGACGAATGGCGAAACGGTCGCCTTCGATGAGATAAAAGAGCTTGCGTCGATCGGCCACGTACAACACCGATTTGCGCAACTCGGCCCCGAAAGAGGTGTCGTGCAGCAGATAAAGATTCTTGAGGTAGAGCAGACGCAGCGTCTGGACATAAGGGTAACGTGCCAGAAGATTGCGCAACTCATACAGGGTGTCCCTGTTCAAGAGCTCGGGGTGTTCGATCCACTGTTGCAGATGGGCTGAGGTCATTTTTTCCGCGGTTTACCAGTTGGCGACGGTCGCATTGAATATCTGTTCGCTGATTTCCTTCGTCATCTCGGCTATCAGTCCGTCTTGCACGGCCGTGAGCGGCTCTCTGGAGCTGTAAGTGCGGAAGGCCGTAAACTGCTGTTCGAAGTCTTCCGCATGGTTCGTGTTGTTCACAAAGCGCACGTTGATCGTTATCGTCAGCTTGGTTTCGGCAGAATAACCGTCGGCCGCCACGGCTTGGTTATACTGGTTGTAGCCCACGATCTCACCGTCTATCTGCAAGTCGGCGTTTTGGTTGGGACGCAGCATTTGCAGGCGCGTCTGCCTCACGAAGATGTCTTTCAACTCTTCGTTGAAACGCGTGCCCAGCGGGGCGTAAACGTATTCCGACTTGATGGGGAAGTCGGTTATGGAGATGGTTTTCACCTTGTCGTAATTGATCGAAGAGCCGTTGAACTTGTATGAGACGCTACATCCCGCCGACAGCAAGAGCAGGGCGAGGCATCCGATGAACGGTTTGTTTTTCTTAATCCAATCCATATTCTTTTATTTTCCTGTATAGCGTGCGTTCGGAGATGTTCAAGTCCTTCGCCGCACTCTTTCGTTTACCGTAATGTTTGGCCAGGGCTTTCCGAATCAGTTCCTTCTCGGCCTCATCGAGCGACAAGGGTTCTTCAACGTACTCTTCCGTGTCCTGAATATCGTCGTCGACCTTTTCCGGACGGTACACGACGGAGGCCGGGGGCGTAACCGGATGGATGAGGGCGGGCGTCACGGCAGACGGTGTCCCGACAATCGGCTCCGCGGTGACAATCGGCGTGCTTCGCTCGGACATGAGGTTGTGTACCATTTTTTTCAGTTCGGCCACCTCCTGACGCATGTCGAAAAGCACGGAGTAGAGTATCTCGCGTTCGCTTTCAAATCCCTTGCTTTCACGGGTTCCGAAGAGTGCCGGAAGGCGTTGCGCGCTTTGCGCCGGCAGGTATGACTGCAAAATGGCGGCCGTGATGTCGCGTTGCGTCTCGATGATGGAAATCTGCTCGGTGATGTTCTTCAGTTGCCTGACGTTGCCCGGCCACGGATAGGCGAGCAGTGTCTGCTTGGCATCTTCCGAAAGCTGGATGGCGGGCATGCGGTATTTCTCGGCGAAGTCGGCGGCAAACTTGCGAAACAACAGCAGCACGTCGTCTCCCCGTTCGCGCAAGGGGGGAATCTGTATGGGGACGGTGTTCAGCCGGTAGTACAAGTCTTCGCGAAAACGGCCTTCGGCGATGGCCCGTGTCAGGTTTACGTTCGTGGCGGCGACGATGCGGACATTCGTCTTCTGCACTTTCGACGAACCGACCTTGAGGTATTCTCCGTTCTCCAGCACGCGCAACAGACGGGCTTGCGTGGGCAGGGGCAGTTCTCCCACTTCGTCGAGGAAAATCGTTCCTCCGTCGGCCTCGCCGAAATAGCCTTTCCGTTCGCCGATGGCACCGGTGAACGAGCCTTTTTCGTGTCCGAAAAGCTCGGAGTCGATGGTTCCTTCGGGGATGGCACCGCAGTTTACCGCGATGTATTGCCCGTGTTTGCGCCGGCTGTACTGATGAATAATTTGCGGGAAACTTTCTTTACCCACGCCGCTCTCGCCGGTAATCAGCACAGACAAGTCGGTGGGAGCGACCTGTATGGCCACGTCGATGGCTCTCGACAGGGCTTCCGTATTGCCGATGATGCCGAATCTCAGCTTTACCTGTTGTATTTCTGCTCTTGTCATACGCTTGTATTCTTTGGATGTGGCGGCGAACGGCGCGTCAGTCCACCGTGTCCAGTTTCAGTTTGTCGCTGTCGTCGCGCTTCTCGTAATACTGCTTGCGCAGCGGGTTCGAGCCGGCTTCCTTCTGAAAGCGGCGGTTGCGGAACACGTCGATGGCCACATAGACTGCCTGCCGGAACGAATCTTCATTCGCAATGCCTTTTCCGGCAATGTCGTAAGCCGTTCCGTGCGCGGGCGAAGTGCGCACCACGGGAAGTCCTGCGGTATAGTTCACGCCCTCGTCCATGGCAAGGGCTTTGAAAGGGGCCAGCCCCTGATCGTGATACATGGCCAATATGCCGTCGAAATGGCGGTAATGTCCCGAGCCGATGAATCCGTCGGCCGCATAGGGGCCGTAGCAAAGTATCTTCTTGGCCTCCAGTTCTTTCATGGCCGGGATGATGATTTCCTGCTCTTCCGTCCCCAACAGGCCGTTGTCGCCCGCATGAGGATTGAGCGAGAGCACGGCGATGCGCGGAGCACCGATGCCGAAGTCTTGCTTCAGGCAGCGATGAAAGATTTGCAGCTTTTCCTGAATCAGCGGTTTGGTGATGGCCGGGGCCACTTCCCTGAGCGGGAGGTGCGTGGTGGCCAGCGCCATCCGCAAATCGTCTTTCATCAAAATCATGAGCGACTTCTGTCCGCCGCCCAAACGTTCTTCGATGTACTCCGTATGGCCGGGAAAGCTGAAATGCTCCGACTGTATGCCGTATTTGTTGATGGGGGCGGTGACCAAGACATCGATGAGTCCTTCCCTGTACTCGCGGATGGCGTGTTCCAAAGCTCCCAGAGCCGCTTTTCCGGCTTCGGGATCGGTCTTCGAGAATTCCACTTTCACTTCGTCGTCCGTACAGTTCACCACGCTCAGGCGATGGTGGGAGGCTTCCGATGCCGAATTGACGATGCTGAAATTGGCCGGCAGGTCGAGTGCTTTCCGGTGATAGGCCGCCACTTTGGGCGAACCGTAGACGATGGGGGTGCAAAGTTCGAGCATGGCCGGGTCGGAGAAGGTTTTCAGAATGACCTCATACCCCACTCCGTTGATGTCGCCTTGCGTGATTCCGACTCTTATTTTACTGTCTTCCATGTTGTTTCAAAAGCGTTTATTTCGATTGATCGACGCCCAACGAGAGTTCGCCCGCAGGCTGCTCTCCCGGCAGCCTCAGCGTATAGAGCGAGGCTTCCATCAGGCGCACGAGATTACGTTTCATTTTATCGGGCGAATAAACAAAGATTTCCGCCGTCACGATGCGGTTGTTCTGTTTGTCCAAACGGACTTGCGAGACGAAGGGGCCGCCCATGAAGTCGCCCTTCATGCGCCACAGTCCGCGCACTTCCATCGCGTATTCGTTTTGTACGCTGATGGGCCTCACCGTGGTCAGCAGAGAGTCCGTGGTCATGTACACCCCTTCTTTATAGCCGGGGATATTGGCCTGCATCACCGAATCGCGCATGTGTACGAAGTATTCTTTCGTAAACGTATTCCGGTCGGTATAGGGATAGGAGTACATCACGAAGTTGCGATCGCCGCTGGCCGCGTTGGTCGAAGACCAGAAGAAGTCTTTGCCGATTTTGTAGCTCTGCAACTCGGAAGGCAGCCAGACGCTGCAACCGAAGATGCTGTCGACCTTGGCCGACACGACGGCGCTGTGTTCTTTTTCCAACATGGCAATCTGCCGGTTCATCTCCACGCGGGTGAAGAAGTCGATAATGGCCGCTTTGTTTTCTTTCACGAACCGTTCGAATTCGGCTTCGTCGGGGGCTTGAATCGTGAGCACCACCTGTGCGTCGGCATAAACGTTCTTGGCGTATTTGAAGGCGGGTTTCGTGAACTGCTCGCTGATGTTGACCATCAAGATATTGCGAATCAGCTTCAAGGTGCTGTCGAAGTTGTTCTCGGACGTGAACATGATGCGAAACGAGGGTTCCGACTGCGGAAGTCCCGGCATATCGGAATCGAGTACATCATGCAAGGCTCTTCCCGCCGGACGCTCCCAGACTCCGGGGTCGACAACGACTATCAGTTCGAACGGCCGGCCGCTGGACGTGGGATTCCCGCCGACACAGGCGGCGAACACGGCGGCTATGCACGCCATGCAGAGATAAGAGAGATACTTGTTGCTCATGTCATTCAGGTTTATAGAGGGTTATTCATCAGTCGGTTTCTCCGTTTTGCGGGCTGTGGAAAGCATGCCGCAGGCCGCGAAGATGTCCTCGCCCCGCGAGGCGCGGATGGTGGTGAAGAGTCCGTGTTCGGTGAGATAGTCGCGAAAACGGATCATGGTGTCTGCATCGGCCCCGTCGAGTTCGGAGTCGGGAATGGCGTGAAAGCGGATGAGGTTCACCCGGCAGTCGAGCCCCCGCAACATCCGCAACAGCTCCTTCGCATAAAGCAACGAGTCGTTGAGCCCCTTGAACACGATGTATTCGAACGACAGACGACGTTGCCTGCTGAAATCGTAATTGCGCAGCAAGTCCACCACCTGCGTAATCGAAAAGGCCCTTTCGCCCGGCATCAACTCCGAACGTTGTGCCGGCACGGGCGAATGCAGGCTGACGGCAAGATGGCAATCGCTCTCTTCGAGAAAGCGGCGCAAGCCTTTCTTCAGCCCGATGGTCGATACGGTAATCCGTTTCGGGCTCCATCCGTATCCGTAGGAAGCGGTGAGCACGTCGAGCGCACGCAACACTTCGTCCACATTGTCGAGCGGTTCTCCCATGCCCATGAAGACCACATTGGTCAGTTTGTCCCGTTCGGGCAGCGCATGTATCTGGTTCAGAATCTGATGTGCCGTCAGGTTCGCCGCAAAGCCCTGCCTTCCCGTCATGCAGAATTTGCACCCCATTTTGCATCCCACCTGAGAGGAGACGCAAAGCGTGGCCCGATCTTCGTCCGGGATGTAGACCGACTCCACAAAACGGCCATCCACCGCATAGAGGTATTTCACCGTACCGTCGACAGAACGCATCGCCTCCACGGGCGGCTGCATGCCCACCTCGTATTCTGCTTTCAGCAGTTCCCTGTGTTTCAGCGAGAGGTTGGTCATCTCGTCTATCGAGACCGCCTTTTTATCGTACAGCCACTCCGCAATCTGCTTGGCGGCGAAAGCCGGCATCCCGATGCGTTTCGTCAATGCTTGCAGCTCGGCCATCCTCATGCCCAAGAGAGGCGTTTTTTCTGTCATTTTGTCCGTCGGTTGTTTATTCTTGCAAAAGTAAAGAAATTAAGTAGATTTCTACAAGATAGGCTGCAAAAGTTAACTAAAAAGAGGAAGGAAGAGGTCTTCGCGGAGCCAACCGGCAGGTGCAAAATTTGTCCGGGCCTTCTGTTTGTCATCGTTTGAACCCTCCCGATTTTCTTGGGGAAAAACAAGCCCCTGTCGGAGAGATTTTCCACCTGTCACGTCCCGCCTCCGACATTCTTCTTTTTTTACACGACTCGACCCGGTTTCCGAAATGCGCGCAATTCACGCGTCAAACACGTGCATTTCAGACGTCAAGTGCACGCATTTCAGACGTCAGGTGCGTGCATTTCAGACGTCAAATGCGCGCATTTCGGAAACGCCCTCCCCATGGGGCTTTGGAGAAGGGCGAAATCCCGGCCGATTCCGAAACCGACCTTGCAAAGAACGTTGAAAGAGTTTTACAAAACGCCGATTCGTGAGGGCGCATGCGCATGGGGCAGAGTCAAACCTAAAGTCCCGTCCGGAGATTTCTAACGGCAAGAAGACGAGTGCATCATCGAGTTCAGGCAGCGGGCGCTGGTGTACGCCATTCCGGGCCACTACGCCGTTCTGAGTATAGGAACTCTTTGCCTCACCGGGCTATCGTTCCTCACCTTTCTGTACATCAACCTGTTCACGCCGCTGATTCTTTTCATCATCGTCTTCAACTTATTGTTATATCGTTTCAAACACTTGCAAAATGGAAAATACGATTAGAGTGGAACGGGCCATCCTGAGGCTGACACAGCAGGACCTGGCGGAAAAGGTGGGAGTGACACGGCAGACCATCATTTCCATCGAGGCGGGGAAATACGTACCGTCTACCGTACTGGCATTGAAAATAGCTGCCGTATTCGGCAAAAGCGTGAATGAGATTTTCCGTTTGGAGGAGTCGGATTGGGAGTAGTCGGACGGTGTGCCGACGATTATAAAGAAAGCCGCTGCGTGGTCGCGCAGCGGCTTTCTTTATGGGATGATGTCGTGTCCTTGAGCCTTAGAAGAACAGATAACGGCTGTCTTTTACTTTGGCTTTCAGGTATAAATCGTTCATGACACGGCCGGCGAAGCGGACGTGCATATTGGCCTGAGCGGCTTCCTCGTCCTTTGCGTTGAATGTTTCGTTCAGTTTTTCTTCGCCATATTTCCGAAGAACGAACACTGCGGCATTACCCTTAATCGGGGCACTCACGGCATCCATCGCCCCCACAGAGGCATAAGCACCGATCAGAGGTTCGCTGCTACGCAATGCGGCTACATAAGCGGGAGCGGCGAATGTGACCAGCTTCAGCGAATCGCTCACCGCACCGGTCATGCGGGCACAGGCCTCGATCGTCGTGGCGCCGGCGGCTTTCATGTCCGCCATGATCTTTTCGGCTTTCTTGTCTTTCAGCAGCTCGGCACGCAATACGTCTTTCACCGCATTCAAAGAGCGATAGCCTTCGGGATTGATTCCCACCAAGGCAACGGCCAGAAGGTGGTCGCTGTTGCCGCATTCGTACAAGCCCGAAACCTCACCCTCATCGGCTTTGAAGACCCAGCGCAAAGCGTCTTTGGTTCCTCTCACACCGCCGATGCCGTGTTCGGAGCTGTACAGGTCGCTTCTTTCGAGCAACTTATAACCGGCTTCTTCGGCCTTGGTTTCCCATTTTTCGAGAGTGGAGTTGGCGGCGATAAACTGACTAAAGTCGTTATAAGCGCGGTTGTATGTCTCTTTGCTGAATTTGACTTCACGCTTCACGATGGCCACTTTATATTTTTCTTTGGCGGCTTTCTTGCTTTGTACCTGAAGAATGACCTCACTCTGCCCCACCGGCAGGCTCACGAGTTCGTTGACACCCGCACGATTCAGGGCGTCGAGGAACTTCACGTTGTCGCGGTCGAGCTGGGCGCCTTCATACTGAGCGGCCGTCAGCCAAACGCTTTCTCCGCTCTGACCGTATTTCTTGGCCAGTTCCACGAAGTCCGCACCTCCTTTGAGGGCACCATAGATGCTGTCGGAGAGGGCTTTTGTCTTGGTGGCATCGGCCGCCACGACCTGAATCTGACGGAACTGAATGGAGTCCGCGGCCGAAGTTTTTCCAACCACCTTGAAAGCATTGATCGTATTGTCGGCATTGTTATAATAAGGTCCGTAAACAGAGCCCACGGCCGCCGAGTCCAAACGAGCCGCAACGTCGCCGGGGAAAGCGGTCTTGTTATAGAACAAATCGACGAATTGCACGTCCGAATCGACGGAGCGGATGAAAGAGGCATAATCTTCCGTGGCGGCAGCCAAGCCGACAGCGGCCTCATCCACTTCTTTCTGAATGGCGGCACGGTCTTCTGCGCTGGCCGTCACCTGCACGTCGATATACTTGATGTTGCGGGTTTCCTGATATTGCTTGAATTGTTCTTTCTTCTTGTTATAAAGGTCTTTCAACTCAGACTCTTTGATGGTCACCGCCGAGTCGGGCACCGTGGCGTAAGGGATGGCGGCCATCAGCAGGTTATACTGGTTGATTCTGTCGTCGAAAGCGGCTTGCGCTTCCACGGGATTGGAGAACAGCGCCTTCGTCACCAAAGCCTGATATTTCTCGGACAAAAGGCTCTGACGCAAGGTCTTTTCGATGAACGACCAATACTTGTACATGCTCGCATACTGATCGGCATAGGCTTCGTCGGCACCCGACTGGGTTGTTTTGGCATAATCGACGAGGAACTTATTCAGCAAATCCTTGTCGAAGCGGCCTGTCTGCGGATTGACGAACGGGGTCTGCTGAAGCAGCGGATGGGTTCCGGTTTTCAGAATATCCTGAATTTCGGCATCCGTCACGGTGAGTCCGAGTTTTTCCGCTTCTTTCTCGATCAACTTGTTGTTGACGTACGACTGCCATACTTCATCCTTGATCCGGTCGGTCTGTTCATCGTTCAACGCGTTTGCGCCGCGTGACATTTTAATTACTTCCGTGTACTCTTCCACCAATGACTGATAGTCCTGGGCAGAAAGTTCTTCGCCATTTACCTCGCCGGCCTCTTGTGCCTGATGGGGCTGTACCACTTTCCACGCGTCGCCTGCGACGAAAGCGAACAAAGCCAAGCCGATCACAATCACCAAAAGAGGTCCTTTCGATCTGATTTTCTGTAATGTTGCCATTTTCGATTGTTATTATGTTATATTCTGTTTTTCCTTATTTCGTTTAAGCGCACGAAGATACAAAAAATGTAAACACCCGTCTATTTATCCATCAAAAAATTACGGGCAGCGGCCTTATTCAAGCACTTTCAGGCTGACGAGTTCTATTTTGGTGGCTGTTTTTTTCAGGACTTTAAGCTGATAACGGCCTGTCCGGATGACTTCGTGCAATTTCGGGAAGCTCTGATAGAGGTGCAGAATCAAACCGCTTATGGTCAGGTATTCGTCGGACTCGGGCAGATCCAGACCGAACATCTCGTTCACTTTCTCGATTTCGAGGCGCGCCGAGAGTACGTATTCCGAATCGTTCAGTTTCTTGCAGACGTACGAAGTGTTGTCGTGCTCGTCTTCGATATCGCCGATAATTTCCTCCACCAAATCTTCCAAAGAAACAATGCCCGAGGTGCCTCCGAACTCATCGACGACGACGGCTATGGTTTTCTTTTGCTGCATGAAGAGCCTCATCAGTCTGTTGGCGGCCATCGTCTCGGGAACAATCGGGACTTCCGTCACGTGATCGACCCAGTTTTCCGGGTTGCGGAACATCTCGGACGAGTGTATATATCCCACCACATTGTCTATATTGCCGTCGTAAACGATGATTTTGGATATGCCGGATTCGATGAAGCGATTCCGCAATTCGTCCAAAGAAACGCTGCGGTCGATGGCCACGACTTCGGTGCGGGGCACTATACAGTCGCGTATCTTGATGCTGGAGAAATCGAGTACATTCTGAAAGATTTTCACCTCGGCGTCCAATTCTTCCTCATCGGGGGCATTCTCGATGCCCGATTGCACGAAGTAGTCCAAGTCGACCTTGGTAAAAACCTTCTCCGTGGCTTCCTTGCTGATCTTCATGCCGAAGATACGCAGGAAGAAGTAAGAAAGATGGGAGGCGAACTGAGAAATGGGATAGAGCACCACATAGCATATCCACAACGGAACGGCCAACAGATTCAGCAGTTTGTTGGGACTGATTTTAAACAGGGCTTTGGGTACGAATTCTCCCGTCACCAGAATGAGCAACGTGGAAAGCACGGTTTGCACGAACATGCGCAGGAAATCGTTCTCGATGACATAGACCAGCCAACGATCGCCGATGATTTGCGCCATCAGGATACCGTAGATGACCAATGCGATGTTGTTCCCCACCAGCATGGTCGAAATGAAATTGTTCGGATTGCGGAAGAAGACGGCCAGAATGCGGGAACCGATTCCGTTCTTCCTGTTCATCTCGAACCGGAGTTTATCCACCGACACAAAAGCAATCTCCGCTCCCGAAAAGAAAGCGGAAAACAACATCGTGACGAAGAGAAACAAATAAATACTCATAATCCTGTCAGCGGGATGAATCTTTCCTTAACGTATCTGCCGGAGCCTGCACGGAATCTTCGTCCACATAGAAAATGCCTTCGATATTGCGAATGGTGTAAATGGTCATCTGCTGATTGGAGTCGAAGCCATGCCCGGTAATCGTTTTGTCCGGCTGGCGGATACGGATGAAGCGATCCGAATAGACTTTCTGTGTCGCCTGATTCCAATACAGCAACTCCGTATTGAATTCTTCCCCTTTCCGGTTTTGGATGTTGACATGTCCTATCAGCTTCCATAGTTTTTCCTTATCGTAATAATAGGCCGTGTCGGCCTTGATGCTGGCCTCCACGTGAAAAAGCGAATCGAACTGCTCCAGATAAACTCCTTTTTCAAAAGCCCAAAACGAAGGTTTCTTACGGTCGAAAACCAGCCACTCTTCCGCATTCACCCGATAGCGTATCACCCCCGAATCGGAAATCAGGCTGGACACGCCGATTGTGGACATGATCGGCAACGAGTCGCGTTCGGTTATGGCCGCTCCCACTCTTTTCTGTTTGGCTCCACAAGAGGTAAACAAAAGAAGCATAACAACCGCCACGAAGGCAGTTGTTATGCTCACGTTGTCATACAGTGCTTTTTCTTGTTTTCGCCACATAAAGTGTTATCTGATCGTTGTGGTTTCGCCGATCCAACCGCCGATGGTTATGCGGTCGCCTTGCTTGTACCCCAACATAAACAGGTCTTTCGCCTGAGGCGTGTGTCCCGAATATCTGCCGATGAGTTTGTTGGCTTCGTCGGCGCAGCTCGGATCCACGGCTTTGGCGCGTTGCAGCTTGTCGATCACCACGAAATAGGTGCATTTGTTCAATGCCGGTTCATCGCTCCAGTTGGGATTGCTGGCATAGAGATTGGCGATAAGGATATAGGGAGCCCCGTAACTGTCGTTGTAGCTGATGGCTTTCTGACAGTAGGATCTGGCTTGCGACAAACGTTTGGCCGTCGTCAGCACAAGAGCCGTGGCATAAGCCTTGTCGGCTTTCTTCGCCCGGTCTGTTTCCAGATTGATGGACTCTTCAAAGAACTTAACCGCATTGTCGATGTCGCCTTTTTTGAAAGCCATGTAAGCGCAACCCGTGGCGGCATCGGCCGTGGGTTCTATTTTATAGGCATAGTAAGAAGCCTGCAAATAAGCGTCGCTTTCGGTACACTTCATCATTCTCATGATGTCGATTACCTTTTTCAGGTAGGCCAAGTCTGTTTTATTGGCTTCCACTTTCGGGGCATAGATACCTTGCAGAGATTCGCAATCGGCCGTACCGCTATTGATGAACAAGGCCACCAGGTTGTCTTTAACACCTTGCAAAGACTTCTTCGCCGATTCTTTCTGAGCGGCGGCAATGGCTTGGTCCACATACTCGGAAGAGTTCAGATAGTCCTGAATGAACTGTTCCTTGTGAGCGGGGTTGGCTTTCAGTTTTTCCAAAGACATTTGCAGGAAGTAGAACACCGTTGTGCCGTTTGATTCTCCCTTCACCGCATCGACCGATTTCTTCAACCATCCGTAAGCCTGATTGACGTCCAAAACGGGCGTATAGGCAATGTAGTCTATGGCTTTAATACCCAACGCTTCGTCTGCCGACGACACACGTACGCCTTTGCTGATGAACTCCGGCGTGTGCTTGATGCGCAGGTCGTGCGTTTCCATCAGCTCGTCGAAGTATTTCTTGTATTCGGCCGACTTCTTGTCCGCGATGCGGTCCAGAAAAGATTTCAGAATCTTATATCCGTCGGTGAACGTATAGAAACGAAGCGTGGGACATTCTTTCAACACTGCCTTCCACGGAGTGTAAGCGTCTCGATAGTTACCGGCGCGTACCGCTTCATGCGAAATACTACTGTTGGAGTTGCAATTGCTTCCATCCTGAGCCGACGCAATAGTTGCCCCTGCCGTGAGAAGCAACGTAGTCACAAGTGTTTTAATTTTCATTGTATCTCAAAATTTAGTTATTATTCCTATGTAGAACCGGATTCTCACACTGCGTTTTATTCCACCTTGCGTTTGAAGAACCAGAGGTCGTTGAACGTGAGTCCGATGTTCACCCTAAAGATACTCTCGCTCGCGAAGCCCGATTCCAAACCTTTTACCCGCACATACTGTCCGGATATGTTCAGTATCGAACGGGAATGGGGAATCGGCAGGCCGAAACCGGCACTTATCCCATATTCGCGGGCGGCTTTTTTTCCACTTACTTTATAATAAGGTGTGGAATAGTAGATTCCGGCCCGATACCTTATCCGCTTCAGGAACGAACGGGCGTAAAGTTCGGGCAGAAATTCCGCTCCGAGGGAAACGCGTGAGCGATCGGCCAAGTCGTAAACCGCGGCAAAGTCTTCGTAAACGTCGGTCGCCGCAGCAAAATCAGCCTTCGACCATTGTTCCAGTTTATAATCGGCGCCGATTGTCAGCCGACCGGCATAATTGTATGCCAAACCAAGGCCGTAAGTGGCGGGCAACCCGACAGTGGCCTCCAGATTGTTTGTCGACTGGGTGCTTGCCGTCGTGACCACCGCCAAATCGTTATGGAGCCTGCGTTCGGGCGAGAAAGCCAGTCCCAGAGTCAAAGATTTGTCCTTCCCGAACCGTGCCGTGTACTGCGCGCCCAAGTCCAGTTTATAATCCGTCACCGAGAGCGTGGTGGTTTGTTCATAAGCGTTTATCGTGCTGCTATTCGGATAGCTTACCGAACGCGAGCGATCGATATCGCCCCAGAAATAAGACAGATTAACGCCTACCGACAAGTCTTTCAGCAGTTTTACGCCCAACCCGGCATAGACCTGATGGAAACCTCCGCTTCCGGAAAAGGTGCGAAGGTAGGTTTCTCCGTTTGTGGCGGTTCCCGTGTCCGAGAAAGAGTAACCGGCATTGGAGTAAGGCAACAGACCGATGCTCATGGCTATACGGCGGTTCAGGCGAAACTGCATGGCCAAATAGTCGAACGAAGAGTTTTTGGCGTTCACTCTCAGGCCGCCTTCGCTGATATTCATGTTCTGCAGGCTCACGCCGCCTTCGACAAGGAAGGTCAACGAATCGACTGCCGTATAGGATGCCGGATTGGAAGGATTGATATGCAAACCGTTGCGCAGGCCGTAAGCCACGCCGCCCATCGCCTTACTGTTGGCAAAGTGCTGATCGGACAACTGACCATAGCCATATCGTGTATAAGGAGAGTTTGTGTTATTCTGGGCGATTGCCGTACCGGAAACAACCGTCAACAGCAAAACGCACAACGCGTGTTTGTATCCTGTCATCTATTCTCGTTTAAAATTCTGTTCAAGCCTTTCAGCACTAAAAAACTATCTGCAAAGATGACATTTTTTGTGCTCGTATCAAAAGAAATTCCATCGCCTCCTGTTAAAAAAACCAAAAGTTCAGGATATTTATGCTTCATCGCAGCGATGTAGCCTTTCACCTCCCACTCGATGCCCTGAAGCACGCCGCAACGGATCGCCGTATCCGTATCTCTGCCCCATTCGGGCTTCGGTCCTTCCGCCCCGACAAGGGGCAATCGGCCCGTAAACTCGTGTAAAGCCTTGAGACGCATCCGTATGCCCGGTGAGATATTCCCGCCGAGATAACGGCCTTGCGCGTCGAGAAAATCGTATGTGATGCACGTTCCGGCGTCGATGACCAGCAAATCTCTGCCGGGGAAACGGTCGTAAGCTCCCACGACGGCAGCCAGACGATCGGTTCCCAAGGTTTCGGGCGTTTCATACAGGTTGACAATGGGCAATGGCGTGCGATGGGTAAGGGTGAGCAGCGGACACGGCAGACGGTTCAACCGCGAAAGGGCATGCCCGTCGAGGTCGATCACCGTGGAAAGAATCGCGCGGTCGGGAGTCGGGAACTTCCCGCCCCCCGACAGGCTTTCCAACCCTTCCAGCCGACGGTTGGAAGAGGTCAGCATCTCCAGCATTTCACCGCCGCGGAAAAGGGCCATTTTGGCCGTCGAGTTTCCGATATCAATGACAAGATTCAGCATTGCATGATTAAAAACTAAACGTTAAAGAGAAATCTTCGGGAAAACCGGCCGGATTCATCCATTATTCACGACAAATCGTTTATACTACACGCCTGCCCATGCATGTAGGTCGCCTTTAAGTTCTTTGCCATTGCTTCTTTCGAAAAACAGGACTTTTCCCGTATGGTTTTCTTCAGAAAGTGAATTCGTTGAATAAAGCACCGACTGACAGAGCGCAAATCTAGCTATTCAATTCTTAAATTCTTAGAGGGCGAATCACAAAGTTTCTTTTTTCATCTGTTCCTTCGATATAAACCGGGAACAAGAGATGACAAAGATTCTTTCTTCGAATCGACTTTCCGAAGCACCGCGAGAAAACATCCGGAATACACATGCTTTTAGATGTATGTTTCAAATAATTCTTGTGACATGTTCTTTACATATCGTACCCAAGTGAAAATATATTTTCATTATTTATGCAAACGCAAATCCTTTTCCTTCAATTTTCCTTTTCACACTACCATTACAAGCAGATTTTATAAAGTTCGGGACTTCTTGTTTCAAATACGCCATTAAAAGATCTGCCCTTTTCTGCACATCAATGTTTCTATTGTTTATTTGGATAATCCCCTTGACTAATCGTTTGCTATTTATGTAATCCAAATTTCGTAATTCAACAATTATTTGACCTACAAGCTTATTAAAATCAAATAGCCCATCAGAACTATATTATCACTGGTATAATCTCCCAATATATGAATATTATAAGCCATAGCAGCAAAAAAATGAGTATATATACGTCCCTGCCTGCCTCCTTTTTCAAATCCAAAAACTTCTTGTGTTTTATTCGTAATCAATTTATTTCTTCGTTTTTGCTCTGACAAAATTTTTGCTTTAAACACCCTTAAGTTCAATTCTATATTTAAATCATAAACATCACAATACTCCCTAACTAACCTTTCCAGTTCATCATTCCAAGGTTTTGAGTCATAAGCCCAATGAAACAGCAATCGGT
>JBHAEN010000042.1:0-4909 GCA_041855645.1 Bacteroides sp. | reverse complement strand
CGGTCTCGACCCGGGTGTTTTGTCGCGTCATCACGCCGTTGATGAACAAGTCGTCTTCTCCTCGTCGGAGGTTGAGGTAGGCCGAGAATCCCTTCTGCCGGAAGAAGAGTTCGCGGCGGTAGGCCATGTTCCGTCCCGTGGCCATGTAAGGGAATCTTGCCTGAGCCGCCGATAAGAAACGCAGGGAAGCGATGAGCGAGGTGAGTGCCGCTTTCCGTCGCCACCATCCTGTCGCCCGGGCGTGTCCGCTGAATCCGACGACGATTTGCGTCGTCGGGGTGAAGTTTCGTGCCATCAGGCGCAGCCATTGGTTGCTTGCGGGAGTGCAGTCGGCTTCGGTGAAGAGCACCCAGTCGTGGCTTGCTCCTTTGATTCCGATGGTCAGGGCAAGTTTTCTCCGGCTGATGTAGCGCGAATTTTGCGGAGTGAAACTGCGTCGCAGGTTGGCGTAACGCTTTTCCAGCTCGGTGAGTACGTCGTCCGTGTCGTCGACCGAGGCATTGTTGACCACCACCACCTCGAAACACGGATAGTCTTGCTCCATGAGCAGAGGGATGAGCCGACGCAGCCTTTCGGCCTCGTTGTGCACACACAAGATTACGGAAAGCGGGGGCGTTTCGTCGTCATTGATGTCTGTTTTGCGCTGTGCGACTCTCCGGTTGCGCCGGTACAGGTTATCGTACAGTCCCCAGTGATAGAGCAGTTGCACGATGAGCAGGCTTAGGCTTGCGATGAGCAGAACCGTTTCCGCGTGTGCGATTGATTCCATGTTTCCGTTTGTTTAAGGGTTGTTTTTCCGTCGGTTGTCAGTCGATGATGTAATCCTTGGCCAGACCCCCTTCGCCGGTTTCTTTGTAGAGTGAAGGCAGGTCGTGTCCGGTTTGCTTCATGACAGCCACGACTTTATCGAACGATACGCGATGCGTACCGTCGGTGAAGGCCGAATAAAGATTGGCGTCGAGGGCGCGTGCCGCCGCGTAAGCGTTGCGTTCGATGCAGGGTATCTGCACGAGTCCGCACACCGGGTCGCAAGTCATGCCCAGATGGTGCTCGAGTCCCATCTCGGCCGCATATTCGATTTGTGCGGGGCTGCCTCCGAAGAGTTGGTTCGCCGCCGCCGAAGCCATGGCGCAAGCCACACCGACCTCGCCCTGACAACCGACTTCGGCTCCCGAAATGGAGGCATTCGTTTTCACGATGTTGCCCACAAGCGCAGCCGTGGCCAGCGCACGATGGATGCGGGCGTCGCTGAATTCGCGGCTCTGTTGCAGGTGGTAGAGCACGGCGGGAATGACTCCGCACGATCCGCACGTGGGCGCCGTGACGATCTGTCCGCCGGAGGCGTTTTCTTCACTGACGGCCAAGGCGTAGGCGAAGACCAGTCCGCGCGAACGCAGCGATTGCTTGTAGCCCGTGGCGCGTATGTAGTAGGTCGATGCTTTGCGGCGCAGGTTGAGCGGTCCGGGAAGTACTCCTTCGGCTTCGAGTCCTCGTTGAACGGCGCTCTTCATCGTGTTCCACACCTCGCCCAAGTAGTCCCAAATGTCCTCATCTTCACACTCCTTGACATACTCCCAGTAGCTTTTTCCGGTGCGTTCGCACCAGTTCTTGATTTCGGTCATGCTCTTCATACCGTACACGTCGGGACTCTCCACGGCGTCGGTTCCGCTTTCGGCCAATGCGCCTCCTCCGATGCTGTATACAGTGCGGTTCTCCAACAGCTTTCCCGCTCCGTCGAAGGCGGCGAAGGTCATCGCGTTGGGGTGAAAAGGCAGAAAAACTTTGGGCTGCCAGACAATTTCGACGGGGGCAATGGGTTGAAGCACGTCGATGAGGGCCACATCCGTCATGTGGCCTTTACCCGTGGCGGCCAGACTGCCGTAGAGCGTTACTTTGAATTGAGCGGCCTGCGGATGGCGTTCCGCGAACATTTCGGCTGCTTTGCGAGGACCCATCGTGTGGCTGCTTGAAGGGCCCGTTCCGATGCGGTAGAGTTCTTTGATGGATTTCATTGCTTGTGGTTTTTGGAGTTGCTTCTTTATGGTAGGGGTGTGTACCTTACTCAAAATCGATTACGGTGATTCCCGCGCCGCCGAACTGAACATGCTCGTCGGCGTAATGACGGATACCGGATGCTCCGGCAAGGTATTGCCGAATGATTGTCCGAAGGGCGCCCGTTCCCGTTCCGTGAAGTATGCGGGCGCGGTCGATACCTATGAGTATGGCATCGTCTATGTAGTGACTGACGGCTTGCAAGGCTTCTTCGGCACGCATTCCCCGCACATCGAGTTCGCGCCGGAAGTGCAGCTTTTTCTCGTCGACGTGTTCACGGGTTTGCAGGCTGACGAACGAGGTGGCCGTGGACACTGTCTGTTTGGGCGGTTCGGGGGCGCGCTCCAGACGCGAAGTCTCCACGGTGGTGCGGATGTTGCCGAAGACCACGGTCGACTTCTTGCCCGATGTGCCGACGATTCGCCCCACGGCGGTCTGTCCTTTGAGGCGAACGTATTGGCCTTCGACAAGCGTTGCCGATGCGGTTCCCTTCGCGCTTTTTTGAGGGGCGGTTCTGCTTTTCGGCGGTGTTTTCTTTGCCGGTGAAGTCGGAGAGGGAAGGTTTTCTTTCTCTCCGTCGAAAGCCTTCTCTGCCTGTTCTTCCGCACCTTTAATGGTGTGATGAAAGTCGAGTAGTTCGCGTCGGGCGCTGCGGGTCTTTTCGCGTTCGGCTTGCGATTCTTTAATGGTGCGTATGGTGTTCTCGATGCGTGCGTTCGATTCGCGAAGCATCTGTTCCGCCTGTTCCCGTGCTGTGGCGATTATCGCCTTGCGGTCGCGCTTGAGAACGTCCATCTCCTCCTCGTAACGTGCCAGCGTTTCTTCAAGCTGTTTTTCGCGTCGGCGTATGGATAAGCGTTTTTGCTCCCAATATCGTTTGTCGCGCACGATGTCCTGCAAATATTTGTCGGCATTGATGTATTCGCTGCCCACAATAGCCGAGGCATCGGCTATGACCTCTTCGGGCAGACCGATTTTGCGTGCTATCTCCACGGCGAACGAGCTTCCGGGATTGCCTATCTGCAAACGGAAGAGGGCTTGCATCAGATGCCGGTCGTAGAGCATGGCTCCGTTGACGACGCCTTCGTTGGCATCGGCGAAATGCTTGAGGTTTCGATAATGGGTGGTGATTACGCCGAACGTACCTCGACTGTTGAGTCGGCGAAGAACGGCCTCGGCTATGGCTCCGCCTATCTGCGGTTCTGTTCCGCCTCCGAATTCATCGATGAGAATCAGACTTTGGGCATCGCAATGCTTCATCATCATCTTCATGTTGGTCAGATGAGAGGAGTAGGTACTGAGATCGTCTTCGATGGATTGTTCGTCTCCGATGTCCAGAAAAATGCTGCCGAATATTCCTGCCCGGCTGCGTTCATGCAGAGGAATGGGCAATCCACATTGCAACATGTATTGAAGCAGTCCCACGGTTTTGAGGCAGACCGATTTTCCCCCGGCATTGGGGCCGGAGATAATCAGGATGCGTTGCGTGGCATGAAGCTCGATGTCGAGGGGGACGATGGTCTTTCCCTGTCGCTCAAGTGATATTTTCAGCAACGGATGAATGGCTTCCGTCCACTCGATGACCGGGAAATCCTCAAGTGCGGGCTGTATGCTGCCCGTTCGCAGGGCAAACTGCGCTTTACAGCGGGTGAAATCGATCTCTGCCAAAAAGGAGTAGGAGTGAAGCACTTCGGGGATGTAAGGGCGTAAGAGGCCGGCGAAGTCGTTCAGAATGCGGATGATTTCCCGGCGTTCCTCGGCTTCGAGTTCGCGCACGCGATTATTGGCTTCCACCACTTCGGCAGGTTCTATGTAGACGGTCTTTCCGCTGGCCGACTCGTCGTGAACGATGCCGCGCACTTTTCGCTTCAAGCCCGGAGCGACAGGTATCACGAGTCGTCCGTCGCGCATGGCGGGAGAGGCGTCTTTCTCGACAAGCCCTTCAGCTTGTGCGCTGCGCAATATTCTGTTGAGAGTCCGCGAGATTCCGCCGAGCGTATCGGCCAACTCTTTACGTATGTGGGCCAGTTCGGCCGAGGCATTATCTTTGATTTTCCCGTATGGGTTGAGAATTTGGTCGATTCGAGTGATGAGTTGCGGGAAAACGGTGATTTCTCCGGCCAGTTTTCTCAGGCAGGGATAGGGCGGGGGAGAATCGTCTTCGTCCTCCGTGCCGGCATGAAGAAAGCGTACGATGTTGTGGATGGTATCGAGCGATCGCCGCAAGTCGAAAAGTTCTTGTTCGTCCAAGTACATGCCTTCGATTCGCACACGCCGCAGCGACGACCTTACATCGAAGAAAAACTGATCGGGGAAACCATTCTCTTCAGTGATTATGCGCATGTATTCCGTCACGCGACTCAGTTCTTCCCGGAGGCTTTCATGATCCGTGGAAAAGTTCATTGAGTCTACCTTTTCAGTCCCTAACGGGCTGAGGCATTGCTCTTTGAGCAGAGTACGTATGTGGTCGAATCCGATTTTTTGCTCAAAACATTGAGGATATATCATCTTGCTTTTATGAAATCACGTGCAAAAGTACAACTTATTACCGGTTGAACGAATGAATTGTGCGGATATTCTCATCTTTCTTCGATCCTTGACGAGGTCAAGCTGCGGCGTGGGAGCAAGCCAAGGAGAAAAACAAGTTTACGGAGAGACTGAAAGCCGTTGTTCCGGATTTTTTGTCGCCCAAAACACTTATGAGGTGAGGTCTTTTAGAATGTTGGAACACAATAATCGACCGTCATCGATACTGATTTTCGAAGCACGCGCTTGTTGCCGCCGAGATGCTCAACGATGGTTATTCGCCCACAAATGGCGTATAGAAATCGGCTTCGTAGTTTTTATAAATCAGTGT
>JBHAEN010000041.1:0-9212 GCA_041855645.1 Bacteroides sp. | reverse complement strand
GGAAATACGCCCGTAAGAAATAGGCGGTTGTCAGAGTTCGGTGCGGTATTGTTTCAGCTCTTTTTCCAGCGCGGAGGCTTTGCCTTGCGTGCAGGCGTCGAGTAGGGCGCGGAAACGCGGGCCGTGATTCATTTCGCGGGTGTGGCACAGCTCGTGGAGCAATACGTAGTCGATGAGGCGGGCGGGCAGCAACATCAGGTAGCACGAGAGGTTGATGTTTCCTTTTGAAGAGCAGCTGCCCCAACGGCTTTGCGCGGTGTTGATTCTTACCCCCGAATAAGTGAGGCCGTGGATTTGCGAGATTTCTTTCAGCCGGCCGGGCAAGATGCGTCGGGCTTCTTTGCGCAGCAGTTCCCGGACAACCTTGCGCAACCACTCCTGCAACTCCGGATTGTTGAAATCGGTGTGCGGAGGATACCATATCTCCATCCGTCCTTCCCGCCCGACCGGCAGAAAGCGGCCGGTGTTGCCTTCCGAGAGGGAGAGCTCGAAGAAATCGGCTTTGATGCGGAAGTTGCGGTCGATGAGGGGGCGGAGGGCTTTTCGGCGGGCGGCGTCCAACTTGTCTTTCAATCTTTCGGCGGCTTGTTCGATTGCTTCGGGCGATGTTCCCGGCGGGGCCGATACGTGGATGCCGTCGCGTTTCACACGGAACACGATGCGGCGTGCCCTCGGATGAATGCGTACGGTCAGTGGTTGCGGACGGAAATCTTCCTTGTTTGTTTCTTTCATGCTCCGGATGCGGATTGGTTCGACAAAAATAGGCATTATTCGTCCGCGTTGCAACCTTTTTTCCGCCGCCTTCGTCTAATGGACAGGGAAAAACCAAAAAACAAAAGATTATGAATGCCTTGTTATTGAAAACTTTATTTCTGGGCCTTTCCGTCGCAACGGGCGGAGGGGCCATCGCACAAGACCGCGTTTCCAAAGACGTGCAAACCAAACCTTTCGTGGCCATAAAGCTAATCGGCGCGCCGGATGTCGTGTTCAGGCAGTCGACGACGACCCGTGTGGAACTGTGGGGCGACAGGGAATTGGTGGATCTTCTTGAAACGGAGGTCGACAAAGGAACCTTGCTCGTGCGTTTTAAGGATAAGCGCATACGCATCGGCAAAGAGCGCAAGGCGGAGGTGCGTGTATGGGCGCCGGTGCTCAAGGAGGTCATCGTGAGCGGAGCGGGCGACTTCTCCTTCCCCGAGGGTCTGTATTCCAAGGGCGATTTGCGCCTCAGGCTCGCGGGATCCGGCGACATCGAGGGAGGGGCCGTCCGGTGCGCCAACCTCGAAGCCTCGGTGACGGGCTCGGGCGATTTGGTCGTGGCGAAGGCGGAAGCGCAGGTTTGCACGGTGAGCCTCACGGGCTCGGGAGACGTGGAGCTGCGCGAGGTGTCGTGCACGGAATGTTCGGGTTCGCTGACGGGTTCGGGCGATGTGAAGCTGTCGGGGAAGGCGGCTACCGCGCGCTTCCGGGTGTCGGGTTCGGGCGATCTGGAAGCCTCCGGTCTGGAGGCCGAAAAGGTGAGTGCCGTGGTCACGGGTTCGGGCTACATCGGCTGTCGCGTCAACCGGGAGCTGGAGGCGAAAGTGTCGGGTAGCGGGACGGTGAAGTACGAAGGAAATCCGCCGGTGGTGAATGCCTCGAGCAGGGGCGTGCGACGGGCGAAGTAACCGGGAGGGATTTCGGGCCGTGCGCCGCGGGCGGCGATTTCTTCAACGGCCGTTTTCTCTTTTCCGAGCATTAAAAAGGCTGCAAACTCTGTGGGAGTTTGCGGCCTTTTCGGTATTCGGAGGTGAGGAAACGCCTGCGGGAAAGGTGCGGTGAAGTACGCCCGGCGGCTCAGAACAGGAAGACGGCGGCGGCCACGGCCCGGTGGTTGGTCACGGCGTGGGCATCGACGGCCTTGCCCGTTGCGGGAGTGCTCGCCTCGTATTGCGCCCGGCTCCAGGTGTACTCCAGTCCGAATCGCCATTGCGGCAGGTTGTAGCTGCACTCGAAGCCGAGGGTGGCGAGATGGGCTATGTCGGTTCCTGTTCCGTAGAGTACGGTTCCGTCGAGGATGGCTTCGTCGGTTCCCAGATTGCGGGCATATCCGGCAAAGACGCCTTTCTTCCACTTTCGTCCGTGAACCGCATTCATCCATGTGGAGAGAAAGCGCAACGGCGTGTATTCCTGCTTCCCGTCGAGGGGGTCGACGGTCTTGATTCCGAAGCCGCCCAAGGAAGATACCTGCGTGAGGTTTGCGCCCAGAACGCTTTTTGCGGCAATGAACCACCGGGGCGATGTGTAGCGGGCGTGGGCCTCGTAAGAAAGCGTGGTGATGCGCTCCTTCCCTTGCCGGGCATTCCCGCCGCCGGCCATTCGCGGCCGGATGGAGAGCAACTCTATGCCCGCCCCGGCCATGAAACGGGGACTCATGTAGTCGGCTCCGAGGTAGATTTCGGGAATTCCGCTCCGTTTCAGGTATTCCTGACTCCGGACCGATTGCGAAGCGTCTGCGACATCGATGCCTTTGGACAGGAATTGAGACTGCCACACGGCTGCCGCAGTCATTTGCCAGTGTGTTGCGGTATAGCGGTAGCGTATCTGCGGCGCGCGACTGAACGGCTGAAAGGGCGCTCCCGTTCCCAAGTTCTGAATCCGAGGCGAAACGTCGCCGAAAAGCGGGTGCCACGTTTGTCCCACGAGCCATGCCGAGCGTTTCCGGTGCAGTTCGAAGTAAGCATGACGCAGGCGAAGCACGGAAAACGCTCCGCCCGACCCGCGGAAGTCGGCTTCCACCTTGGCCGAGGTGCTGAACGCGCCCATGTCGGGGCCTTTCACGTCGACGCCCAGTCGCGAATAGAGCAGGTAGAGTCCGCTGTTGGGCACGGCGTTGAGATCTCCTCCCGAAGTACCCTCGGCCCGGCCTTTAGGGTAGAGGTAAAACAATCCGTCGACCATCTCGACGTTGGCCCGGCTGTTGTAGAAATAATCCGCGCGGACTTGCCCGTAGAACGTGCAGGAGGCATCTTTCGTCCGGGCGAAGCAGCCGGCCGCCATGAACATGCCGAGCGCAAGGAATGAGCATTTTTTCATATCGAATAGGGTTTATCGGAGTTACGGAGTGCAAAGATACGGAAGAAAGCCGTCCCGGCCATCGGCCTGCGCGGGTATTTGTGGCATCGGGTCTGCGAGACTTGCCTGGGAGGAGCGGAACTTCGCCTTCTTCCCTTCCGGGCACGCTGCAAACGGGGTCAAAAGCCTTTCCGGCCCTTCAAAAGGCTGCAAATAATCCTAAACTTTACTATTTTTCCTGCTCTTCGTTTGCCCGTATAGGACGAAAATCACTACTTTTGCTTGTTATAAAACCTCTAACTGTAGATGAAAGTACGAAAAGTAAGCGCATCGCACCTCCAAGCATGCGATCTTCCCAAGCTCTTTGATGAAGAAAAAATAGATTTTTCACCTATCGACCGGGTGAACTGGCCTGAATATCCGTACCGCCCCAAAGCCAGCTTCCGGATTGCCCACACCGAAGACTCTTTGTTGTTGCACTTTAAAGTGTACGAAAACTCCGTGAGAGGACGCTATGGCATAGATAACCAACCGGTCTGGACGGATTCGTGCGTGGAGTTTTTCTCTGTTCCGGCCGGCGACGGAGTGTATTACAACATTGAATGCAACTGTATCGGAACCATCCTCATCGGTGCGGGTGCGGAACGCCGGAATCGCGAGCATGCTCCGCAGGAGATCACATCGCTGGTGCAGCGGTGGGCCTCGTTGGGGAAGGAAACGTTCGAGACCCGTAACGAACCTACGGATTGGGAAGTGTCGCTCATCATTCCTTACCGCGTATTCTTCAAACACGACATCGCTTCGCTGAACGGAACCACGATGAAAGCCAACTTCTACAAATGTGGCGACGAACTTTCCACGCCTCACTTCCTGTCTTGGAATCCGATCGAGACTCCCGGCCCCGATTTCCATCGTCCCGACTTCTTCGGAGTGCTGGAATTGGAGTGAAACAAAACCGCCTGCCGGTGAGCCAACCCGCCGGGAAACGATAACGAAAAGGCCGCAAGATTTGCACTAATCTTGCGGCCTTTTCGCTGTACGGGCATGTCGCGCTCGGGAAGTGTCTCCGAAAAAGAACGGTTTAAAGCAAAAAAAAGGAGTACCGCTGTACTCCAACCTTTGTTAACCTTAAATCTAATACTATGAAAAACACATTGCAAAGGTACGGACTTTGGCGATATCTCCAAATAATCGGGCTCAAAAAGCATGTTTTATAACATGTTTTAATTCGTAGGCTGATTTGTTAAGGGTTTCGATTCGGGTTTTTAGGGTTTGATAACGTTTGGGTTAACTTCCATAACGCCTTTCGGGAATGAAAATCGGGGCATGCGTCCCGCCCTTGCTTTTTTCATTCCCGTTTCTTATTTTCGTTGGTGTAAATGCGGGCTTTACAGGATTTCCGCATGCTTTTTTCGTGGTCGTCACGCTTTAATCGAATATCATTAACTGCAAAAACTGAATCAAAAAACATGGAAAATCAAGCGATCTTCATTGGTGCGGGCATTGTCTTGCTCGTGCTGTTTGTATTGGTGTCTTATGTCAAATGTCCGCCCTCGGTGGCTTACATCATCTCCGGGTTGTCCAAATCGCCGCGGGTGCTGATCGGACGGGGAGGTTTCCGCATCCCGTTCTTTGAAACGGTGGACAGGGTTTATCTGGGGCAAATCACGGTGGATATCAAGACCGAAACTCCCGTGCCTACCAATGATTTTATAAACGTCGATGTGGATGCGGTGGCCAAAATATCGGTTCTCCCCACCACGGATGGGATACGTCTGGCCGCCAAAAACTTCCTGAACATGTCGCCGGATATCATTTCGCGTCAGCTTCAAGACAGTCTGCAAGGCAACATGAGAGAGATTATCGGCACCCTCGAACTGAAGAAACTCAACACCGACCGAGACGGATTTTCCGATCAGGTTCTCCAGAAAGCGACGCCGGACATGGCAAAGCTCGGTATCGAAATCATATCCTGCAACATCCAGAACGTGACGGACCGGGAAGGACTGATCTATGCGCTTGGGGCAGACAATACGGCGAAAATAAAGAAAGATGCCTCCATTGTGAAAGCGCAGGCGGAGAAAGAAGTGGAAATCAATGTGGCGCAGGCACAGAAAGAGGCCAACGACGCAAGGGTGATTTCCGCCACGGCCATCGCCGAGAAGAATAATGAACTGGCCATTAAGGTGGCCGACCTGAAAAAGATAGAAGACTCCCGTCGGGCGGTTGCCGATGCGGCCTACGAAATTGAACATCAGGAACAGCTCCGGACGATTAACATCAAAACCGTTGACGCCGACATTGAAAAGACGAAACGCGAACAAGTATTGTCCGAAGAAAAGATTAAAATCGCCGAAAACAACCTTGCCGCCGAAATCAAAAAGACGGCCGATGCAGACAAGTATAAAGTAGCCGTGTCTGCCGAGGCCGAACTTGAGCAAAAGAAGCGTCAGGCGGAGGCAGACCGTTACGAAGCCGAACAAGCCGCCGCTGCGGAAAAGGCAAAAGCGGACGCCAACCTGTACACCGCACTGAAAGAAGCGGAGGGAATACGGGCGAAAGGTGTGGCCGAGGCCGACGCCATTAAGGCAAGAGGCATGGCCGAAGCGGAAGCCATGGATAAGAAAGCGGAGGCGTATAAGAAATATGGTCAGGCAGCTGTAATCGAAATGATGGTTAAGGTTCTGCCCGAAGTGGCCGAATCGCTGGCCAAACCCATCACGGGCATCGATCAGGTCAATATCTACGGAACGAGCGGCGACTCTGTCTCCGGAATGTCCGGCAATATTCCCGTCATGATGAAGCAGGTGATGGATACCATGTCTTCGGCTACGGGCATCGACATGGCCGAGATATTGAAGTCGGGCACTTACGACGCCAAGGTCACGAAGAACATCAACTTGAATGACCGGGCCAAGGAGGTTAAGGATAACATACTCGGCGAGTAATTCCGATAAAAAAATAAGGTGTCCGAATCTACGTTTTTCGGACACCTTTTTTATGGCGCTGTCGGGCTTGCTTACCACATTCCTTTCATGGCTTCCTCTTCTATGCGGATGCGCTTAATCAGCACCAAACCATACAGGGGCAGGCCGATGCTCAGTGTGTACCAAGCGTGACAAAGCAGAGCCACTCCGATGAGTTCGGGGATGATGTTGAGGTAGTAGTTCGGATGACGAACGGTGCGGAAAAGCCAACTGCGCTCCATGCGATGATGGGGGGCAATGTAGACTTTCACGGTCCAGACGTCCCGCAGGCAGAATATCACATACCCCAACATCGCATAAGCGACGGCCATGATGCCGATGCCGGCCAGCGCGATATTATCCATTCCGCATTCCCTGACAATGCCCTCGCCGAGGGCTGCCGCGTAATAAAGAGTATGCGTCAGAGCGAGCAGCAGGGAGTTGGTCTTCCCGTATTGGACGGCTCCTTCACGGATCAGTCGTTTTTCGTTTCGCATCGAGAATGCCAGCGAACAGAGGCGGGCGGCGAAGAAAGCGGCGAAAATGATTATTATATCTTTCATAACTTGTCGATTTGTTCGCGGATAACTGCGTTAAGACGATCTACTATTTTGTTATAACCGCCTTTGACAATATCTCTGTTTAATCCACGATAGAAATCCGAACCTTCTTGAGAGGTGTACAGACCGTCGAATGTTTTTGATATCAGCTGCTCTACTTCTTGGTCGCCATATTGTGAGTTATATTTTTCTGCACGACGTCCCATCAATTCGATGCAAGCGTAGGCGTATCCGTAAAGATATATGTCTTCGGCTATTTTCCATAGGCTGTTAAATTCGGTTTGAGCGTTGTATGTGAGCAGAAGAATCTTGTTCTTTTCTGTCAAATCTTTACCACTTTTCCAAGCGGCATTTTGTACACTATATTTCTCCTCGGGCAAGGGAGAGAGTTTGTCGATCTCCTTCACTTTCTCATCATAAAGCTGTATGGCTTTTTGGGCAAATTGATAAAGCTCTTCGGTGGTGTGTTTGGTTCTCTTGTCGACATCGTCTATCAAGTGTCCGGTCACTTCCTTTTCATGCGGAATGGGGAGGGGATATACCTTGACCTTGATTTCGGCGGTAGTATTGCTCCGTTCGTCGCGTACAATGACCTGAGCTTTACCTTGAGCAATGCCTTTCAGCGTCAAAGCCTTATTCCCGTCGGCCAAAGCGGCTTGTACAACCTTGTCTCCCCCGTTGAGGGCGGTGATTGTATAGCTTCCGTTGCCGGATTGAATCTCAATGGTTTTACTTTCGTTGAACTCCAGCGTGATTTCGTTTGTGCCGAGCTTCAGCTGCTGAATTTCGGGCTCTTCCGCTTTCTTCGCTTCTTTTACGGTGATGGTCACAATGGCTTCCGCTTGGCTCTTCGTGTCTGTGATTTTGGCTTGGGCTTCTCCCGCTTCGAGTCCGGTGATGATTATTCCCTGTTTGTCGTCCGAGAGTTCGGCTTTCGCTTTTTTCTCTCCTCCCTGCACCATGCTTACGGTGTATTCGCCATTGCCCGAAACGATTTTCACCGTTTCGGCATTTCCTTTTTGCAGCGTCACGGCGTTTTTGTCGAGCTTCAACGCTTTCCACTCAAACACGGTTATTTCAAGCACGGCTTTAGTGCCCGACTTTTTGTCGGTGATGGTCATTGTGGCCTTTCCGGGAGCAAGGCCTGCTATCTCGATGTTTTTTTGATCCGGGGTCAATGAGGCTTTAGCCACTCCGTCGCCTTCCAGCTTGATGTCGTAATCCTGATTGCCCGACAAAATGTTGACGGTTTCTTTCTTTCCCGCTTCCACGGAAATGGTGTGCTTGTCCAGATTGACTTCGGCCGGGTTGTAGACGTTTACTTCAATCTGAACGGCTCTTTCTTTCCGGTCTGCTACGGTTATCGTCGTTTGTCCTTTGTTCAGGCCTTCCACTTCTATGGCTTTTTGCGTGGCGGTTAAAGCGGCCGAAGCAATGTCTTTCCCTTTTTCGTCGACGGTAATGCGGTATTCTCCGTTTCCCGAAAGGATCCGTATGCTTTGCCTTGTTCCTTTCTCCAGGGAGATTTGTTGTTTCTCTACTTTTAATTCAACTGTCGGAACTTCTTCCGCTGTTTGGTTTCCACATCCTGTTGTCCAAATAAGTAGTAACAGGAACATTAAGTTCTTAGTCAAACTTTTCATGTTTAGGTTTTGATTAAATGAATAAAAAGAAATTGCGCATCATCTTTCCTCATGCGGAGATGATGACAACATGTAATAATAAAATGCGTGTGTTATGCTTTGTCTGCCATGCGATAACCGGGGGAGGTTATGAGGAGGGGGAGGGGGAGAAAAATGGGGTTTGAGAGAGTCATAAATCGGTTGGGTTTAGGTTTTTGGATTATATAGAGAATCGCAATCTTTCCCGATCTTTGGAGAGAAAGATTGCGATTCGGTCTATTCAAGGGTTATGCTTCTTCTTTCTTACCTTTCATCATCAGGTATGCAATGGGTGAAGCAACGAACAGCGACGAGAACGTGCCGACGATCACACCGAGAATCATCGCGAAAGCGAAGCTGCGGATGGAATCGCCGCCGAGAATGAAGATGCACAGCAACACGAGCAGCGTACTGAACGAGGTGTTGACGGTACGTGCCAGCGTGGTGTTCAGCGAGTCGTTGAACAGCTGATACTTGTCGCGTTTCGGATAGAGTCCGAAGAACTCGCGCACACGGTCGAAGATAACCACCTTATCGTTGATGGAGTAACCGATGGCCGTCAGGATGGCACCGATAAACGTCTGGTCGATTTCGAGCGAGAACGGCACGATGCCCCACAACATGGAGTAGGCTCCGATGATCATGATGGTGTCGCTGGTAAGCGCCACTACCGAACCCACGCTGTAAGCGATGTTGCGGAAGCGGATGAGGATGTAGAGGCCGATGGCCAGCAGGGCCAGCGTCACCGACCAGATGGCGCCTGTCTTGATGTCGTCCGCAATGCTCGGACCCACTTTCTGAGAGCTGATGATACTGCCTCCCGTGTGATTGTCGCGGTCGATGAATGTTTCGAGCGAGATGTTTTGGGTGAGCAGCGGTTTCAGCGACTCGTACAGATAGGCCTCGATTTCCGAGTCGATGTTCTCGGCCGAGTCGTCGATGCGGTAGTTCGTGCTGATGCGCACCGTCTT
>JBHAEN010000040.1:0-5571 GCA_041855645.1 Bacteroides sp. | reverse complement strand
CGCCCTGCTCTGCATGAATCTACGGTACATCGGAGCCATGATGATGGTTGTCCGTGCGTTGGTCTGCGGGTTGAACCTTGTGGTGCGCGAAGCCTCCGGACATCCGCTGTCGGGTCTTGACGTTCCCGTCCGTTTCGCCGCAATGGTCCCGTTGCAGGTGCATAACAGCCTTGCCGTGCCGCACGAATGCGACCGGCTGAAGCGGGTGGACATCCTGATTATCGGCGGAGGAGCCATCGACGAGCGGCTCGAACGGCGCGTGCACGACCTTCCGGGAGCCGTTTACTCCACCTACGGAATGACCGAAACCCTGTCGCACATCGCTCTGCGCCGGCTGAACGGTCCCTCGGCTTCCGACCGTTACCGTCCTTTCGCCTCCGTCCGCCTTTCGCTTTGTCCGGACGACGACACGCTCATCATCGATGCCCCGTTGCTGTGCGACGACGTGCTGCACACCCGCGACATAGCCCGCATCTTCCCCGACGGCAGTTTCCTCGTCGTGGGGCGGAAAGACAATGTAATCAACAGCGGCGGCCTCAAGATTCAGGCCGAAACGCTGGAAAAGATGCTGCAACCGCTCATCGAGCTTCCCTTCGTCATCACTTCCGTGCCCGACGAACGGTTGGGCGAAGCCGTGACGCTGCTCGTCGAAACGGCCGGCGTCCTGCCCGTTTCGCCCGATCGTCTTGCCGCTCTGCTGCCTGCCTATCACCTTCCTCGCCACTTGTTTGCCGTGCGGGAAATCCCCCGCACGGAGAACGGAAAGACCGACCGTCCCGCTTGCCGCCGCTTGGCCGAAGCCTTGAGGGGCGAAGGCTGAATCTTCCGTGCGGGGGGATTTCGCGTTTCTTCCGTCTCCCCGGCATGGGCCGTCGGGCTGTGCGAAGTCGATGCCGTGAAATACAAATGCGAATTACGCGGACTTCACGGACCGATGATGATAGAAAACGTGAAATCCGCGTAATCCGCGTTTGAAAAATCGATCCCGGCAGGCTTCGACATCCTCCCTGAGATCCTGTTCTCCGAATGGAGAAAAAAAGAAAGGTTATGCCCTGAGCTTCTCGATGTCCGGTATCAGGACTTCGCTGCGGCGCAGTTCGATCAGGCCTTCGCTTTGCAGTTCGTTCAGCGTGCGCGAAACGTTGAGCCGGGTGGTGCTCATGTACAAAGCGAGGTCTTCCATCTTGGCTTTGAAGAGTTTTTCGCCTTGCGGCTTCTCACAACGCTGCACGAAGAAGTGGATGAGGCGGTCGCGCAGCGACTTCTCCGGATGCTCCCACAGGCGGGCGTAGTAGTTCTGCGCGCGACTGCTAAGGATGTTCAGGTAGTTGAGGCGGAAGATTTCATATTTGAGCAAATCGTTCACGACGGTGTTCTTGCCGATGCTCACGGTGTGTACTTCGGTGAGTGCGCGGTAGGACGATGCGTAGCAAACGTTCATTCCGAACAGCGACTGCGGCTCCAGCAGATAGGGGGCCTCAATCTGTTCGCAAACGGTATAGAAGTTGCTCTCGGTGGAAGCGACGAGTGTACATGTGCCTTGCAGGACGAAACAGAGTTGGTTGCACGGTTCGCCGCTGCGGGCGATAAACTCTCCCGGCTTGTATTTGACGAAGTGCAGTTTAACCTTGTCCAGAATTTCCGAGAAATCTTCCCGGGAAATACCTTGGAACAGAGGTAACTGAAGGATTGTTGAAAACATGGTGTTCATACTTGTGGTTTCTAAGTTGTTGCGCTCAAATTTAGTCATTAAACGATTAGAGGTTCTAAAACGGCATTTTCTTTTCGTTTTTTTTTCGTTTGGACGCATAAAAATAGATTATATTTGCACAAAAAAAGGAGGATATATGTTTCAAGGATTTGACTGGCAGCAGATAGTGACTGCTTTTATTGCGCTTTTTCTGGTAATAGATATTTTAGGATCTATTCCCATCATCATCGGCCTTAAAGAAAAAGGTCTGGGTGTGAGCGCATTTAAGGCCACTCTCATTGCTTTTGCCATGTTGCTGGGTTTCTTTTATGCGGGCGATGCGATCCTGCGGGTTTTCAATGTCGACATCCACGCTTTCGCCGTGGCCGGCGCATTGATCATCTTGCTGATGGCGTTGGAAATGATAACCGACGTGGAAATCTTCAAATACCAGGGCCCGGTGAAATCGGCCACGCTGGTTCCGCTCGTATTCCCGTTGCTGGCGGGTGCAGCCACATTCACCACTTTGCTCACGCTGAAAGCGCAGTGTGCGAGTATCAACATCGTCATTGCACTGGCGTTGAACATGGTATGGGTTTACATCGTGGTCAGAATGACGGAATTCGTGGAACGTATCATCGGCAAGGCAGGCATATATATAATGCGTAAGCTGTTCGGCATTATTCTGATGGCCGTTTCCGTCGGCATCTTCATGGAGAATCTGATGTCGCTGATCGGGGCTTGAACGCTTTTTCCCGGCAGAAACAAAGAAAGGTATCCGCAGAAGGATGCCTTTTTTTGTATGCCGCTGGTTGATGGAACTTTCTCCTCGTTTTATGGGGCTTGTAATTTGTAAAATTCTTTCACTCTTTTTCGCGAAGTCGGTTTCGGAACCGGCCGGGATTTCGTCCCTCTCGAAAGCCCCTTCCCATGGGGCTTTCCGAAATGCGTGCACTTGACGTCTGAAATGCACGCACCTGACGTCTGAAATGCACGTGTTTCAGAAGTCAAATGCACGCACTTGACGCGCGAATTGCGCGCATTTCGGAAAACCGGGAAAATCGTGTAAAGAAAAGAGAACGTCGGGGCGAGAAATGGGACAGGCGGAGTCACTCCCATAAACCGGGCTTTTTCTCTCATACGGGTTTAATCAGCTTATTTTTTTCTTCTTCATCCGTTCCGGAATCCGGTATATTTTATAATGCCTGACCGGTCGGGCAAAGGTACCGATTTTGGAAAGCCATTTGCAACGGCATGCCTGTTGGAGCTTCTGTTCCGCCCGTTTGATTTTGTTTTTTTGCCCAATATCACCAAACAATGCCCGAAAGCAATCATTTTATCGGAAAACAATGAAAGAAAATGAACTTTTGTGTTTGATTTCTTCTTTCTTCTTGCTACATTTGGCACATACTGAATCGGTAATAAGTAATTGCAGGTCAGAAGAACCGGTATTAACTTTAAATGAAAGGAAAGCTATGAGTTATTTACGATTTGATAAAACCCTGATGACCAATCTGGAGGAATCGCTCCAGCGAGAGATTCTGCGGACCAATCAGTCGGGGGCCTATCACTGTACGACGATTGTCGACTGTAACACGCGCAAGTATCACGGCTTGCTGGTGATCCCCGTGCCCGGATTGGACGACGAGAATCATGTGCTCATCTCCTCGCTCGACGAGACGGTGGTTCAGCATGGGGCGGAATTCAATCTGGGGCTCCACAAGTATCAAGGTGACAATTTCAGTCCTAACGGTCACAAATACATCCGGGAGTTCGATTGTGAACACATCCCCGCTACGACCTATCGCGTGGGCGGTGTGGTGTTGCGCAAGGAAAAAATCTTCGTGCATCACGAAAACCGCATCCTGATACGCTATACCCTGCTCGACGCCAACCAGCCGGCAACGCTCCGCCTGCGCCCGTTTCTCGCCTTCCGCAGCGTGCGCGAATATACGCACGAGAACGCTCAGGCCGATCGGAGCTACCGGGAAGTGGAGAACGGCATCGCGACCTGTATGTATCCCGGCTACCCCGAACTCTTCATGCAGCTCAACAAAAAGTGCGAATTTCATTATCAGCCCGATTGGTATCGGGGCATCGAATACCCCAAAGAACAGGAGCGCGGATACGATTTCAACGAAGACCTCTACGTCCCCGGCTATTTCGAGGTGGACATGAAGAAGGGAGAAAGCGTTATCTTTTCGGGAGGCATCGCCGAAATCTCGCCGCGCCGGCTGAAACAGGCGTTCGAGTCGGAAGTGGCCGACCGGACACCCCGCGACAGTTTTTATCACTGCCTGAAAAACTCAGCCCACCAGTTTCACAACCGTCAAGAGGGCGAACATTACATACTGGCGGGCTATCCGTGGTTCAAATGCCGTGCGCGCGACCTCTTCATCGCCCTCCCGGGACTGACTCTGGCCATCGACGAGCCCGAAGAGTTTGAAGACGTGATGAACACCGCCGCAAAGGCACTGACGGCCTACATGGACGAATCGCCCGTGGCGTGCAAGATATACGAAATGGAACACCCCGACGTGATGTTGTGGGCTGTGTGGGCCTTGCAGCAATATGCCAAAATGATCTCGCGCGAGCGTTGTCGCGAACGCTACGGAGCCTTACTGCTCAGGATGATCGAATTTATCCGGGGCGGAAAGCACGACAACCTGTTCTTGCACGACAACGGCCTGCTCTATTCCAACGGAACGAACAAAGCCGTTTCGTGGATGAACTCCACCTCCGAAGGGCGTCCCGTCATTCCCCGGACGGGCTATCTTGTGGAATTCAACGCCCTTTGGTACAACGCGCTCCGATTCGTGGCCGACTTGCAGCGCGAAGGGGACGACCACGCGACGGCCGACCTGCTCGAAGCGCAAGCCCTTCTGACCGGACGTTCTTTTGTCGAAGTGTTTCGCAACGAATACGGCTATCTGCTCGACTATGTGGACGGAAACATGATGGACTGGAGCGTGAGGCCGAACATGATTTTCGCCGCGGCTTTCGATTACTCGCCGTTGGACAGGGTTCAGAAAAAACAAATTGTCGACATCGCCACCAAAGAACTGCTCACCCCCAAAGGGCTCCGCACCCTGAGTCCGAAGAGCGGCGGCTACAACCCCAACTACGTGGGTGCACAGTACGAACGCGACCGTGCCTACCATCAGGGAACGGCCTGGCCGTGGCTGTTGAGTTTCTACATGGAAGCCTATCTGCGCATCTACAAAATGAGCGGGCTTTCCTTCGTGGAACGTCACCTCATCGGGCTCGAAGACGAACTGACCATTCACTGCATCGGTTCCCTGCCCGAACTCTTCGACGGCAATCCGCCGTTTAAGGGACGGGGAGCCGTGTCGTTCGCCATGAACGTGGCCGAAGTGTTGCGTATTCTCAATGTACTTTCCAAGTATTACCAAAAAGAGGAGGAATGAAGATGAAAGTATTAATGTTTGGATGGGAATTTCCCCCTCATATCTTGGGCGGTTTGGGAACGGCCAGCTACGGATTGACAAAAGGCATGTCCGAGCAGGAAGACATGGAAATCACTTTCTGCATCCCCAAGCCTTGGGGCGATGAAGATCAGAGTTTCCTGAAAATCATCGGGATGAACAGCACTCCCGTGGTTTGGCGCAACGTGTCGTGGGAGTATTTGCAGGGGCGTGTGGGAGGCTACATGGATCCTCAACTCTATTACGACCTGCGCGACCACATTTATGCCGACTTCGGTTATCTGCATACGAACGACCTCGGCTGCATCGAGTTTTCCGGCCGCTATCCGGAAAATCTGCACGAGGAAATCAACAACTATTCCATTGTGGCGGGTGTGGTGGCCCGTCAGCAACAGTTCGACATCATTCATTCGCACGACTGGCTCACCTATCCGG
>JBHAEN010000039.1:0-9709 GCA_041855645.1 Bacteroides sp. | reverse complement strand
GTCTGGACAGGACGTCCGGTACAGACCGGAAAGAAGAACTACTATATTCTGCCTGTGGATTTCCCATCCGATTCTCTTGCCGTTTCCGCCCGCCACGGCATGGAGCAGTTTGCACACCGGACACATACTTTCCTTCGAAAGCATAATCGAGGCATCGAGGAATACAGCATCGGACAAAAGCCATAAAAGAACCCCGAACAGAAACCTTATTGGTTATCTGTCCGGGGTGTTTTGTTTAATCTGAAACTCTGCTTCAAAGATTCCGAATATCGTAAGGTTAAGAAATGATTTTCGCGAAGAGTTCGGGCTTTAGGCAAATCGCCACACTCTGCCGGAGCATGCGATTCAAACGGAGTTATGCCCGGTTCTTTTTCTTCCTCATCCCTTTGTAGACAAGATAAGCGATGACCAGCACGCCGACGGCAATGAATACGTAGCCGATTTCACTGCTGTATTCGTTCACTTTCTCCATGAGTTCTTGCTCGCTCTTGACAACAGATGATAAACTGTATCCTATGGCGGCAAGTATGATGTTCCAAATTCCGGCACCTATTGTTGTGTAAATCAAAAAAGTAGACAGCTTCATGCGAGCCAGTCCGGCAGGTATGGAGATCAATTGGCGCACGGCGGGAATGAGTCGGCCGATGAATGTGGACAATGCGCCATGGCGGTCGAAATAGTTTTCGGCATGCTGCACTTTTTGCTCGTCGATGAGCAACATGTGCCCGAGGCGGCTGTTGGCAAAACGATAGACAAGAGGACGTCCCAGCCATTTGGCAAGGTAGTAGTTGATCAATGCGCCGAGGTTGGCCCCTATGGTTGCGAACAGAACGACGAGATAGACGTTCAGATCTTTACCCACCGCCGCTTTGTAAGCGGCCGGCGGGACCACAATTTCCGAGGGAAAGGGGATGAAGGAACTCTCGATGGTCATGAGTAAAGTGATTGTCCAGTAGTTGAGGTGATCCAGACACCATTGGATAAATTCTCCCATAATGAGTATGAAATTGATTGATATGGATTGATGATGTTTTTGAAACGAAGATTATGACATGCGCTTCAGGATTTCCTTCAGAGCGGCTTTGGCAATCTCGTCGGCGTAAGCCGGATGATTCATGAAGTCGATGATAGCTTCTCTTCCGAAAGGACGGGGAGAGAGATTGTTATAAAAGAAAAATTCATTGACCTGCCCAAGCATGATGGAGATGAGCCGAATCTTTTCGGACACGTCTTTATAAGCGGGGTCTTCGGCGTAAATCTCGCGGAAGTAGGGTAGAGCCTCTTTTACATAGCCGTATTCCAACAAGTAAGAAGCCACGGTGTAGTAGGTTTCCGTATCTTTGCCATTGCTCAGTGCTTTGAAAAACAAGGCCATGGCTTCGGCAAGTTTTCCGTCGGCCAGATACGTGCTACCTTCCACCAAGTCGAAATGTGTTTCGCCGGGTTCGATAAGGCGCGCCCGGTCACACAGTTCATGCGCTTGATCGAAATCCCCGAGTTGGGTCAGAACAACGGCCTTTTGCGCGTAGGCATCGGCCAGAAGAAGGGAGGATTGTTCGTTGTCGGACTGCTGTCGGGTGAGAAGAATAACCTCATCGAAAGCCTGTATGGCTTCTTCCCATCGTTCGGCGATGATATGGATGTTGCCGATAAAGAAGAATCCCACTTCGGGAAGCATTCCTTTGTGCTTGATGGCACGTTTGTATTCGACAATGGCTGCTTCTTGATTGTCCAGTTGAGAAAGACAGTGAGCGCGGTACGTATAGGCTTCGCCTTCATTTTCATTGGCCGCAAGAGCAAAGTCGCAAGCTTCCATCGTGGCGGCGTAGTCGTCCTGAAGAAAGCGGCATTTGGCCAATCCCATCCAATAGGATGAGTTGTAGGGGTCGACGTCGATGAGTCGTTCGAACTGTTCTATGCCTTTATCCGGTTGCCGGCTGTTGAGCAGGTAATCGGCCATGACAGCCATGTAACGTTCCGAATGAGCATAACGGGATTCGCCTTTCTTCAGCCATTGATAGGCAAGTTCTTCGTAGCCCATGTCCATGTAAAGGTAGCATACGGAAATGATGATTTCCATATCGTCGTCCTCACCAAGGGATTCGAGCATTCGTCCGGCTTCGTCGACCAGCCCCATGTGCAGCAGAATTTCGGCCTTGAGCATGATGACTTCGGCATCGGTTTGATCGGCTATGGTTTCCGCAATGAGTTGTGCGGCTTGAAGCTGCGAAGTGTCGATGTAGAGATAAGCTTGTTCAATGAGCAATAGCGTATGATGAGGATGCAAACGCAATCCGTAGTTGATGACTTCCTGAGCTTCGGCATACCGGCGGTCGATTGCGTAATGTGCCGTGATGTCGGCCAGCTCGTCACCGTCCCAATAGCGCGATTTCCCTTCGGCCTTGTCTTGTTCATAGGCTGAAACGAGCGTTTTTATCCCTTCGTTTGCCATGGAGGGATCTTTTCTTCCCATACTTTTGTTATTTGTTTATCTTACTCCATGTGTCTTTGAGTCCTACGGTTCTGTTGAACACCGGATGTTCTGGAGTCGATGTCGGGTCTATGTTAAAGTAGCCGATGCGCTGAAACTGCAGATAGGACATGGCAGGCAGCGTTCCGGCAAAGGGCTCGACGTAGCACTTGGTGAGTACTTTTAAGGAGTCGGGGTTGATCAGTTCGCGCATGGCCTGCAAGGTGTCGCAGCCGTTGGCTTGCCGGAGGGCGGACAGTTCGTCGCGCGGGTTTTCCACTCTCCACAGTCTGTCGTATAGACGGACTTCAGCGGGCAGATTGTGTGCGCAACTCACCCAGTGTAACGTACCCTTTACCTTTCTATTGGCGTCGGGCATGCCGCTTTTCGTGTCGGGGTCGTATTCGCAATAGATTTCGACGACCTTTCCTTCGTCATCTTTCTTGCATCCGGTGCATTTGACTATATATGCGTTCTTCAGGCGGACTTCTTGTCCGGGGGTCATGCGGAAGTATTTCTTGGGCGCATCTTCCATGAAGTCGTCTCGTTCGATCCAAAGTTCCCGGTCGAAAGCGATGGTGTGGCTGCCTGCCGACGGATCTTCGGGATTGTTGACGGCTTCCATCTGTTCTACCCGGCCTTCGGGATAGTTGGTGATGATGAGTTTCACCGGATCGAGCACGGCCGACACGCGAACAGCCCGGCTGTTGAGATCGTCGCGAACGGCACTCTCGAGCAGGGCGATGTCGTTCAGGGCATCGTAGGTGGTGTATCCTATTTTGTCGATGAAACCGTGTATGGACTCGGGAGAATAACCGCGTCTGCGGAATCCGCAGATGGTGGGCATGCGGGGGTCGTCCCATCCGCTCACAAGTCCTTCCTGCACCAGCATGAGCAGATTGCGTTTGCTCATCAACGTATAGCTGAGGTTTAACTTATTGAACTCCGTCTGCCGCGGGCGGTTGTCGTCAAGGTCTTTTCCTTTCTTGAGCCAGTCGATGAAAAGATCGTAGAGCGGGCGGTGCGGAACAAACTCCAAAGTACACAGGGAGTGGGTGACTCCTTCAAAATAATCGCTTTGTCCGTGGGCGAAATCATACATGGGATAGGCTTTCCATGTCGTTCCCGTACGGTGGTGCGGATGCTTCACGACTCGGTATATGATGGGGTCGCGGAAATGCATGTTCGGACTGGCCATGTCAATGCGTGCGCGCAACACCATTTCGCCTTCTTCTATTTCGCCGCTGTTCATCCGCTTAAAAAGTTCGAGACTTTCTTCTACGGGACGATTGCGATAAGGGCTTTCGGTTCCGGCTTGTGTCGGTGTTCCTTTCTGTTGCGCAATCTGTTCGGAGGTTTGTTCGTCGATGTAGGCCTTTCCTTCGAGAATGAGGTTTACGGCAAAGTCCCACAGTTGAGGAAAGTAGTCGGAGGCATAGTATTCGGCTCCCCATCGGTATCCGAGCCACTCGATGTCTTGTTTGATGGCTTCCACATATTCCACATCTTCCTTTGTCGGGTTGGTGTCGTCGAAGCGGAGGTTGCATACACCGCCGTATTTCTGAGCAATCCCGAAGTCAAGGCAAATCGCTTTCGCATGACCGATGTGAAGGTAGCCGTTCGGCTCCGGCGGGAATCGCGTTTGTACTCTACCCATGTTTTTACCTTCCCGCAGATCTTTCTCTACGGCTTGTTCTATGAAGTTGAGACTTTTCTTCACGTTTGCGGTGGCTTCGTTGTTATGGTCTGTCATTTCCCGATGATTTTTTGATTATTGAATCGCAAAAGTAGGACATTTTCCCGTATGTCGTATCAAATGATGGCGGATTAGTTCTCGAACATTCGGCTACGGGCCAGCATGCACGCACCCGTCACTCCGGCCTTTTCGCGCAGCCGGGACAATGCTATCGTCGAGTCTTTGTTGACGAGATTCAACGAGTATTTTCGTATGGCCGTCTTGATGGGTTGGATGATGTAGTCGCCCGTCAGTGAAAGCGTACCACCGATGACCACCAGTTCCGGGTTGAAGATGTTGATGAGTCCGGCGATGTGCTTGCCCAGTTTCTGCCCTATGTCTTCCACGATTTCGATGCAGAGCAAATCTTCGCGTTCTATGGCCGCAATGATTTCGTTAAGATGCAACGGAGTGTTTTTCTTTACCCGGTCGGAAAGGATGGAGGTTTCGCCTTTGGCGATGCGCGAAAGTAGCACCCGATGTAAGGCCGAACCGGAGGCTTCCGTTTCCAGGCATCCTTTCTTTCCGCAATGACACATGATTTCGTTGTCGTAGGCACTGATGTGCCCGAATTCTCCCGAGAAACCGGACTTGCCTGTGTACACGCGTCCGTCTATGATGATGCCTATGCCGAGTCCCCAACTGATGTTGACGAAGATGACATTCTTTTCTCCTTTGACGCATCCTTGCAAGTATTCACCGTAGGTCATGGCGCGGGTGTCGTTGTCCACCGAAACTCTATGGCCCAACCTTTCGCTGAGTATGTCGGCAAGCGGGCGTTCTTCAAAGTTGAATATGCTGAAACTGTATCCCAATTCGGAGTTGATGCGTCCCGATATATTGATGTTGATGTCGAAAATCTTCGACTTGTCGACCTGAAGTTTGTCGATGAAGTTCAAAATCAACACGCAAAGTTCCTCCAATGCTTGGGGGGTGTTTTCAAACGCGTAAGGAATGTTCATGTCCAGTTCCATCATTTCGCCCTTGAAGTTCATCATGCCGATGTTCACGGCCGCGCGTTTGATGTCGACTCCGATAAAGTAGCCCGACTCCGGATTTAGACCATACAGGCTGGGATGACGGCCGCCGCCTCCGGTTTCCAGTTTGCCGTATTCGTGGAGGTAGCCGTCTTCGCACATTTCGCTGATGAACTTCGTAACGGTGGGGATGCTCAAGTCCATTTCCTTGGCGAGATCGGTAATCGTCGAACTGCCATTATATATATAATGCGTGATGATCTTCTTCTTCTGGAGAGCGCTTTTACTTCCCTGTTCGATTTCTTTCAAAAGATTTTGCTTCATAAAGGCTACGATTTACGGATTAAACAGTCATTATCTACAAAAGAGTCTGCCGACGAGGCGTGCAAACGCGGGCGCGGGTCAGAACAAATTGACGATTTGGAAGATGATTCCGGCAAGCAAGGCACTCACGGGAATGGTCAGTATCCACGCCACGAGCAAACTCCGGGTTACGCCCCAGCGCACGGCGGACAGCCGTTTGGTGGCTCCCACGCCGATGATGGCGCCCGTGATGGTATGGGTTGTGGAAACCGGTATCTTCACTATCTCGGTCATATACAGCGTGAGGGCACCCGCCGTTTCGGCGACCACTCCCTCGAAGGCATTCACTTTGGTTATTTTGGTTCCCATCGTTTTGACAATCTTCCAGCCGCCGCTCATCGTTCCCAGCGAAATGACGGTGAAGCAAGTGATGGGAACCCAGTTGGGCAGGTCGCCAATCGAATTGATTCCTCCCGGAAGTCCCAGCGAATGGCCTGCTATCATGGCGGCGGCGATGATGCCCATCACTTTCTGCGAATCGTTCATCCCGTGGCCGATGCTGAACAGTGCCGAAGAAACCAATTGCAGACGTTTGAACCACTGGTTGGCCTTATGCGGGTTCTGTCGTTTGCACAGGTGTTCGGTCAGGATGGCCAGAATTGTGGCCATAAACATGCCCACCAAGGGAGCCACGAAAATGAAAGCGGCTATCTTCAATACGACCGCGCCGTGTACGGCGTTCCATCCCCATGCCGAAACCGCCGCGCCGGCAAAACCGCCGATCAGCGTGTGTGAGGAAGAGGAGGGGATGCCCAGCCACCACGTCAGCAGGTTCCATACGATGGCGGCCAGTATTCCGGAAAAGATCACCTTCAGGGCGACGGCTCCCACGAGAAAGTCTTCGACCACGGTTTTCGATACGGTGTTGGCTATGCCGAACTCGCCGATGATGTATTTCGAGATGAAAAAGGCGACGAAATTGAAGAACGCCGCCCAGACAACGGCTTGCAAAGGGGTGAGCACTCTTGTGGATACAATCGTGGCAATGGAGTTCGCCGCATCGTGAAACCCGTTGATGAAGTCGAAGATAAGGGCGAGCAGGATTATGATAATCAATAAAGTCAGCATGATGTTACGGTGTGGGGCTATGATTCGGCCTGCGCTCAGGCGTATTTTACAATAATGGTTTTGATGGTTTTGCCCACATGATCGATTTCGTCGGTAATGCCTTCGAGCACGTTGACGATTTCTTTGAGCTTGATGATTTCGATGGCGTCGGTATTCTTTTCGAATAGTTCGATGGTGAAGTTTTGGAACACTTCGTCGGCATTGCTCTCGATTTCGTGCAGATGTTTGCAGAGTTTCTCGATTTCGCCGGCGTTTTTCTTCAGTGAAGCGAGCTTGTCGACCGCATCGAGCATGCATTCGCAGCCTTCTTTTATCATTTGTGCGATGCGCAGGGCGGCTTCGGGCATTTGCTTGGGCTTGTAGTAGGTGATTCGTTTGGTGCAACCGTATATTTGGTCGGTCACGTCGTCCAGACGATTGGCCAAATTGTTGATGTCTTCCCGATCGAAGGGGGTGATGAACGTGTCGTTCAGTTCGTAATAAATCTTTTCGATGATTCGGTCGCCTTCATGCTCCAGGTCCCGGATGTGTCGATGGGCTTCGGGATTATTGTCGGCCACGCAATGAATTAACTCGGTTGCCGATTGATTGGCTACTTCGGACAGACTCTTCAAGAGAGGAAAGAATTTCGGTTCTTTGGGTGTGAACCTGCTGAAAAAAGAATTGTTCATATTGCTTTTACTGAATTGTGGTATGTTATTTCTTGACTATCCGAAAGAAGAGCAATGCATCGGAGGCCGCGCAGGCTTCGATATCGAATTACTTTAAAGAACGGATACGGATTTTAATTTATCCGAAGAATCGGGAACAAAGATAACTATAAAATGAAAAACCGAAAGCGTTCAGGTCAAAGTTTATGAAGAACGCTTTCGGTTTGCAGGGCACGGGTTTAAAAACCGATGCGATGAAGGAGGGTGTCATCAACGGAATTTTCGGTGCGACTCTCTCTTTGATATGTGCGGATAATTTACTTTCCGTTCGTTGCGAAAATGCAACTCGAAATCCCCCAAAGGAAAAATTGTAAAGTGTTGATTCACTGTAATTGATGAAGCTGTTTGATGACAGCGGCCACTTCACACGTCAAACACGCGCATTTCAGACCTGAAATGTGCGATGTTCAGGTCTGAAATGCGCGTGTTTGACGCGTTAGGATCGCATGTTTCTCGAAACGGGAATAAGACGTAAAGAATTGTGATGGTTTTTGGCTTGGAGGAGATAGATCATTTCGGGCTTGCCACGCTTCGCGTATCGGCCGGCTTTGCGGCGGCTTTTACCGACTGGAGGTAGATGCCTTGGTTGTCTTTGGATGAGGGGACGGCGATGAAATGCACATAGCTGATACCCGACGGAGCGGAATTTTTCATCGGGATGCGGAGCCGACTTCGTTTTCCGTTGACGTAAACCCGGGCGGACGCGTCGGGCTTCTTCGTATCCCATTCCACGGACAAGCTGTGTTCTCGGTCATCGCGTATGCCCAACTGCCTTCGGTCGAGTTTCAGTTCGTAGATACATTCGTGGCGGGCTACGGTATCGGACGGATTCATCCATCGGTCGTTGAGCAGCAGGAAAACATTGTCCGTTCCTTCGGAGATTTTTAGCTGTGCGGTGAAGCGTCCCCTCGTCATGGCGGGGAAGTTCCATACGGCTCCGCGGGTGTCGCCGACGAGCGTGCTGTCCGGCAGGTAGCGCAGGTGAAGCATTCGTTTGCCGGGCTTTTCGGGATTGTCTACCACCTCGCAACCCGCAATGCGGTCGTAAGCGCAGTGCCCTTTGATGCCTTTGACATAGTTGAACACGCTCCATTGCTCCAATCCGTCGGTGAAGTCGTGGCTTCGCTCTTTTTCGTACAGCCAGCGCACATCGAACAAATACATGGCACGCAACAAAGCGTGCTGACCCGTGGCGACCAGTATTTTACCGGGTTCCACTTCCACGAACTGTGCCTGATGCACGCTGCGGTCTACGCCCGTGGCATTGCTTGCATAATCTTTGTCGTTCCGGTTAGGGTTCAGGCGGAGTTCCCGGAAGCCTATCCACGTTTTTCCGTCGTCCTCGGAAACGGCCACGTGTGTGGCGTCCCTATTCGTGAAAACGTCGTCCCACACTCCCGTAGCCGTCGGCATTTCGGGCAAGGGAGTGGTGTTGCACCAAAAGAAGATCAGCCTGCCGTCGGCCAGACGTCCCAATGTGGGCATGGTGATGGTTCCGTAAAACATCGAGGGACGCGACTCGTCCCACGTCAGTCCTCCGTCGGTGGAGAATGATTCGTAATGCCTGTCTTGTGCCGTCCGCATAAGCATCCACAGCCTGCCGTCGTTCAGTTCGATGACGGTCGGTTCCACGGCTCCGTGATTCCATCGCCTGCCTTGGTGGAATCCTCCCGCTTCGTGATCGGGGGCGGTCACGATGTTGGAACGTTGCCAAGTCGATCCGTCGTCGTCCGAAACGTAGGTGTAGCATCCTTTCGGACTGACATCGCCGTGTCCGGCTACCACGATTCGTTTACCGCCGCGGATAAATACGGGCGGTTTCAACATGATGGAACGGGTGTCGGCCACCTTGGTCAATGTTCGGTTGCCTTTGATGCCGCCTTGCGTACGTATGCAATACACGCCCATATCGCCCATGTTGGTAAGGCGTATGTATTCGTTGCTGACGGGGCTGCGTCGGTCGGCGAACACCATGTCGCGGGCGTAATTTACTTTCTTCCATGTCAGACCCTTGTCCGTACTCATCAAATAGAATGTGCCCGGATCGGCCTGTTCGCCGTAATTGTAATGCCTGATTTCTCCGTTTTCGAGCATGGACAGGCCGATGTAAGCATCGGACGGAACGGACGAGACACGGACGGGCGCGAAGACGGAGTCGAGCGTGCCGGGGACAGACGTCTGCTGTGCCGCGATTGTGACGGAGCACATGCAGAATGACAGAGATATAAACCGATTCTTTTTCATTTCTTGTGTTTTGGGGCAAAGTTAGGCAATGGCCGGAGGAAAACAAATAGGGAAGGCCGGAAGATCAAGCATAAAAAAGGCGTGGCACTTCGTTGGCCACGCCTTTTAACGGAACGGTTATGTGGGTTTAATAACCGGGAGT
>JBHAEN010000038.1:0-13784 GCA_041855645.1 Bacteroides sp. | reverse complement strand
TTTTTTATGGTTATTTGGGCGTTGCTCTGGGCAAAAATGGCTGTCTGCACCACGAAACAGCAAAAAAACATAAAAAGAACAGATTTAAATCGATAATAATTCATAGATTAGAGCACTTTTTTAGTGTTAGATCATAATATAATTTATTTCTCGCGGAATAAGCATATTGTTTCAATGCTAAAAAACGATTTCACATCCGGGACGAGGCGGCATCCTTGTTCCGGATACTTTTTTTCATACACATTCTTTATTAAAAGGTTAACAATCAGATTATATCTATTTTTTTATCGTTTTATTATGTAACAAGTGTTTCCTTCCATCTTAAAGGTGAATCCTCCCACAACTTCCCGAATAATGGACATGACATCTTCGATGCCCGAATTCTCGCGAAAACGGAAATTATATTTATCGTCATTGAAAGAGCTTGCGTTATACTGGAACGTAACGGCATAACGTCGCTCCAATGTGGAAAGCACCTCTTTCATCGTACATCCGCGGAAGACGAACATTCCCCGCTGCCAAGCGGTCACGTCTTCGAGATCGGCCTCGGCCAGCGTGCTCTGCCGGTTGGCGGGACAATACACGACTTGCTGGGCGGGATTCAGGATATAACTTTCGGCTCCGCGATTACAGTCCACCTTAACTTTTCCGTGAATCAATGTGGCAATCACTTTGTCGTTTTCCGGATAGGCAGACAGGTTAAATTCCGTGCCCAATGCGGTGACAGACATCGTGCCGGATTTAACGATAAACGGCTGATCGGGATTTTTCCTTACTTTAAAATTCGCCTCTCCCAGCAGGTATACAGTACGTGTATCCCCTTTAAAGATTTCGGGATAAAGCAACAAAGTTCCGGAATTGGTCTGTACCCGGCTCCCGTCGGGCAATTCGATGATTTCCATATCGCCTGCGGGAGTAAACTCTTCTATCATGGCCACTTCCGCATACATTTTTTTAGTCAAAAAGAAGGTTCCCGATACGGAAACAGCCAGCAGAACAACAGCCGCCGCAGCATATTTCCCGAATTTTCGCAGAGGGATAGCATAAGACTTCGTCGCATGTTTTTCCTTCACTCCCACTCGTTCACAGACGTTGGCAAGGGAAACCCATGTAGACGCATCCGCTTTTCCCGCCGTTTCGTCCCACAGGTTGCGCAAGGCCGCTTCTTTTTCGCTTGCATGCCTTTCTTCATCCGCCAACCACCGATGCACTTCCTCGGTCAGCTTCTGTTCATGCCCGGAAGCGGCAAATGCCCGTATCACTTTCTGAACGTAATCTTTCATATTCATAATTGCCTTATAACATAAAGACAACTGTTCGGGAAAGACTACTCAACAGAAATATAAAAAAAGGCGATTAAAAGGATTTTTTTCAATTCCCGGAGTGCCAGATAAATGTGCCGCTCCACGGTTCGGACCGAAAGTTGAAACCGGTCGGCTATCTCCCGATTGCTCATTCCCTTCTGCCGGCTCATGACAAAGACTCTTCTTCGTTGTTCCGGCATGGCGTCCAAGGCCAGCTTAACAAGCAGTCCGATTTCTTCAGCGTACATTTGATCGTGAATATCGACTTCGAAAACCGAGGAATCTTCTTGCGCCAAACGCTCTTGGTAAGTATGTTCCACAGATTTATGCTTGAGAAAATTGTATATATGATTACGAACCATCGCATAGACATAGCCATCGCGCGTCTCCCGATTTTCCCAGATTTCCGGGGTACTCCACAGCTTTACGAATACATCCTGCGCAATGTCTTCGGCGTCCTCTTCCGACTTCAGAACTTTCCACGCGAAGGCTTTTACCTTCGGGAAAGTGGCAATAAAGAATTGTTCGAACTTCTTTTTTCGTTGTTCGTCAAGAAAGGTCATTAGAAATTTTCAAGGTTTATTTTAATCGATCTGAAAGTCAAAAGTAAATGCTTTTCAACAAAAAAACAAAAAAAGAGAAGAAATTACTCTTTACAACAGTTGGCTCATTCGCCTGCATAGAGCCAACCGGCAAGCGCAAAACTCGTTGATTCTTCTGTAAAAACTCGTCTTCGGGCGTTTTTGAATTCCGTTTTTTGTCCGGGTCTTTGGTTTGTTTTCTTTTGAACCCGCCTGTTCCATCCCGCACTCGACGATCTCTTTTTTTTACATATTTTTCCTCGCTTTCCGAATCGCGTGCAATTCACGCGACAACTGCGTGCATTTCACGTCTGAAACACGTGCATTTCAGACGTCAGGTGCGTGCATTTCAGACGTCAAATGCACGCATTTCGGAAACGCCCTCCCTGAGGGACTTTGAAGAGGGGCGAAATCCCGACCGATTCCGAAACCGAGTTCGCGAGAAAGGTTAAAATAGTTTTACAAATAACCTATTTGTGTGAGGGCGCATGTGCATGAGGTCGTTGCCGGTTGCAGAGCGTGCGAAAAAATGCATCATCGGCTGTTCGCCGGAAAAGGTATGCCTGTCGAGCATTCCGCTTGCGGGGGAAAACGGATTGTTTTCGCCGTCATTCTTTCAAAGAGGATAAAAAAAGAAAGAGACCGAATCGCTTTGTCTCGCGACGGTCTCTTGTCGTACACCCTCAGGGACTCGAACCCTGGACCCACTGATTAAGAGTCAGTTGCTCTACCAACTGAGCTAAGAGTGCTTATTGTTTTTTGTTATTGTGCGTGCAAAAGTAGAGTTTTTGTTCTATTTGACCAAACAATAGCTTTCTTTTTTTCTCCCTTCAGTCAAATTCATATAATTCCGAAGGACTATTCCGCTTGAGGGGAAGGAGTTGTACGTCTTTCCCCACCACGATGCCTTTTTCCCTCAGTTTGCTTTCCACGGTTTTAAACGCCAGTTCGGGGTGGTTATTGTCTTTACTCAGGTGACAGAGCCAGATGTGGCTGAGGTGTCCGTTGACGTTCTCGGACAGGAAGGCGGCAGTATCGGCATTGCTCATGTGCCCTTTCTTGCCTCTGATCCGATCTTGCAAATGGAGGGGGTAGCGTCCCATTCTGAGCATTTCTTCGTCGTAATTCGCTTCGAGAATCAGGTAATTGGCTTTACAGGCATAACGCGCGGCCACGGGAGTGATCTCGCCGAGGTCGGTGAGGAAGGCAAAGGTTTTTCCGGCGATTTCGATGCAGTAGCCCACATTGTCGGTGCCGTCATGAGGCACTTCGAAGGCTTCGATGCGGAAGCCTTCCAGCATTATCGGCATTTCTTTGTCCAGATAGCGTGCCGAAGTATTGAGCGTATTCGGCACGCTGTAATTTCTGTTGATTCCTTCGTGCACGCGCCTCGTGGCATAGATGGGAATATGATGTTTCTCGCCCAAGGCCCCGACGGCTTTGATATGGTCGGCATGATCGTGTGTCACCAATACGGCACGCAGGTGGTCCAACGGGATGTTATGTTCTTTCAATATCTTTTTGATGGTGCGCGCACCGATTCCGGCGTCTATCAATATGCCGTACGCATCTGTTCCCAAATAGTAACAATTACCGCTGCTTCCGCTCGCCAGACTTAAAAACCGAACCTTCATGTTTGCTTTTTCTTGTGCATTTGCCGTCACTATGGCGACAAAGTGACGGCAAATGTACGAAAAAACAAGGCTCGCACGATGTTGCGGGGCAAACTACTTGCCACATCCGCACCCGATTTTCCGCATCATGCGCGGCACAGCCGGTCCGTGAAATCAGTATATCGAACACATACGGGCATTTCACCTTCTCTTTACAATCCCGACAAATACATTCTCAGCGTTTCCACATACTCCGCCATGGCCAACCGGCCTTGAGGAGTGATGCGACAGGTTGTGCGGGGCTTCTTCCCCCAAAAGCTCTTTTTCACTTCGATGTAGCCGGCCTCGCTCAGTTTGTCGATTTGCACGCTGAGATTACCTGCGGTGGAATCGGTTTTCTCTTTCAGGTAGACGAAGTCAGCTTCGTCTACCGAAAGGAGAATGGACATCACCGCCAGCCGAAGCTGCGAGTGGAGCAACGGATTCAATTCTTTCATGACCGTTTCAGTTGCCGATGCAGAATGTGCCCCGGTATAATCATAATCAGAACAAAATTGAAAGCGAACAACGGTAATTGCTCAACACGCCCGCTGATGAAAGGGAAAACGAGAGACAGCGCAATGCCCGCAACTCCGCAAATGGCCAGAAACCTGAATTTCGAGACCAGTCCGGCCAATGCGGCGGCGATGCTCATCAACAAGGCAATGAGAAACAAAATCTGCACCTCTCGGACGAAAAAAGCAAGTACCGACAAAGCCCCGCCGGCTGTGCCGATAACTTTCCAAATGTATCCGATGACACGGTCGACGTAGTTCCTCACGCCGACCTTCTTTTCATTCCGCGTGCAGAACAAGGTGAGCGGAAAGGCGATGAGAGGAAGCGCTATCCACAGGTAGTGTATTTGGGACGAATGGGTACATAGGAACAATGCCCAAACCGACAAAGTCACCAATACGGTGGTGTATCCCCAAATCAACAACGGATAGGCCGCATATTTGCTATACCGTTCCTGCGTTTCCTGAATCATGTGAGCGATGAGTGCCAGACTCTCTTTCTCCGAAATCTTTTTGTCTTCCATAACTTTTTCTTTTACTAATAATTAAATAGTTTATTTTATAAACCATATATGGATTAAAAAAAGCAAGGAGCTGCGCATCTCGATTGCTTTTCGGGGACAAATATAATCCGGTTTATTTTATAAACCAAAGAAAAATGCTTTTATTTTCAGAAAACGTCTGTTTTTTTCGTTTGGATGCAAACCAACGGATAATTTCAGGCATGCGAAGACCTTATTCTGTTCGACAGAAAAGAGCGACCGATGCGAAGAGGGCGGTCGGCTGTCTCATCAAACTCGCATCGGTTCATTTCGGGAAGATTCGGGCAATCGGCAATGGAGACATAAACAAGCGCAGGCCACCCGCCCCAAGCAAGGGAGGCAGGATGGCCTGCGGCAATTATTTCGTTTACGTCAGTAACGGTTCTGCTCGATGCGTCCGTCGCCCGACACAATTTCCACGCTCGGCAAAGCCACGGCATAGGTACGCGATTGAGGCGTAAGCTCATAGACCACTTCCTTGCCGGAGTCGATGCCATAAGCATTGACTTGATAGAAGCGGCGGGTAACCGTAACATTGTCGTCGGGGTCGCTATTAAAATTGCAGCGACGCACGTCGTTCCACCGCAACGTGAAAGGAAATTCGCGCATACGCTCTTCCAACACCATCCGCACAGCCTCTTGTTGGCTCGAGGCAACGAGGTTGAGCGAAGCAGAGGGCGTATCACCGGCCATCCGGAAGGCTCTGAATTCGTTAACCGCCCGCATGGCTTCGTCGACCGCTCCTTCACGGGCCAGGCATTCTGCCCGGATAAGTCTCATTTCGGCCACATTGGGAGCAGTGGAGAAGAAGTGATTGAAGGTGGCGTATCCCGGCACGTTTCCGGTGAAAGAAAGTGCGTAGGTTCCATAGAAATAGACTCCCTGAAATTGGGGAATGATGAAATAGCGATAACGCAAGTCATACGACTGATCGTAGGCGTTGAGCAATTTCTCGCTGGGTATGCCCCAAATGTTTTGCGCCAGATAGTAGTTCTGCTTCCAATAGAACGCTCTCTCTTTCTCGGCGGCATACCTGCCGAGTTCGTTGGTTTCGTTCCACCAACCGGGAACTGCAATCAGGTTTCCGAGCAACAATGAAAGCGTAAATCCTTGAGACAGGTTGGCTGCATCTCTGAAATCGAGCAGCGTATCATCGTACCGCAAAGCGGCTTCGGCATACTTTCGCGCCTCGGCATACTCGCCTTTCAGCAGGTAGAAACGTGCAGCCACGGCATTGGCCAAAGCACCGGTTTCTCTCCATGCCTTCCGTTCGCCATTTTCGTAAAGAGGCGCATCGAGCTTCACGGCTTCCAACACGTCGGCTTCGATGAAACGATAGGTGTCTTCAAGCGATGCCCGCTCGTAAGGTTCCTCATAGCCTGTCGTGCGCTTAAGGGGCAAGCCCGGTTCCTGAAGCGTAGAGGCTCCGTAAGGCATGCAATAATATTGCACCAGATCGAGGTAATTATAGGCACGCAGCAAGTGGGCTTTACAGCGAACGGTGTTCTTGGCTTCGGCACTGCCCGTTACCTGATCGACGTTGGTCAATACGAGGTTGGCCAGATAAACGGACTCGTAATTCACCTTCCACATGCTTACTTTCTCGTTGGTATTCTGCGTATGCTGCATTTCCCAACAAGCCAGTTGATAGAGTTCCGGCAAAGTAGACAGTTTTTTGAGTCCATTGTCATAATACTGCACAGTGATGTCGAAACAATCGCCGCACACGATGGAAGCCATATTGTTGTCGAGCGGTGCTTTTCCGTTGAAGTTGTTGTAAGCCAATAAAGCCTCAAGTTCTTCCACCGTAGAGATGCGAATCCCGCTGCTCTTTGAAGGAGGCTGTTCCAAATAACTGTCGCATGCGCTCCAAAGCAGTGCCGCAGACAGGCCAAGAAGTATTTTATCGAATATTTTCATAATAATAGGCATTTATACTGTTCGACATAGCTGATTAAAAACCGAATTTGACACCTAACGTATAGCTGGGCTGCAAACGGAAACTGCCGTACGGATAATCGGGATCTTCCGCACCATGCTTTATGGTAAACAGGTTGTTTCCCTGACAGTAGATGGTCAACCGGTTCATGTTCCATTTACTCAGCAGTTTCTTAGGAAGAGAATAAGAGAGCAAAAGTTCTTGCAAGCGGACGTTGCCGGCATTGGTGGTCAGATAATCCAAATACCCCGCTCTGCTCCACTGGCTAAGCTCGTCGGTATCCTGAAGCGGCATGGGAACGATTTCGGCAGCTTTGCCGTTCATGACCTCGGGCAACTGTCCGTTGGGCGTTTCTCCCCGGCCGGCGTAATTGAATCCGGTGCGGCGGAAAACATGACCGAACTTACCGACAAAGATAAACGACAGGCTAAGATTCCGATAACTGAACGTATGGTTCATGCCCAGATTATAGGGAGCCACACGCGTACCCTGATAGGCCAGGAACTCAAGACCATCATAAGTCGTCTGACCGCCGAAAGGCATCACTTCGCCGGCTTTCAGGTTTACGACCGGCATCATGCGCGGGTTATCTGCCGTGCCGACATTCTGCACTCCGCCATATACGTAAGAATACACGGCGTTCAGCGGCTTTCCTTCTACCTGAAAATTACCCGAAGTTTCGCCCGAAAGCATCCAGTAAGGAGCCGAAGCCTTGAACAACTTCATGATGCGATTCTCGTTGTATGCAAAAGAAAGAGAGCCTTCCCATTGCAGTTCTTCCGAAATCGGCATCCGGCTACCGATCATAAATTCCACGCCACGGTTTCTGATTTCTGCATTATTGAAAATTGCCGAAGTGCCTCCATTGATCATGGGAATGGCCACATCGCCAAGAATGTCCTTACCGTATTTATAGTAGAGGTCCACTTTGCCATAGAATTTACTTCGCCACAAATCGAAGTCGGCTCCCAAGTTGAACACATTCGTACGTTCCCAGCGCAAATTGGGATTGCCTTTGCTCCAGATTTGAGCTTCCAACTCTCCGCTTTTCTGGTTATATCCCAGCATTTTGATAAGCGGAACAACCGAAGTGGTGCTGTTGGCGTTTCCATTGCTTCCGTAAGTAAAGCGGAGCTTCAAATGGTCGATAAAGGTTAAGCTATTCATGAAAGCCTCTTGCTTCAAGTTCCAACTCATCCCCACCGACCAGAACGGAGAGTAGCGATACTGCGGGTCGTCGGTAATGAAGTTGGAAGCATCGGTACGGAATGAGGCCGATACGGAATACCGTTCGTCGAACGTGTATGAAAGGTTGGCAAAAGCAGAGAAATAACGCGCCGTCCGGTGAGCGTACTTGTTCAGATAGTCAATTTCCAAATCCCTTCCCAACCAGTTTTTCAGTTGAAAAGTGCCTTTGGGAAAAATGCCTACGGTCAGCTGTTCGTCATCATACCCATACGTGGGGGCATAGTCTGTTTCTTTGGCTTGATTCTGGCTGATTTCCAATCCGCCGACAAAGTTAACGGCATGCACATTTTTCAATACGCGGGCAAAATTCACCTGATTACGGAAGTTATAGGCGTCAATCACGTGTCGCGATTGCTCCAATATGCTTCCTGAAGGCAGGGCAGGCGTCACTTGGTCGGTAGAACGGTTCCAGGCACTACTTGTATTGACCTTGTTTCGAACGTAGAAAGTTTGTTCGTTGTAAAGATTCCGATAATCATATTGTATCCGTTCATATTGGAACTTGGTGTCAAACGTCAGTCCTTCGATGATTTTGAATGTCAATCCGCTTTGGAAACGCATGTTCATTTTTTGAGCCGTCAGGTTTCTGTTTTGCATCTCCACAACGGGATTATAGCTCCAGTCGGCATAAGGGAAATTATCCTTGGGAACCATGGCATCTATCATCGGAGTATAAAACTTCAGATGATTCAAATTGGTATAATTACCCGCTTCATCCACAAGCATGTCATACGGAGCCAGATTGGCGTCCGGTCCCATTCCCGACAATTCGGCATGCTGATAGGCTATCATGCCCGAGAGATTAAGGTCGAGCCAACTCAACAGATTCGATGTTCCTCGATAGTTAAACTGAAAATTGTCGTCATTGGTTCGTTTGTAGCGTCTGTCATTATGGCTGTACAGCAACGACACATAATTAGACATGCGTTCCGTCGCTCCCGAAAGCGACAAATTGTATTGCTGATACACCGGACGCTGCATAAGCAGTTCTTCAATCTGACTCAGGTTGTTTTGTTTCTTCAGCCGTTCCAGTCCGCCATTCATCTCTGCCTCTGTGATCTGTCCCGTGGCATAGCGGTTATAGAGTATTCCGGCCTGAGTGTAGGTATAGAAATAAGTAGAGTTAAATGTGGCAGACGAAACTTCAGCAGGCAAAGAACGAATCCCGTATTTTCCGAAAATGCTTTTTTCATATTCCACCATCTCCTCCGAAGAAGCGGTGTTGCGCATATAGGCGACGTCGGGACGGTTGCCCAACTTCAGTTGAGCGGAAAACTCCACGTTCAGTCCTTTCCGTTTGTCTTTCTTTGAGCTTTTGGTCGTCACAACAATCACTCCGTTTGAGGCCCTCGCTCCCCAAATCGATGCGGCCGCCGCGTCTTTCAACACCGATATGCTTTCGACATCGTTAGGATTGACGGATTCAAATCCTCCTTCAATGGGAAATCCGTCTACGACCAATAGCGGTCGGGCATTGCTGGCAAGCGTCCCTTGACCGCGAATCACCAAGTTGACATTTCCCTCCGAGTCTTGAGAAGCCGCTACGCCCGGCACAATACCCACCAAGCGTTGAGCCGCCGAAACCGATGGTTTGTCAATGTTCTTCTGCCCCACGATGTCGAAGGAACCGGTAGCCCTTTCTTTAGAAATGGTCTGATATCCGGTTACCACCACATCGCTCAAGGCCTGCATGGCTTCCACGAGCCGCACGTTAACAACCTCCTGCTTCCCGATGCGGACTTGCTGTGTCTGATAACCGATAAAAGAAAACTCAAGCACAGCCCCCGAATGGATTGCTATTTCGTAATGTCCGTTCGCGTCGGCTATGCCGCCGGTATTTTCTCCCAACACGCGAATGGTCGCGCCGCTCAAAGGTTCTCCTTCCGTATCGGTGATTATCCCTCTGACGATGGTTTTCTTTTGTTGTGTTCCGGCAACCGTTTCCTTTTTACGTTTGATCAATACGTAATCTCCTTCCAATTCGTACGATAAGCCACCCTGCGCGCAAATGACGTCCAACGCTTCTTGCAATGTGGCTCCCTTGAGCGTCAGGCGCAAATGCTTTCCCGAAGTGACCGCACTTTCCTGATACATCAAAGAAACTCCGCTCTGATTTCTTACTTGCTCCAAAGCCTCCTCCACCGTTATGGCTTCGCGCTGAATGGTAACCGTCTTCGACCGGTCTTGCCAGTCCGCTCCGTATAATTGGAACGAAGCGGAAAGCAACGCCAGCATCATCGCGAGTCTCCTTCCCGCGAAGAACAAAGGAGTGTTTTTCTTCCTTCTTTTCATTTTTAGATTTATTTAGATTAGACAATTATACTTTTTGTTTCACGACATCGTCATTGTGCAATCGCGCTCACAATCACCGTATTTCCTTCTCTCGAGAATTTCACGTCGGCCACACGCTCTATCAGCTCCAGGGAATAACCGAGAGGCCTGTTCTTGAAAACATTGCCCCCCAATCGGATTTGCTTTAATGAAGAGGTTTCATACCGAACGTTCACCCCATACCAAAGGGAAAACTGCTGCAAAATATCTTCCAATGAAGTGTTCCGGAACTCAAGCATTCCCGTACGCCACGAGGTGAACAGGTCTACCCGCACGTTTTTCAACATTATTTCGGAAGAGTTGGGAACAATCTCGGCCTGCTGACCGGGCAAAAGAGTCTGCGTGTGATTTTTATGATTGACGACGACCTTTCCTTCGACCAACGTCGTTTGCACCGGCGCAGACGGATAGGCCGAGAGATTAAAAACCGTTCCCAATACCGAAACCTTACTGCCTCCGGCCGTCACTTCAAAGGGGAGGCCGTTACGAATCACCTCAAAAAACGCCTCACCGCTTAACTCTACCCGCCTGCGCTTTTCAAAATCGGCCGAGTAACTCAAGGTGGTTTCCGAGTTAAGCCAGACTTTGGTTCCATCGGGCAACACAAACGCGAAAGTTCTACCCACGGGAACCGACAGCGTATGGCGGGCATCCTCTTTTTGTGTTTCTTCTGCCCGACAGGCCGATGTTTTCCCGGCAATCACGTCAACCTCAACGCCGCTTTCTCCGTAGAGACGCTGCAGACTGTCGGACGAGAGAACGATGGTTCTCCCGTCGGCCAAAGAGAGCACGACGTCGTGTTTGTTCTCATCCGGAAAGAGTTCCGACAAAGAGAGTTGGGGAGGCATCGGGGAAGAAAAAAAATCGGAGGCGGTTTTCCAATAAAAAGCAACTCCGACAATGAGTGCCAGACAGGCTGCCATCGCCAGACGGAAGAAAAGCACGCGACGACGCTTCCGCCGTTTTTTCCGGCAGATTTTTGCCCATGCATCCGCTGCATTTGTTTGCCGTAAAGCCGCTGACTGGCTTTCGGCCTTACTAAGGCTGAGTAAATAGAGAAACAACCTCTTGTGCTCGTCGTTTTGTGCAAGCCACGACTCCAGTTCATTCAGCTCCCGCGCATCGATTTCGCGCTTGAGGTATTTCCGGCAGAGTAAAATTATGCGTGTTTCCATCCGCTGTCTCTTTTTCTGTTCCTCAAGACGTGAAAAGAGAAAAAACGGGTGACAAGAAACGACGAAAAAATCTTCCCGGACGCTTTCAACCGATTGTATTCAACAGCACAATCAGCAGTTGCTGCTTCCTCAGGAAAGAGAGAGCGCGCGACAAGTGGGTTTTCACGGTATTCACCGAAATCCGCAGTTCGGCAGCCACTTCTTTATAGCGTTTGTTATTGACCACCACCTCCATGAGTACTTTATATTCTTGCGGCGAAAGTTTTTTCAGGTGTATTTGCAATTTTTCTCTGCGCTGTTCCACGGACTCTTCGTCAATTTCTTCTTCCGTCACCCATGCAGACTCTTCCAGCTCCGTCAGCACATACGGATGTTTCTTCCTCAGGTAATCAATGGCCATATTGCGCACGGAGTTGAACAGGTAGGATTTCGGGTTGTATTTGACCGTACGCAGCCGTTTGTCTTCCCAAAGCCGAAGAAAGAAATCCTGCACAATATCTTCCGCCACCTCCAATGTCCCGACGATTTGCACGGCATAAACGCACAACGAAGTGTAATGACGCTCCACCAACATCCTCATGTACGCCTCTTCGTTTTCCACCGGGAAATGCAACGGGGCATCGGCGGCAGGCGACAACGGCAGCTCGCAGCTTTTCATGCAAGGAGAACTTAGCGCGTCAACGTCAGTTCCACCACATAATCGACTTCGCGAGGCACTCCGTTCAGCTGCAACAGGATTCCGTCTTTTGTTCGCAGAAACGGCACGGGGACACGATCCTTGAAGACTGCGGCCCGTTTCACTTTGCGGGCGTCGACCGGAAGGAACAGGCTGTTCTCGGAAAGATTCAGGATGTGCACATACACTTTATCCTCTTTCTGCGTGGTAACTCCCCACGGACGCGGAGCCACGGGACCTCCGCGCGTGCCGTATATGGTTTCGCCGTACTGCCGCATCCATTCGCCCACCTCCTTGAGGCGTTGAACGGCCACTTCGGGCAATTCGCCATCGGGTTGAGGGCCTACGTTCATCAGCAGATTGGCATTTTTCCCGGCGGCTTTCACGAGATAGTGTATCAATGTTTCGGTCGATTTATAATTCCGGTCGGTAATTTTATACCCCCACATACCATTCATGGTTTCGCAAGTTTCCAGAGGCAGCGGACTGACGGCCTGTCCGGAAAGCCCGGCTTTGTTTTCACCGGGCAGGTCGCGCTCGAAAATCTGAAAATCTTCACCGTCAAACGGCACCTGATGATGGTTGTTGCCAATCAGGCAATCGGGGCGCAAGCGATGGATGAGCGCATACTGTTCGGGAAGTTGCCAGTCGAAACCGGGATTCTGATCCTGATCCCACCATCCGTCGAACCAAATGGCACGCACGCCTTTATAATTCGTCAGCAACTCGGTGAGCTGGTTGTTCATAAAGCGATAATACACCGGCCAATCGCCTTTCGGATTGCTCCGTCCGGTTCCTCTTCCGGTGCGTCCCCACGGATAATCATTGCGCATCCAGTCGAGGTGCGAATAGTAGAGGTGAAGTTTGATGCCGTGCCGTTCACAGGCCTCGGAAAGCTCGCGCACAACGTCCCGGCCGAAAGGAGAGGCCTTTACCACATTGAAATCGGAGTATTGAGTGTCGAACATGGAGAAGCCCTCATGATGACGAGTCGTGAAACAAATATACTTCGCCCCCGAGGCTTTTATGGCTTCCACCCAGCGGTCGGCATTGAATTTCGACGGATAGAACCCGCCGGCCAGCTTGGCATACTCCTCATGATTGAGGTTCTGATTGGTCATCGTCCACTCGCCCGTGGCCAACATGGCATAGAGCCCCCAGTGAAGAAAGATGCCGAACTTATCGTCCTGAAACTCTTGGCGGGCCTGCAAATTGGCGGCAGAGGGCACATAAGAGGGCTGAGCCGAAAGCCTCATGCCAAACCCCATCAACAACAAAAACGTTAACAAACCGGTTTTCATCCTATACAAATCTAAGTGTAAATGCTCAATTCTTCTGCTCCGGCATGCGCAAGCGGAGCGTATCGGTATTAAAAAGCCTCGCCATGAAGCCGCCCGCATGGAGCGTGGCCTCATCGTCCGCGTTTTTTTGCGCGAACAAAGTTACTTTTTATTTCATGCCCGACAAGGGTTCGGACGTATTTTCCGGGCCGACCGCATCAAAAAAAAACGGGCGTCTCTTCAGGTTGTCCATACCGAGAGCGCCCCGAAACCGAATTCCGCTGCACATGGCAATGATAAACCGGGGTTGAAAGTCAATCGCCGTTATCGCATCAATCACCCTTTTCCGCCGAAGCGGCGAGGCTCTTTGTTTGCATAAATTTATTCGTTTGCCTGCACCCAAACGAAAGTTTCACTGCACCCGCTTTTTCGTTTGGGTGCAGACCAACGAAAAAGAAGGTGCAGACCGACGATTGAAATCATGCAACCGGCAGGAATAAAACCAACGGACGAAGTGGAATAAATTACGCACGATTCCGCC
>JBHAEN010000037.1:0-4752 GCA_041855645.1 Bacteroides sp. | reverse complement strand
GGTTGCAGCACGTGTGATAAAAAGCAAAATCGGCAGTCCACCGGAAAAGGAGGAGTCTCTCCCCTCAAAAGGTTTACCGGACGACGACAACAATATGCACACAACTCCTCTTCGGAAGTGGAAAAATTTCTGTTTCGGCGTGTCCCTTAAGCGTGTCGGAAAAGAGGTGAAAAGAGCAAGTCATCTTCGTTCTTGTTCGTGGGAAGCACTCTTTTTGGTTAAAAACCGTCATTTTAAGGAAAAAGAACAGTAACAAAAAAATCATTATTTCTGCATAGACAACCATCGAAAAGGCCAAGAAAAGATAATAAAACGGGCAACAGGGATATGAACATGGAGAATGGCAAATTCTTACCGGCCTTGCACATTGACGAATCGTGAAGCAAATTCCATCCACGAAATAAACGCAGGTTAAAATTACCAAACGCAACGAACCGCTTTCGATGATGATAACCAAATCAATAATCAACAACAAAATACATGTTAATTTTAAGAAAACATCAAGCCAAAAAGAGTTAATCCATTAGGAATGACCAACGAAGAGTGTTAATTTTGTTGCTATGAAAAAGTCAACGATTTGGATATTGAGCATCATCATGGGGCTTTCCTTCCTCAGCCTGCTCTATCTGCAGGTGAACTATATAGAGGAAATGATCAAGGCGCGCAAGGAGCAGTTCGACGCAGCCGTGCGAAACAGTCTGGATCAGGTATCCAAAGACGTGGAGTATGCCGAAACCCGGCGATGGCTGATTGAAGACATAAGCGAAGCCGAACGAAAAGCCCTGACGGCCAACAACAGTTCGCTGCAAAAAGGCAATATTTCCCGGCAACAATCGAGCAGTTTCTCCGTAACCTCCCGCAACGGAAAAATATATACCGACTTTGAGCTGAAGGTGATGACCAACAAGCCGTCGGACTTGCCGAAAGCCATGATTTCGCCCTACCGCAGCGCGAAAAACATTCCGGAAACTTCACGCTCGCTGGTCGAAGCCGTCAAAAACCGCTACATGTACCAAAGAGCACTGCTCGACGAAGTGGCTTGGCAGATGATTTACCGGGTAACCGACAATGCCATCGGCGACCGTGTGCGGTTTAAGGACTTGGACGACTATCTGAAATCGAACCTGTACAACAACGGCATCGACCTTCCCTACCACTTCACCGTAATCGACAAAGACGGACGCGAGGTGTATCGCTGCGCCGACTTCGAAGCGAAAGGAAGCGAAGACGCCTACCAGCAGGTGCTGTTCAAAAACGATCCGCCCGCCAAGATGAGCATTTTGAAAGTCCATTTCCCCGGACGGAAAGATTATATTTTCGACTCCATCAGCTACATGGCTCCGTCGCTCATCTTCACCTTGGTGTTGCTGGTGACCTTTATCTTCACCATCTACATCGTGTTCAGGCAGAAAAAACTGACGGAGATGAAAAACGACTTCATCAACAACATGACGCACGAGTTCAAAACCCCCATCTCCACCATATCGCTCGCCGCACAGATGCTGAAAGACCCCTCGGTGGGCAAATCGCCGCAGATGTTCCAGCACATATCGGGCGTAATCAACGACGAGACCAAACGCCTGCGTTTTCAGGTGGAGAAAGTGCTTCAGATGTCGATGTTCGATCGTCAGCAGGCCACCCTGAAGATGAAAGAGATAGACACGAACGAACTGATAACGGGAGTCGTACACACTTTCGCCTTGAAAGTGGAGCGTTACAACGGCAAAATAACATCGGACCTGAGAGCGGAAGACCCTTTCATCTTCGCCGACGAAATGCACATCACCAACGTCATTTTCAATCTGATGGACAATGCCGTGAAATACAAAAAACCGGAAGAAGACCTCGAACTGAAAGTGCGCACATGGAACGAACCGGGTAAACTGATGATCTCGATTCAAGACAACGGAATAGGCATCAAAAAAGAGAATCTGAAAAAGATATTTGAAAAATTCTACCGGGTACATACCGGAAACCTGCACGACGTAAAAGGGTTCGGGTTGGGATTGGCTTATGTGAAAAAGATAATCACCGACCACAAAGGAACCATTCGTGCGGAAAGTGAAGTCAACGTGGGAACTAAATTTATAATTGCATTACCTTTATTAAAAAACAACTGATTATGGACGAAAATTTGCGTATTTTATTATGCGAAGATGACGAGAATCTTGGCATGCTTTTGAGAGAATATTTGCAGGCGAAAGGCTATTCGGCCGATCTGCAACCTGATGGCGAAGCCGGTTACAAGGCTTTTCTGAAAAACAAGTACGACTTGTGCGTATTTGACGTGATGATGCCCAAAAAAGACGGCTTCAGCCTTGCGGCCGACGTACGTGCAGCCAATGCGGAAATCCCCATTATCTTCCTGACGGCGAAAACCATGAAAGAAGATATTCTGGAAGGTTTCAAAATCGGTGCGGACGACTATCTGACCAAGCCCTTCAGCATGGAAGAGCTGACGTTCAGAATCGAAGCCATTCTGCGCCGTGTACGTGGCAAGAAGAACAAGGAAAGCAATATCTACAAGATAGGAAAATTCACCTTCGACACGCAGAAGCAAATCTTGGCCACTTCGGAAAAGAGCACTAAGCTGACCACGAAGGAATCGGAACTGCTGGGCTTGCTTTGCGCGCACGCCAACGAAATCCTGCAACGTGACTTTGCGTTGAAAACCATCTGGATCGACGACAACTACTTCAACGCCCGCAGCATGGACGTGTACATCACGAAACTGCGCAAGCACCTGAAGGAAGACGATTCCATCGAAATCATCAACATCCACGGCAAAGGCTACAAGCTGATTGCTCCGGAAATCGAGGGATGATAATCCGCATTTCCCCCTTCGGGCGGGAAAGGGACAAAAACAAAAACAGTGTCGGTCGGGGGAAAGCCCCAAGACCGACACTGTTTGCATATATCGGGTTGCCGATGGCTTTGCATCAATGGCATCCGCAGCTTCCGCTGTTGCATCCGCCGCTGTCACAGCCACTTCCGCAACCACTTCCACATCCGCCGCCACCGCAGCCGCAACCACCGCCGCCGGTCATCAAGGCAATCTGCTCCTGCACTTCCTCGTTCGTGGCCAAGCGGTTTTCGACCACTTCACCTTCAAACAGCAGATCATCACCGGCCAAGGGGTGATTCAAATCGACAATAACGACGTCGGGCTTTATCTCCACCACGCATGCACTGACTTGTTGGCCTTCGGCTGTCATCAAAGGCACTACGCTGCCCTCTTTCACATTCTCGCTGTCGAACTGCCCGTCCACTTCAAAAATAGTACGGGGCAATTCGACGACATGGTTGTCGTCGTATTCGCCATAAGCCTTTTCACACGGGATGGTAAACGAGAAACGGTCTCCGGGCTTTAAAGGTACGATTTGCTCCTCAAAATCTTCGAGCGTCGTGCCCAGACCCGAAATGAACTGAAAAGGATACTCGGCTTTGGCTTCTTCGAACAATTCTTTTGTTCCATCTTCCATTGTATAAAGCCGGTATGCAACGGTGATGTATTTGTTTCCAACTGATTCCATTTGATTTTCTCTTTATTTGTAATTAATATAAATACGCGGCAAAGGTACGAATTAAGTTTGAGTTCTGAAACTGTCGCATAAAGCGGAGAACTTTTTATGGCTCATTAAGGGTGATAAGATACCGGTATCTGCCGATGTAGGAGCGGATCAATTTTTCTTTGGCCAGCATGGAAATCTTGCTGATATTTTGCGCCGATTGCCGTTGCTGCATCGCGATTTCCTTTTGCGTTTTTTGAAAGGCCAAGGACTGATAGACGACAAAAGACTGGGTAGGTGTCCAATTTGAAATGATGTCATCGGCAAACAATGTGCTCACCTTCAGTTCTTCATTGACATTTTCCCACCGGGTTCTGACAATCAGATTCCTTTTCCCCAATTCATCGAAAGCTCTTCCCGAATACTGAAAAGCCTCTCCATCGGAGGCGACTACATGCCGGGCCATAAATTCAACATCGCCCACGCCTATCGCGATTCTCGCATCCCAAATGGCCTCTGCATCCTTTGGGGTGCTCTTTCTCAAGCCGGCTCTTATCAATACACCGATGGATAAGGCCGATTCTGCCTTGTCCACAATGACTTGAAAACTGTCGCCCCGAAAAACTTCGTATTGCAAAGGGGACAACACGGCCAAGTCTTTGATCATGCCGTCAAGCTGTTGCAAAAGTTTCGTTCTCTGCTCAATGGGGATGGCTGCGGAATTTATGATGTCTCCTGTGATTACGCCTTTCATCTCTTTTTATTCTGCTCTTTTCGCAAAGATATACAAAAGAAAAAGGCAAAGCAGCCTTTTTGGATTGTTTTTCTCAGAACAACTCAACAGAGTTGCTCAAAAGCACGGCAAACCATCTTACCTCCAAGAATGCTTCTCGCTCTCGCAAAGAAAATTTATTTCACTCATAATCAAGTAAAAATGGAGACTATCGACTGTTATTCGTACCTAAACACTTTCTTCTCTTCATCCTTGTTCATTATCGTATCTTTTGAGAATGACCGACGACACTGCGCATAACTCTGTATGCATGCAAAGGTGATTATTATCGATATTTTCATTATTCTTTATTCATACTTCATTAGGTACTTCTCCTCTTTGGAAAACTCTCCCGTCTCGCCGTCAATGGTATATATGGTGATATCTCCCAAAAATCGGGGGTCAATCTCCACCCTCCAATATGAACGGCCTGTTTCAGAATATTGAGGTTGGGCATAAGCAATCCGTATG
>JBHAEN010000036.1:0-4915 GCA_041855645.1 Bacteroides sp. | reverse complement strand
TGTATCTCAAAGCACTCCGCTCATTTCTAAATCGTTACCTATTCATCTATCTCTCAAAAGTAACACTCTATTAATCAATAAGATAGTTCGCAAGCGAAAAATCCCTTGGGGGGGATAAATTTGTATTTGAACATTTACCTTACGATTTGTCGTGGATAGAAATTCCGGTAATAAAATATGGTTCCAAAGCTATTGTATCCGCAACAGAAAAATTATCCATAGCACAAATTTGTCCTCTTATAGATTGTATAGAAGATACTTCCTTAATCGAATATTTGATAGGATGGGCGTTTGAAGAAGATAAATTAAATAACAGTGGTATTGATTACTTTATGCGAAAGTATGAGAAGAAATACAATTTAACAAAGAATATAAGACAAAAAACAAGGAGGGTATAAAAGAGATATTGGGTATGTGGGTAGGTAAAACCGAAAGTGTCTCTTTCCGGATGGGTGTTCTTACGGATTTAAAAGCACGTGGAGTAGAGGATATATTACTAACTGTCACTGACACTGTCGAATATATAAGTGATATGTTAGGGCTTATAGCACCCGAAGATGGATTAGTCTTAACGGGAAGTTCAACCGTAATAATTGGAGGATAAAAAGGCATGAGAATTATTTTGTTCGTTATTTTAGTCTATGTATTTTATGTCTTATCGGTAGTAATGTACAAGAAGTATCATGGTAAAAAATTGCTATTTTATTATCTTATATGCCTTTTAGGTATATCCATAATGTATGCACTTGGTCTACTTCTATCCGTAAAATACAGTGCGGACATGATGGAGATTTGTCATGATTTTTTCAAGTCTATGCTTGTTATTGTTATGACGAATTTAATAATAATCACAATGAAATCTATTGTAAATTTACTGGTTAAGTTTATGATGGGTTTCCATGTAAAATACAATGGCTTAATTATCGATGACAAACGTATTCAACTAATCGATAAGTCCAAATCCTTATTCATAAAATGGAATAGATATCTTTACCTGACAGGGTGTATGATTTTAATTATAGGATGTATGCTTGGTTGAAAACTTTCTACATTTAAAAAATATCTGTCGAAGGCAGACATCGCTGGAAATCAAATGATTCAAAGCGGCGTCGGGGCAGGCCCTCTTTCGCGAAGAATTGTTTCGACTACATGATGAAGCAGCCTCCCATTGTCCTGCCCGACGGGAAGGGAACACTGTATCGGGTGTTCTGCCGCCACGATGCGATGCTGCGTCTGCTCTGCGGAGGAACCCTCGGGTGGGTTGCTCTGCAAAAAGGCCGTTTCTTGCGTTCCGACATCGCGCCTCGGACTTTGAAGTGTTAAAATCCGGGCATCCTTCACCCTCTTCGCGGATTCGGTCGCTTTATTCCCGTAGCATCCTTGCTGCGAACAGTAGTATGTTTAATCCTTAATTTAAAGTCAGTTATTAGCTTATGAAAGACCTGATGAAGCGGAGAATCCTGTTCTTCTCCGGAGTGTTGGCCATGTGTCTGGCCGGATTTTCTTCTTGCAGTTCGGACGATTCGCCCCAACCCGAACCTTCCGTCCCTCGTTTTACCGTGAAAGCCGCCGGAGTGACCGTTAGCTCTCAGGGTGAGAATCTCACCCGGATTTCGGCGCCGGCCGAAGCTACCGACATTGTGCTGTCGGTCGTCTCGTCGCATGCTTCCGAATTGAAATCGACATCCGTGCTGCCCGAAGGTTGGAGCATCACGGCGGGAGAGCCTGTGAATGTGGCGGACAATCAAGTGACGCAGGAATTTGTCGTCCGCATTTCGGACAACGGGCCGAGTGAACTGAGCCATGAATTTGTCCTGACGAACAAGCAAGACGCAGCCAAACAGTGCAAGCTCCTGTTGGTGCAACAGGCCGGTCGGCCCATGCTTCCGCTGGAGTATGTGGCCGAATATAACCTGGAGAAAGACGGGAAGACGTTTCTGAAGACGCACGACAACGCCGAAAACTCCAAGCACCTGTTCACTTGGGACGAAGTGCAGAATATCAGTGTCGAGGGACATCACGTGCCCACGGTGCGGGAGTTGGCCGGCATTGTCCCGATGGGCGGCGTCATCCAGTTCGGAGCACCGCTGGAAGACGGGCTGGACAAGAGCGACGAGGTGGAAGTGGGCGGAGTGACGCTGACCTGCCTCGGCGACTACCTCTCTTACGGTGAGGGCGGTGTGGCCTACGGCATCCGCTTCAAGGACAACGCGGGCAATCTGCGTTCGGCATGGAAATACGAGTATGTGAAGAATCCCGAAGGCGACGGCAAGGTGCTGAAGATAACGTGCCGCTACTTGGGAGAAGCCGGGGCCGGACTGGCTCTGGAGAAATTGGCCGAGGAAGGATACTGGACAACGAATGCCGAAAAAGACGTGGTGCGCCATATACCCGCCGCCGGACAGATCAGCTACGGGCGGTTGGGCTACGTCAACAAAGAAGGACACCTGTGGTCCGTGTCGCCGTACGAGAGCAGTTATGCCTACGGCATGATGTTCTCCGACCGGAACGCGCAAACCTGCGATGTCTGGAACCGGTCTTACGGGCAGTCTCTTCGCCTGTTTCTCGATGCGGCGAAGAAATAACCTTCGCGGGAAGGCACGGTGACGAGGAGCCGCGTCATGCATCTCAACCTTTTCCCGACATACCCCAAGGGGCTGTATCGAAACTTCCGTTTCGGTTCGGCCCCCTTGTTTTGTTGCGGGCTGCGTCACAGTTTTGGGGGTAAAACCTTTTGTTATTGAACGAAAGGCCTTACTTTTGCGGGGAGTTTGTTTCCCGTATGCACTAACCGAAACATTTATGATAAAAGCATTGCGAACCCTCGGCCGATACGTGTTACTGATGGGTCGGACCTTTGCCCGTCCCGAACGGATGCGGATGTTTTTCAGGCAATACCTGCACGAATTGGAACAGTTGGGCGTCAATTCCATCGGGATTGTGCTGCTGATCTCGTTCTTCATCGGGGCGGTAATCACCATTCAGATCAAACTTAACATCGAAAGCCCGTGGATGCCCCGTTGGACGGTGGGGTACGTCACGCGCGAAATCATGCTTCTGGAATTCTCCTCCTCCATCATGTGTCTCATTCTGGCCGGCAAAGTGGGGTCGAACATCGCTTCCGAGCTGGGAACGATGCGCGTCACCCAGCAGATCGACGCACTGGAAATCATGGGCGTCAATTCGGCCAACTTCCTCATTCTTCCCAAGATTGCGGCCATGGTCACGGCCATTCCCGCACTGGTCACTTTCAGCATCTTCGCCGGCATCATAGGCGCCTTCTGCACGTGCTGGTTCATAGGGGTGATGAATTCGGTCGATCTGGCCTACGGTCTGCAATACATGTTCGAGGAATGGTTCGTATGGGCGGGCATCATCAAATCGGTGTTTTTCGCTTTCATCATAGCCAGCGTTTCGGCCTTCTTCGGTTATACGGTGGAGGGTGGCTCCATTGCCGTGGGCAAGGCCTCTACGGACTCGGTGGTGTCGAGCAGCGTGCTCATTCTCTTTGCCGATTTGATACTAACTAAACTGCTGATGGGATGATTCGGATTGAAGGACTCTATAAATCGTTCGACGGACGCACGGTGCTGTCGGACATCAATGCCGACTTCGAGAACGGCAAAACCAGCCTGATTATCGGGCAGAGCGGATCGGGAAAGACCGTTTTGATGAAGTGCATCGTGGGCTTGCTCACCCCCGAACGGGGAGTGATTGCTTACGACGGTCGCGACTTTACCTGCATGGACAAGCAAGAGAAAAAAGCGCTGCGCCGCGAAATGGGGATGATATTCCAGAGCGCGGCCCTGTTCGACTCGATGACGGTGCTCGAAAACGTGATGTTTCCGCTCAACATGTTCAGCAACGATACCTTGCGCGACCGCATACGGCGGGCGTCGTTCTGCCTCGATCGGGTAAATCTGGGCGAGGCGAAGACCAAATACCCCGGAGAAATCAGCGGAGGAATGCAAAAGCGGGTGGCCATTGCGCGGGCCATCGCGCTCAATCCGCAATACCTCTTCTGCGACGAACCCAATTCGGGTTTGGATCCCAAGACATCGTTGGTCATCGACGAACTGATTCATGACATTACCGTGGAGTACGGCATGACAACCATCATCAACACGCACGACATGAACTCGGTGATGGGCATCGGCGATCAGATAACTTACATCTATGAAGGCCGTAAAGAGTGGCAGGGGACGAAAGACGACGTGTTTACCTCTTCCAACGAACGGTTGAATAATTTTATCTTTGCCTCAGACCTGCTCCGCAAAGTAAAAGACGTGGAGGTGCAAGGACTCGAAGGTTGACAACGAACCTCTTATTTTCCATATAGGTATGCGATATTCTGTAATTGTGCCCGTTTACAATCGTCCCGACGAGGTAAACGAACTTCTCGACAGCCTTACCCGGCAACATTTCAAGGACTTCGAAGTCATCGTGGTCGAAGACGGTTCGTCCGTGCCTTGCCAATCGTGTGTAGAACGTTACATCCCCGAACTGGCGGTTCGTTACTTCTCGAAAGCCAACTCGGGGCCGGGGCAGACGCGCAACTACGGAGCGGAGCGGAGCATGGGCGAATACCTGATCATCCTCGATTCCGACGTCATCCTGCCGGAAGATTATTTTGACCAAATCGAGGCCGAACTCGCGGCCGAACCGGCAGATGCTTTCGGTGGCCCTGACCGGGCAGACGATTCCTTTACCACGATACAGAAGGCCATCAATTATTCCATGACTTCGTTTTTCACCACGGGAGGCATTCGCGGCGGCAGCAAGAAAATGGACAAATTCTACCCCCGCAGTTTCAACATGGGCGTGCGACGCGAGGTCTATAAGGCTTTGGGCGGATTCTCGAAGATGCGCTTTGGCGAAGACATCGATTTCGGCATCCGCATATTCAAGGGCGGTT
>JBHAEN010000035.1:0-2500 GCA_041855645.1 Bacteroides sp. | reverse complement strand
TCATGGTTTTCAACTGCGCCTCGGACAAGAGGTTGGTGGAGGGCGATTTGGGTCCGTAGGTGGCGTAATTGATCAGTGCCCTGAAATTGCTCTGCTGATTGGCTTTGGCATCCGCACGCCATTTCAGCACATCGTTCACGAGGTTTTGGTAGGCATCGGCATTTACTTGCGCATCGGCCAGCAGTTTCTCGAAGAGTTCCACGGCGGCGGGCATGTTCTCGTTCAGTCCCGATAGAGAGACATAGGTGCGCTCGCTTCCCGGACTGACCCTGAAATTGCAGGCCAGACGATAGAATTCGCTCTTCACCTGTTCGGCGGTCATGTCCGAGGTTCCCAAATAGTCCAAATAATCGAAAGCGATTCCCAATGCGGGGTCACAGTTGCTGCCCATATCGAAGACATAGGTCAGACTGAACAAATCGCTGGTTTCGTTCCGTTTATACAACACGGGGATGCCCGATTGTGCCTCCAGACGGCTCATGTCTTTCGCATAGTCAAGAAATACCGGTTTGACGGGCTTGACTTCGGCCATACGGATTTCCTTGAGAAAGAGGCTGGCCGTGTCGCGGTTCGCCACGGTGGGCGTAATCTGCGGCTTGGCTATTTTCTTTTCATTCGGGTCGACGCCCTGACGCTTATAAATGACGACGTAATTGTCCGGTTTCAAGTAACGTCCGGCAAAGGCAATGAGGTCTTCCCGGGTCAGTTTGGACATGCGTTCGATGCGTCCCACTTCGTCCGCCCATTCCAGTCCGTTGATGAAGCAGTTCACAAAAAGGTCGGCACGTCCTTCGTTGCTTTCGAGGGTTTGCAGTTGCTCCAGCTTGAAGTTATTGATGTTGGCTTGCAGCATCTTGTCGTCAAATTCGCCTTTACCGAGCTTGTCGATTTCGGCCAGCAGGAGGTCGCGTACCTGTTCGAGCGTCTGTCCCTGCTTGGGCATTCCGCCCAGCACGAGTGCCGAATAATCGGCCAGAACCATGGGATAGCTGTAACAGCTGAGCACTTTCTGTTGCTGATTGAGATCCAAATCGAGCAAGCCTGCCGTGCCGTTGTAGAGCAGCTGCGACACGACCTGAAGCACTTCGCATTCTTTGTCGGACGCGCCGGGGAAACGCCACGCCAAAGCCACCTGTTCGGCATCGTGACCGATGACTTCGGCAACCACGGGCTTAGTGATGGGAGCTTCCTTGGGCAGATTCAGCACGGGCAGTTCGGGATTCGGCTTCATGCCTCCGAAATACTTTTCGATGACGGCCATCGCCTCATCGGGATCGAAGTCGCCCGACATGCAAATGGCCATGTTGTTGGGCACGTACCACTGTCTGTAATAGTTCTTGATGTTGGTAATGGAGGGGTTCTTCAGGTGTTCCTGAGTTCCCAACACGGTTTGCGTTCCGTAGGGATGGTTCGGAAACAAGGCGGCAAACAGTGCGGTCTGCAACTTGCGACGGTCTTGCGTGAGCGACATGTTCTTTTCTTCATACACCGTTTCCAATTCGGTGTGGAAACCGCGGATTACGTTGTTCGCAAAACGGTCGGCCTGTATCTTCGCCCAGTTTTCCAGCTGGTTGGCGGGGATGTCTTCCACATAAACCGTCTGGTCGTATGCCGTGTAAGCATTGGTTCCCGTAGCTCCGATGGCCGTCATCAACTTGTCGTATTCGTTGGGGATGGCATACTTGGAGGCCTCGTACGAGAGGCTGTCGATGACGTGGTAAATGGCCCTCCGCTCGGCCTCGTCCGTTGTTTTCCGATAGATTTCGAATTGACGTTCAATCTCATCGAGCAACGGTTTTTCCAACGCATAGTTCTGTGTGCCGAAACTTTCGGTTCCCTTGAACATGAGGTGCTCGAAGTAGTGAGCCAGCCCCGTGGTTTCGGCAGGGTCGTTCTTACCGCCCACACGAACGGCAATGTAAGTCTGAATGCGCGGCGTCTCCTTGTTTACCGTCAGATACACCTTCAATCCGTTCTCCAAAGTATAAATACGAGCCTTGAGCGGGTCGTTCTTCACACTGTCGTACTTATACTTGGCCGATTGGCCGCAACCGCTCATCGCCACGACAAACAGCGAAAAGCCCAAAAAACGCAGTAATCTTTTCATAATAAGACAATAATTTATAAATCAAGCAAGAGCAAAGATAGACTTTTTTCCGTATCCCGGTATCGCAGAGCGGAATAAATCGAACGAAAAAAAGAGTGAAAAAACGGAAGAGGCAGACCGATGCCCCCTCAACCGGCCGTTCTGCATAAGCCGGGAATCGGCTTCGCTTTCCTTCTTTTTTCGTATCTTCGCCTGTTCCCAAACGTCGGACAGCCCATGAAAACGAAAGCAGAAAAAGTAATCTATTTATACAAATACAGACTCAACACCGAAATCCAACTCAACGGTTCTTCTTATGACGAATTGGAGGATTTTGAAAAGAGAATCGTGCGCACCATTGCCGAAGCCTACAACATCAGCAATGAGGCTGCTTATGAGGCTTATCTTTTCAAC
>JBHAEN010000034.1:0-3845 GCA_041855645.1 Bacteroides sp. | reverse complement strand
TATGGATACATCGGCTTTCAATACGACCTCACGCCCTATATCCGTAAAAACGGCGACAACGTGATTGCGGTCAGAGTGGACAACAGCACTCAGCCCAACTGTCGTTGGTATAGCGGCAGCGGGATTTATCGCCATGTCTATCTTTTGCGCACTCCTCAACAACTGTACATCAATCACTGGGGCGTATACGTAAGAAGTCATGCCGACGGAGACCGATATGCCGTAAAAATCAACGTAAAACTCACCAATGCCGAGAAGAAAGCGAAGAAAGTCGTTGTCCGCAACACCATTCTGGACCGGGAAGGACGAATCGTTACCGGCACATCCTCTACCGTCAGGATACACGATACCGCCGAAACGGAACAAACCCTTCGGATACGGAATCCGCATTTATGGTCCGTCGCTTCGCCATACACCTATCGGGTGAAGACGGAAATCCTCGCCGGGGGGAAAGTCATCGATACGCAAATTACCCGCACCGGCATCCGAAGCTTTGAATTCTCTCCGACGGAGGGTTTCTCGCTCAACGGTGTCAGGATGAAAATCAACGGCGTATGCCTGCATCACGACTTAGGCTGTCTGGGCTCAGCTCTTCATGAAGATGCTTTGTATCGACAGCTGAAAATGTTGAAAGACATGGGATGCAACGCCATCCGGACGGCACACAATCCGCCGGCTCCCGAATTGCTGCACATGTGCGACACGATGGGGCTTATGGTGATGGACGAGGCCTTCGACGCCTGGCTGCAGGGAAAGACACGAAACGACTATGCCTCGCTGTTCGACGAATGGGCCGAACGCGATCTTACCGACATGGTGTTGCGAGACCGCAATCATCCGAGCATCATCATGTGGAGCATCGGAAATGAAGTGCACGAACAATGGAATACGCGAAAGAACGACACCGTTTCTTTAGCCCAAGTCAACATCTTGCTGAATATGCCTCGCGACGCTTCCGCTCTGTCGGACAAAGATGCAGACCGCAACGTGTATGCCTTGCTTACGCGCAGACTTGCGGACATCGTGCGCAAAGCCGATGACACGAGACCGGTCACGGCAGGATGCAACGAAACCTCCCCCAAGAACAACCTGTTTCAAAGCGGAGCGTTAGACATCATCGGGTTTAACTATCACCACCGATGGATTAAGGATGTGCCGAAGAACTTTCCCGGCAAACCGTTTCTGATGACTGAAAGTGTCTCCGCATTGCAAACCCGGGGCTTCTACATGATGCCTTCCGATTCGGTTTATACGGCACCTCACCGATTCAAACGGCCTTACGTGAATCCCACATTCATGTGTTCCTCCTATGACAATATGCATACTTCATGGAGTTCGACGCACGAGGCCACTTGGGACGTGGTCAAACACACGCCATATTGCTCCGGACAATTCATCTGGACGGGATGGGATTATATCGGCGAACCCACTCCTTACGCTTTCCCCGCGCGAAGCAGTTATTTCGGCATCATAGACCTTGCCGGATTTCCCAAAGACATCTACTACATGTACCAAAGCGAATGGACGGACAAACCGGTCTTGCATTTATTCCCGCATTGGAATTGGCTGGAAGGCTCCACCGTCGATCTGTGGTGTTATTACAATCATGCGGATGAAGTGGAACTCTTTGTGAACGGCAAGTCGCAAGGAATCAGAGCGAAGAAAGACAGCCACCAATATCACGTCGCATGGAGAGTTCCTTTCGAGGCCGGAGAAGTATGTGTCGTGGCCCGAAAAGGAAATCAGGAAGTCGGAAGAAAGACGATACGCACGGCCGGACCTCCCCACAATATCCGTCTAACCTCCGATCGAAGCACCCTGCAGGCCGATGGAAAAAGCCTGGCTTTCGTCACGGTAGAGGTTGTGGACAAAGACGGAAATCTATGTCCGATGGCCGATCACCAAATTCATTTCACATTGGACGGCGAAGCCTGCATTGCGGGAGTGGACAATGGCAGCCAGTTTTCCATGGAACGTTTTCAGGCCAACCATCGCAAGGCCTTTCACGGGAAATGCCTGGTAGTATTGCGTTCGACAGATCAAACCGGAAAAATCACACTGACCGCCCGAGCCGTCGGATTGCAAACAGCCGCATTGTCACTGAATGAGTAATGAAACCCATAAACTTTCTAAAAACAAACAGCATGAAAAACAAATTAAAACAAGCAAGCCTGATTTTATCCGCACTCTTTTTAGGGATACCGTCACCGGAAGCGTCGGCCAGACAATATGATTCGTCTTCCCAACAATCGCACGGCAATTTCTCTGCTTCCGAAAACGAGGATATTTTCATCGAACGGTTGATGAAAAAAATGACGCTGAAAGAGAAAGTGGGACAGCTTTCGCAATACGTCGGCAGGGAGTTGCTGACAGGACCGCAAAGCCAACTCCTGTCCGATTCTTTATTGGAACAGGGTATGATAGGTTCGGTACTGAACATCGGCGGAGTGGAAACCATCCGAAAGATTCAGGAGATGAACATGCAGAAATCGAGACTCAAGATACCCATTCTTTTTGCTTTCGATGTCATTCACGGCTATAAGACCATTATGCCCACTCCGTTGGCCGAATCGTGTTCTTGGGATCTGGATGCAATGTACCAATCGGCCAAATACGCCGCAATCGAGGCTTCCGCTTCAGGCATTCACTGGACGTTCGCCCCGATGGTCGATATTGCCAGAGATCCTCGTTGGGGACGCATTGTCGAAGGCGCGGGCGAAGACACTTATCTGGGGTGTAAAATAGCGGAAGCCCGCGTGAAAGGGTTTCAATGGAATTTGTGGCAACCCAATTCGGTTTTGGCGTGTGCCAAGCATTTTGCGGCTTATGGGGCTCCTCAGGCCGGACGTGATTATGCGCCCGTAGACATGTCTTCTTCAACACTTGCCGAAGTTTATCTGCCTCCATTCAAGGCATGCGTGGACGCCGGCGTACAAACCTTCATGACCGCTTTCAACGACATCAACGGCATTCCCGCAACAGGCAGCAAATGGTTGCTCACGGATTTATTGCGTAAACAATGGGGATTCGAAGGATTTGTGGTAAGCGACTGGAATGCTGTCATGCAACTCGTAACCCAAGGTGTTGCCGAAGATCGGGCGGATGCCGGCTGCATGGCTGTCAACGCGGGACTCGACATGGACATGACCGATGGCGTTTACAACGAATCGTTGCCCGATGCCGTAAAAGCGGGAAAAGTCTCCATGCAGACCATCGATGAGGCGGTAAGAAGAATCTTGCGCGTGAAATATCGCTTGGGACTGTTTTCCGACCCGTATCGTTTCTGTGATTTGCAACGGGAGAAAAAAGAAGTGCGTAAGCCCGAACTGATGCAGTTTGCTCGCGAAATGGGCTGTAAGTCCATCGTATTGTTGAAGAATGAGAATGATGTGCTTCCTCTTTCCAAAAATCTCAAAAAGATAGCATTGATCGGTCCGCTGGGCGACAATCAGGAAGAGCTGATGGGCTCATGGAAAGCCCGGGGAGAAAAAGAAGATGTGGTAACACTGCTCCAAGGTCTCAAGAATAAGCTGGGTGAAAAGTGCGACATTCGCCATGCGCGTGGCTGCGACTTTTCGGACGAAAGCAAAGAAGGGTTTCCCGAGGCCTTGAAACTTGCCGCCGAAAGCGATCTGGTCATTGTTGCGGCAGGCGAGAAAGCACTGATGAGCGGCGAATCGAGAAGCAGAGCCTACCTGACGCTTCCCGGAGTACAGGAACAGTTGATCGATTCGTTGAAAACAACGGGCAAGAAAATCGTTGTCGTCTTGATGAACGGACGTCCTCTGGCAATCCCCCGTGTTTCCCAACAAGCCGACGCCATTCTGGAAGCGTGGTTTCCGGGT
>JBHAEN010000033.1:0-21707 GCA_041855645.1 Bacteroides sp. | reverse complement strand
TGAGGGACCCATGGCATTCTGGACGTTCGACGGTGCGTAGCGTACGCATGAATATTTAATGTTGTCGGGATCGAACGCGGCGTCGTCTTTCGGAAACTCTTTGGTGCGAATCACATTCTTGAAACCGATTTCTTCAAAAACCTCGTTCCATTGCGTAACGCCTTCCTTGATGTAAGGTTTCCATGATTCGGGAAAAGTGTCGTCGATGTAGAATACAATGGGTTTGACCGGTTCCACCGGTTCGCCACGGCGATAAGCGGCCGTATCCTTGGGTTGAATGTCCCAGCGATAGGCGTAGCGAACGGGGCCCGAAGACTTCGCATCGGTTCCCAGCTTGTTGCGGAAGGTGTTGAATATACCGATTCTGTAATCGGCCAGCCGGGGGCGGTAGGGCGGCATGTCGTCGAGCAGTACGATGGAACGCGTCATCTCGGCGGTGAAAGGCTCGTCCTGCACCAGCACCGAGCCGGTGGGGGTGGAAAGGCTGTAAGTATAAGACAGAACGGAAGTGATGGAAACGTTGTCTTCAAAGGCTTTCACGCCGAGTGCGTATGAATTGGCCGGTTTGAAGACTTCGCTGCGCGTCACTCGGCCTAACATCGACACGTCGTCGAAAGGCGTCATCCGCTTGTTGTCGCCGACAAAGAACGGAGTCATTTCAAAAACCACTGCGCTTGAGTCGGGAGAGTAGGTCAGGATCTTCATGTTTTCCATGATGCCGGGTATCTGGCTGTTGGCCAGACTGCGTCCGATGGCATTGTTTCCCGTGATGTAGTTCACGTTGACTTCGCAGAGTTGCACGTGAGTCTCGTTTCTGGTAAACTTCACGTGCATGGGGGAAGTCGGCTTGGAACCGACCACGGCATGAGAGTTGTCGGAGATTTTACTGATGGTCGAACCGATCAGCATTTCCCGGTTGAACAGGTTCAGAGGGAACTCGAAATAAATTTTGCCGTCGATGAGGTGAAGAGTCATCATCCCTTTGGCGGAAAGATGCTTTTTGCCGAGGAGTCTTTCGTAGTCGCTTACTTTTTTGATTGTGTCTTTTTGTTCTTTCTGACTCTTTCCTTTGAAGAAAAGAAATTTTTTGGGTCGCTTTTGCGCAGAGACTGTACAGCAAGCGACAATCAGCAGTCCGGCTGCCAATAGAGATAGCGTTTTTTTCATTATGAGTTGATTAAATGAGTTTTTAGGTCTAAATGCGGGGAAAGAAACGGGTGATGCCCGGTTGGTTGTCGGGATGCCCGTCCGACAGGCTCCCGAAGGCACTTCCCGAAACTCGAAAGATTCACGTCCGGAACTCGCACGGTTCGGACGTGAATCTCGAATGGTTAAGGTTTAGTATAAATACACTTGAAAGAAAAGATAGATCTGTTTTCTTTAGCTTATGCGGAGCCTTACTGGCCGACACTGATTACGTCGAGAACCTTGCTGAAACCGTCATAAGTGTGCGCATTGCCCGCATCCGCGCTCGTTCCGTTTTGGGTGAGAGGAACCACGCGCACCACGCCTTGTCCGTTCTTATTGGAAATGAGAATCAGGGCATTCAGGTTATAGGCAAGTTCGGTCAGGAATCTTATTTCGCCGGCATCGGCCATGTATTGCCCTTGGATGAAGAGCTTGGCTTTCTGCATCTTTTCTCCTTCAGGTAAACTGTATATCGGATTCGAGCTGACTTGAGCCTCGTTTCCGGATCCGTAGGTCACCGAATATACGGCCGCCTCGGTTGCCACATAGAGAATATTTTCTTTTTTGTTGAAGAAGCAAGACACGGCATTATCCATCGTGGTCTTGAACGATGAGGGTATCCGGAACAGGCCTTTCGCATAGCCTTTGGCTGTGCTCGTTCCCAAGTTGAGCTGGTAGACGGCATATTCTTGGGTTGCATTGTCTTGCATTAAGAAAGCGGACGTCTTTTTGTCATGGCTGTTCTCTCCGGCAAGCACTTTCTTGTCACTCAGCTGATTGGGGTCGAATACATTGGCCGTCGCGTTGAATGAACCGACTTCATTCATGCCTCCTTGCAGCTTGTAGGTATAGGAGGCGAAGGCTCCGGTGCTCTCTTCCACCCACACCGCATTGTCGTACGTGGCATAAGAATCCGGAGATACGGCCACGACATTGTCCTTGAACTTCGCCGTTCCGATGATGGGGTCGGGGAGGGAAAAGATGTTCAATTGGGCTGTGACCAACGAATAATTTCCGTGAGAGGTGCAGGCAAACAAATTGCGGAAAGCCTTAAAGAAAAAGTTGAACTTGAATCCGCTCGGTTTGTAAGGAATCAGATTCGTTTCGTCCGAATTGCCGTTTACCGTATAGTCTAAGGTCTTGTAACGCATGACTTTCCCTTCGGTCGTGGTTGCCCACACCTGGGGAGTGTGCGTACTCCACTGACGTCCGAGCGACGAATAGTGCAGGGAAGACACCAGGCCCTGAATGGCTCCGGCCGTTCCGCCGGATAAGATATTGCGGAATATCTTCTCTTCCTGACTGTACTTCGGCGTGAAGTTCTTGTTTTTGATATAAGTGAAATCCGTGGTGGCTCCGTCTTTGCTTTCGGCCACAAGCAACCCCGAAATGAATGCGCTTTGCACATGTACGTTCCATGAGCAGAAAGATTGCAGGCCGCTGTGAGTGTGGTCGGTCACGATGAGCCTGAGCCTGTAAAACGAGGTGTTGATGGGACGTTCGACCTTGTAGTTCAATTCAAGCTCATTGCCGATGACTTTCATCGTCGTGTCTCTTTCGCTGTCCGTCTTCTCGGAGATACTCCATTGATAGCTCAGGTTTTTTCCCTCGGCCGATTTCAGCTTGGGGGCCAGATTCAATGTTTCCTGATAGCCGATGTAGATGTTGTTCTCACCCATGCCGGTCGTATCTATTTCCACTGCCTCGATAGGTTGTCCCGCGAAAGTGCTTTTATCTTCGTAACAAGAAGACAAAGCCGAGGCGAGTGCCAGAGAGGCCACATAAAGTATGCTGTATTTTTTCATGATCGTTCGATGTTATTTGATGTATTTTCGAGCCTGAATAAGGTTGCCTTTATTGAGCCCGGCATCGTGCTTCAAAGGATTGTCGGGATGTTCGGCGTTGTATTTCTCAATATATTCGGCCAGAGCCAAGGCGTATGCCTGATGCTGATTTCCGAGGGAGATGACGCTCAGGCGAGGCAGATATTTGTATTTGCCATAGTAGACACCGTTGCCGTTGCTTCCGTGTACCTTGAGGTCGTCCCAATTATTCCATTTCAACGCGTCGACAATAACACGCAATGCGGCCGGACTGAAATAGTCCATGCTCGTGGAGTTCCACGTGTCGGTTCCGGCAATCAGCGCGTTGTAAGTCTTGATGTGATCTTCTATGGTGGGAGACGGTATCCGGTTGCTCCATATCAGCTCCCCGCGAATGAGGTTTTGAGGGCCGGCGGCCAATTCTCCCGAAGCGGTAAGCACGAGTTGGAGGCTGTATTCCATGCTTTTCAATTCTTCGGCGTTATGCAGTCGGATGGTGATTGCACCCTGCCGCTTTCCTGCGGGAATGACAGCTTTCAGAATCTCGTACGATCCGGTCGGTGCGGTCGTCTTGGCCGCGTCGATTGCATAACCGACCGTGCGGTCTGCGTCCGTGACCAAGCCCATCAGTTCGAGTGGCAATTCGTAGTCATAACTCTGAAGACCGCCGGAAGAAACAAACGTGTAGGTTCTTCTGAAAGTTGCCGTCGTTTCATCGTAGCCTTCGGGTTCTTTATCTTTTGCGTCACCTCCGCGATAGGGGAAACGGACCGCATTGTACGTGCCGTCGTAGAAGGGCGTTTCACTCTTCGTGCAAGCCGCTGACAGGAACATCATAAGCAGAAGTCCGCAGCTTATGGTTGTATGGTAAAACTTGGTTTTCATAAGGAATTAAATGGATTAGTTGATTATTGTACACGGCCGGATTGCAGTTCAAAGTAGGGGAAAGGCACGACATAACGCTTGTCGTCCATCTTTTCGCCGTCGGCGTTTCCGTAAAGGGTTTCTGTTCCCAGTCGTTTATGATAGAAGAACATTACGCCTTCCGCGATGAACTCCTTGGTGTATTCTTTCTCTATCTCTTTCTTGACTTCTTCGGCCGACAGGTTGCTGTCCAGCGGCGTAAAGAGGCCTCGCTTCTGGCGTACGACGTTGAGCAGCTTAACGGCTTCGGCGGTGGCTCCTTGGGCCAGTTGAGCTTCGGCGGCAATGTAATAGACTTCCGGAATGCGGAGCAGCGAGAGCCGGTTTCTGTTGTCTTGGCTGAGTTCTTCCTGTTGGGTGAACTTCATGGGCACATAACCTCTCGTGGTGCTTGAGCTTTGGTGGAGCAACTTGCTGAATCGGACATCGGTGTTTTGCGATTCGTAAATCTGGTTCACCCGATCAGGCAAAATCTGGAAAGCGACGGAGTTTTCGCTGTTGAATTCCGGGATGAAAAAGGATTTTATTTTGCTTTCCAGCTCCTGCACCTGAACTCCGAACAGGGCTTCGGGGAATAAGTTGTACACTGCCGACGTCAATTTGTCGGAGGTGATGAAGTTGATTGTTGTGTAAAACTCATTGGCTGCGCTCGTGAATCCGCCTTTATCCACAAACTCGACCACTTCGGTAGCCGCTTCGAGGGCTTTTGCCATGGCTTCGGGAGAACCTATCCACTGATGAACGCGGGCTTGCAATCCGCGTACGGCGTAATAGTTGAGGTGAAGATTCCGATGACGATAAAAGCCGTCGCTGTTGACCACGGCAAAATCCGCGGCACTCTTCAGTTTGGTTACGGGGTCGTTCTCTTTCAACAGAGCGGCAGCTTCCTCAATGTCCTTGATCAGACTGTTGTAGAATTGGGCTCCGGTGCTTTGCGGCGTGAGGTTTTTGCTCAATACGGTCACGTAGGGGAGGGTGAGTTTCGCGTCAAGCTCGGCTTTGCGGTTTGCCCAGTTGCCGTAGCCGTAAAGGCGCAAAAGGTCGAAATGAACATAAGCTCTGACGGCCAAAAACTCTCCTCTCAGCAAGGCGTAGTCTATCGGGTCGAAAGCCGTTTTTCGTTCTTCCAAGGCTTCGAGAGCGTCGTTTACGTTTACGATGACGTTGTATGCGCTCGCCCACACCTGCTCGAATATCGTGTTGGTTTCTGTCGACCGGTAGCTGTGCTCATAAAGGGCTCTTAGTGTGACGTCGGTAGACTTTTCAAACTGATGCGCCATAATTTCAGTGGCGTGCCAGCTCAACCGACTGCCGTACAAATTGGCATCCGCCATGGCTATGTAACATCCGATCAGCGTTTGTTGGAATCCCTGAACATTCTTATAATGGTCGCTTTTTCTGATTTCCGAACTCGATTTGACATCGAACCAGTCGTTACATGAGGTAAGGACCAACAGGGACAATATGGGGTAAAACAGTTTTTTCATACGTAGATGGAATTAAAATGTGGCTGTCAACGACATGGATAAATTTCGGGCAAACGGGTATGCCGTTCCTCTCTCGATCTGAATGCTCGAGAAAGTGGCCAAGTCATTCAGGTTGCAACTGAGTTTCATGTACTTCATGCCCATTTTCGTGTACCATTTGGCCGGTACGGTGTAATAGAGCGAAAGCGAGGCGATGCGGAACTCATTCCAATCCTGAATGAAACGGGAGGTCGGTTTGGTTTGGTTATATCCGTTGCCGAAACGTTTGAATCGGGTCACCTGTCCGTAGGTGCGCCAGCGTCCTTCCGCCAATCGTTTGTCCACGTTGTAGTAAATGTTGGCATTTTCCACTTTTTCCACCAGTGTGGAGTTGTAGAGTTGGCCTCCGCCCAGATAAGAGCAGGTCACGTTGACGCCGATACCCTTGTATTCGGCATTGAATCCGAATGTTCCTCTGTATTTGGGGTTGCTGTCGCCCAACGGCCGCAAATCGGTCGGGTCGTAGTCGTAGGTGTACGAACCGTCTTGCTTGATGTAAACTTCCGTTCCGCGTCCCGGGTCGATGCCGGCAGAAGGCACGGCCCAAATGGTGGTCATGGACATGCCGTCTTCATAAAGTGCCACAACACCCGCCGAGGAGCTTCCGCTTGCCTCTCTGACTTTCTCGTTATAAGCCTTGAGGCTTTCGGACAGGCGTATGATGCGGTTCTTGTTCGAGGCAATCGTGCCGTGGAGATTCAGGAAACCGTGCGCGTTTTTCAGCAGCGCATAAGAGGCTTTCACTTCGATACCTTCGTTGCGCACCAGTCCGAGGTTGTCTTTCACCACGCCGAATCCCGTGGAGGTAGGTATGGTGAGGGTGGTGAGCATGTTCTTCGTGTTCGACCGATAGATGTCCAAACTCAGGTTCAGACCGTAGATGCGTGTGTCCAACCCGACGTTGTAGTCCATCTTCTGTTCCCATTTCAGGTCGGGGTTGGGCATGTTGCTCAGGTATGCGCCTGTCTGCCCGCCATATACGATGCCCGAATAATAGCGGTAGGTAGATACTGCGGTGCTGGTATTGAACTGTTGGTTGCCCGTCAGTCCCAGAGAGGCTCTAACTTTGAGTTGCTTCAGAGGTTCGAAGGCTTTCAGCCAAGACTCGTTGTGCAGGTTCCATCCGGCACCGAGCGACCAGCTGTTGGCCCATCTTTTATTGTCGCCATAGAGCGATGAGGCACTTTCGCGCACGGTGGCGTCAATCATGTATCTGCTGTCATAATCGTAAGAGGCGGTCAGCAAGAAGCTGGCTTCTCGCTTGCGTGTGCTTCCTCCCGAGGGAACGGAATTTTCCAGATAGCGGCGGGCAAACGTGATGTCGGCCAAATTGCTGTTGGGGAATCCCTCGGCAATGTGCCGGTATTCCGACGAGTTGCTCTCGGAAGCACTGACACCCGCATTGACGAAAAGCAGGCTGTTGGTAAACGACTTGGTGTAGCGAACGTTCAAGTCGGCGGTAATTTGCTGCATCTGCCCATGCTTCAAGGTGTATTGTCCGCGATTGCTCAGGTCGGTTGTCGTTGTGGAAGCGAATTTGGAATGCGTGGCCGGATAGAAATCGTCTCCGCCGGATTTATTCTGCGTGAAGCCGAAGCGCAGCACGCTCTTCCACTCGGGAGTCATTTGCCATTCGGCATAGAGGTTGTCGGTGAACTCCGTGTAATTGCTTGTCAGCGATGTGCCGATGATGGCATCGTACATCGGGTTGGGGATGTCGGTTTCCGCCCAACGGAGGATGTTGCCCTGCGCGTCGGTGGCTTCCCAATACGGGTTCATGCGGGCATACTTGTCGAAGGTTCCGTAAGGCGAGTTTTCGCTCTTGTTGTCCAGATAGGTCAGGACGTTTCTGAACAGCAGGTTTTTCGTGCGGTAGGACAAATTGACGGATGTCCCCACATTCCGACGTTGAGAACCTTTCATCGCCCCGTTTATGAGGTTGTATGTAAAGTCTGCCGTGGCTCTCAGGCTCTCCGAGTCGCCCAGCTCAATGCTCAGGTTGTGTTTCTGTCCCACTCCGGTTCGCAGCGGTTTGGATAGCCAGTAGGTGTCGAGTCCTTCGAGTGCGCGTTTCTTGCGTGCGTTGTATAGATTCAGCCTCGTGTCCATTCCGTCCAATGTCGATGACGAATAGTATCCGTCCATCCATTCCACGTCGAGTTTTTCCAGACTGTTGGTCAGGTTATAGCTGGTCAGGTCGGGCATTTCCAGACTCAGGCTTCCGTTGTAAGTAACCCGTTGCTGATTGCCCATCATCTTTTTGGTTTCGATGACGATAACGCCGTTGGCGGCCTTCGAACCGTATAACGCCTTGGCCGAAGCGTCTTTGAGAATCGTCACCGATTCGATGCGATTCATGTCCAAATCGACAATCTTTGAAAGAGACGCTTCGAATCCGTCCAGAATGAACAGCGGTTGGTTGGGTTGGTTGCTGTATTGGCTTTGAAACGAACCGGTTTCCTCGAGAGGCAGGCTGGAAGTGCCGCGCATCGAAAGGTCGGGAAGCTGATTGGGGTCGGATCCCGAAAGCAGATTGTCGGGGATGTAGACCGTGGGGTCGATGTTTTTCAGACTTTGAAGAACGTTCTGATTGCCCACTTTCATCAGCTCTTGCGAGGTGATGGTGGAGGCCGAACCGGTGAAGCTGCCCGACGAACGGGTGAAGATACCCGTCACAACCACGTCTTTGAGCTGCGTGTTGCTTTGAAGCACCACGTTGTGCACAAGATTGTTACTGCCCTTCGCAAACGTTTTGCTCTGGGGTTGCATGCCCACGAAAGAAAAGTTGATTTCCACGTTTTGTTCTTGCGGAATCTCAAGCATGTAGTTGCCGTCGATGTCCGTCAGGGCATGCTTCTTGATGCCGGGGGCATGAACCGTCACACCGATGAGCGGTTCGCCTTCCGTGTCCGAGATTTTTCCGCTCACCGTGCGGGTGTTCCCCTGCTTTTTCAGAAAAGCGATGGTGACGATTTTCCCCTCGATGGAATACGTGAGGTTTTTGGGGGTGAGAATCTTGCGAAGCACTTCATCTGTCGTGGCCTGCTCCACTTTGATGGTGACTTGCCCGATGGCAGAGGCCACTTCGTTGCTATACACAAAACTGAGTCCCGTTTTCGACTTCAGCGTATCGAAAAACGTGCGCACACTGACTTGCTCCAGATTCAGGGAAATCCGGATGTCGTCCGGCGGCGTTTGGCCGGCTACTCCCGGCGTAATCAGCGTGAATAGCAGCAGTATGGCCAGCACAAGGGGCCTATACTTCTTTACTCTTTTCATTTTCATTGCATTGAGATTATGAGTGGGTTAATAATTACGTTAATTCCCTACGGTGACTCGCTTGCCGTGGAGCGACACGTTTACGCCGGTGATGTGGGCGATGGCCTTGAGGATGGGTGCGATGGAGCCGTAGCGGTCGATGTCGCCGTTGAACCGGAGTGTTTTCAGTCGGGGGTTTTTAAACTCGACTTCGATGTCGTACCACCTTTCCAGCACTTCCATGATATTTTCCAGCGGATAGTCCTCAAAATTGAAACGTCCCGTTTCCCAAGCGATGTAAGGTATGGTGTCGACTTCCTCCACCTGAATGTCGGCATTCGTCCGGATGCGTCCCATCTGTCCGGGTTTCAGCCTCACGAAATGTTCTTCGTCGACGCCGTTGTGCCCGATGCCGATGCTGCCTTCGATCAGGACAACCTCGGTCTGCGTTTTGTCATACGCTTTTACGTTGAAGTTCGTGCCGTATTGTTTGACGATTCCCGCGTCGGTGGCAATGATGAACGGGCGAGAGTCTTTGCTCACTTTCACGTGTGCTTCGCCCCGCAGAAAAACCCGTCGCTGCATGCTGCCGAAGTGTTGGGGAAAGAAAAGTTGGGAGTTGTGATTCAGGTGTATCGTCGTTCCGTCTTCGAGTGTCACCCTGAATTCGTTTTGCGCGGTGGTGGAAAGCGTGTAGAGGTGTTTGCTTTCTTCTTCGCTGATTTGTTCGGCTCCGAGTTCTTTGACGGAGTAGGAACTGAGTGCGGAAATCGTCAGGGTTTGTTGCTTCCGATGGCCTTCCGACGAGTAAATGGTGGCGACAAAAGGTTTGGGAGACAGGTCTTTCTCCGTCTCCGTCGGTTGCGGACTGTCGTTGATCAGGTAATAGGTCAGCAAAGCGGCTGCCGGCAATAAAATGGCCGCGGCATACCGGATGAAGATGGTCCGCAAAGAGGTGCGGGATTGCCCTTTCTTTTTCAATGAACGGGAAAAGGGGCTTGTCCGGCGCAATTTCCGGTGCAGTTCATACGTTTGTTGCCAGTCGTTTTTAGTCATCATCCGGTTGTGTATCGCCTCCAGCTCCGGCAGTCGGTGCAGCATGTCTTTCAATTCTTCTTCTTCCTGCGAAGTGAGAATATCCAGACACTTTTTGGCCATCAGCCGGTTGAAGCGTTCGTACAACTCTTTCTTTTTCATGTTTTTTCAGTATTAAAATATCGAAACGGTTTGCGGACAGAGGCTTGCAAGGCTTTATTTCTCCGTCGCTTCTTATCAAAGACAAGGATACGGGCAAAAAGGGGTACAAATGAGGACGACAAAAAAGCGTTTTTTTCTTGCCGGCAGGTTGTGAAAGCTCCGCAAAGGCGGATTTCATGCGTCCAAAGGGACTGCGCGGCTTTTCAGACGAGCAGGAGAAACAGGAACAGGGCGATGTGGAACATCAGGTCGGAGAGCAGGAAAGAGGCGAACGACAAAAAGCCGATTTCCGTGGAAATGTCGTCCAGAAGTTTGCGTAGCGTGGTCAGACCTCGGCGTTTCTGTGTCTTCACCGTTTCTACGGAGAGTTCCATCTCTTCGGAAATCTCGCCGTTCTTTTTGCCTTCGAGCGATTTGAGCATGACCTCTCTGCACCGTTTGGGCAGCCGGTCGATGGCGGCAAACAGCAGACGGTATATTTCTTCTTCCATGAACGACGTGTCGGGGGCATGCCCGATGCTTTCGGCAAAAAGCCCTTCGTCGATGGCGATTTGACGCGAACGGGGATGAATGTTGTGATTCACGCATTCGTTGTGAACGGCACGATAGAGGTAGGGGCGGATGGCCCGGTAGTCGGCAAACTGTACGCGCCGTTCCCAAATGGAGGTGAAAACGTCCTGGACCACGTCCTCGGCAAGCACGGCGTCGTTGGTCAGCCGGAAAGCATAAAGAGTCATCAGCTCATAATACGTCTTGTACAGCGTGTCATAAGCGGCGATGTCGCCCTGATTGATTCGGGCGAGGAAGTGCTCTCTATGTTGCTCGTCTGTTTTCATAAAAATATCGCAACGACGCGATGCCGGTTCGATATGATGAACATGGCGGTTTTGTCGTTCGGTGTCGTTTGGCCTTTGATAAACAGATGATTATGATGAAATTTGCCGGCAAACGATCCTGACAAAGTTAGGGAGTTTTTTTACATTTTGATCGAATTTGCTCGCAGAATTGTTCGCGAAGTCTTATTTCGCCCGATTCTTCTTTTAAAAAAGCGGGCTCCGCGCTTCCTGCGGTTTCTTGCAGGAAGACACGAAGCCCGGAACTTTTTCAAGCCGAAGGCTGTCGGGCTTTATGCCGACGGATCGGGTGCTCCGCTCCCGCTACTGCCCGGAGAACCGGTCTCGGGTCTCGGAGCGGCTGAGGGCTTGTTTCCCTCGGGCGATACGTAGCGGGTTATGCTCATATCCTGCAACGTGTTTCTGAAGATTTTGCCCGGGGTGAAGATAATCTTTTTGCGGACCACCTTGTCGGCCGTGATGTCCTTTTCCTCGCTCGCGCTTTTGGCCTTGAACGACGGACGGAAATGACCGAACTCACCCAGTTGCACACTTCTGCCCTCGTCGATGTTTTCGGACATGATGTCCACCAGTCCGCTCACCACAAGGTCTACCACTTTGCGGTGGATGCCGCACAGACGACTCACTTGTCCGCACATCTTCTCGAAATTCACGTTGCCGGAACGAACCGACCGGGCTACATACTTCTCGGTTTTCGTTCTGTCGAAACCGAACACTCTCTTGGCTACTACATACTCTAAAGCCATACTTGTAAAGGTTTAATAGGTTAAAAAATAAAGGTTGTCTATGACGTCAACCGTATTTCGGATTGACATTGCAAAGGTAGAATGACGCTTTTCGGGCTTTGTCCCCTTTTGAGCGGTTTTTTGTAAGGAATATGAAATTTTTGAGTTTTTACAGTCCTTATTTTCAATGGATTGATTTGCAGAAAGCATTTTTAATCTCAAAGAATTCTGAATGAAGTTGCGGTGAAGCGTGTACGTAAAATGGCATCCTCTTCGTCGGGCGTCTTTTTAAACTGTTTTTGTCCGTTATGTTTACCTTTGTTGCTGCGTTTTGACCCGTTTCGTCTCGCCGACTGATGAAAAAAGCAGACAATGTCGAAAAGGCTCTTTTCCTCTCGTTGCTAAAAAATAATGGGGGTTTTTAGCAAAACGGTTTTTTCGTTTTTTCTAAAACGAAATCCGGGCGGTTTAACCGTAAAATGCCATTTTTCTTTACAAAAAAGGCTGCAAATCCTTCAGGAAATGCAGCCTTTGACTTGAAAAAGGGCTTTCATTTGGGCTATTCGGAGAATGGAAATCCCAAGTGTTTTGTAATGATTAAATACTGTTCTCGGCTCAGCCGGCGATGATTGTACGACCGGTATCCTGTGCCCGCGAGTTCGCTTGTCAGCGGAGCACACTCTTTAATCCACCTGCTCAGGCAGCGGACGGCATTCTTGCGGGTGGAACAACGGGGAAAATACTCGGCGGCCAATGCGGCAAAGAGAACGGTCTGTTTGGCGGATGCGGTACGTCTTTTCATGGTTTTCGGGTGTTAATGGTTGTCGAATTGCCGCAAAGATAGGAAAACGTCTGCCGGAAAAAGGCCGAAAAACGAGCGTGCTTCTGAATGAAATGCATGTCGAAACCCTTGGAAGCGCGCCATGACGAAAAAAGGCATTTTCTTTAAAGAATGGTAAAAACAAGCCGTAAACGGCATTGAGCTGAGGCTTAATCCCTATCTTTGTAGAAACGAGCCGTTGAGAAAACGGCGGCAGACGAAAAAACATTCAATTCACATTATAAACACTAAATTGAAAAACTAAGATGACAAAGAAGATTTATTTGCCTTTACTCATGGCAATGATTGTTGCCGTGTTTTCGTCATGCAGCAAGAAGATGGGGCAGCTTTCGCCCGACTATTTCACCGTAACGCCGCAGGTGCTCGAAGCGGTGGGCGGTAAAGTGCCCGTGACCATCGACGGAAAATTCCCCGAAAAGTATTTCAAGAAAAAAGCCGTGGTCGAAGTAACTCCCGTGTTGCGCTGGAACGGCGGCGAAGCCAAAGGACAGTCGGCAACCTTCCAAGGCGAGAAGGTGGAAGGCAACAACCGCAGCATCGCCTACAAGGCCGGAGGCAACTATACGATGAAGACCACGTTCGACTATGTGCCCGAAATGGCGAAATCGGAACTGTACCTTACGTTCAAGGTGAGAGTGGGCAACAAAACCTTCTCCATCCCCGACGTTAAAGTGGCCGACGGCGTGATTTCCACATCCGAACTCGTCAGAAACACGCTGGCCGGTGCGAATCCCGCTTTGGGCGAAGACGCTTTCCAACGCGTGATCAAGGAAAAACACGACGCCAACATCATGTTCCTCATCCAGCAAGCCAACATCCGTTCGAGCGAACTGAAGAAGGCCAAGGACTTCAACAAGGAAGTGGCCGACGTGAACCAAACGGCGAACAAGAAAATCAGCAACATCGAAGTATCGGCCTACGCTTCGCCCGACGGTGGAGTGGGACTGAACACCAAGCTGGCCGAAAACCGCGAAACGAACACGACGAAGATGCTGAACCAAGATCTGAAGAAATCGAAAATCGACGTGCCCGTGGACGCAAAATACACGGCACAAGACTGGGAAGGCTTCCAGGAACTGGTTTCAAAATCGAACATTCAGGATAAAGAACTCATCCTGCGCGTGCTCTCCATGTATCAAGACCCCGCACAACGGGAACAGGAAATCAAAAACATCTCTTCCGTCTATAAAAATCTGGCAGACGACATTCTTCCGCAGCTTCGCCGTTCGCGCCTGACGCTGAACTACGAAGTCATCGGCAAGTCCGATGAGGAAATCGCCCGTCTGGCCGAATCCGATCCTTCACAACTCAACGTGGAAGAACTGCTCTATGCGGCTACGCTGACCGACAACAGCGGCAAGAAAGAAGCCATCTATACGCAAGCCACCAAGCTCTTCCCGAACGACTATCGCGGCTACAACAACCTCGCCAAGCTGGCCTATGAAGCCGGCAACGTCGACAAGGCCGAGGCTCTCCTGAAAAAAGCGTCGAGCTTGAAAGACGCCCCCGAAGTCAACATGAATCAGGGACTTGTCGCTCTGGCCAAGGGCGATACGGATATGGCCGAAGAAAAGTTGGGCAAATCGGCCGGCGTGAAGCAACTGGGCGAGACGCTGGGTAACCTCTACATCATGCAAGGGCAATACGACCGGGCCGTAAATGCGTTCGGCGATTCCAAGACAAACAGCGCCGCTCTGGCTCAACTGCTTGCCAAGGACTACAACAAGGCCAAAAACACGCTGGCTGCCGTTGAAAGACCCGATGCATACACAAGCTACCTGATGGCCATTCTCGGTGCGCGCACCAACAACCTGTCCATGGTGACCGGAAGCCTGAAAGACGCCATCGCCAAAGATCCCTCGCTGGCTAAGAAGGCCGCAAGCGACCTTGAGTTTGCGAAGTATTTCACGAACGATTCGTTTACGGGACTGCTGAGGTAAAAGAAGAACCACAAATAAGTATATGAAAATGGGAAGTATCGGGTGAAACAAACCGATACTTCCCATTTCTTTTTCCGCTATGTCGCGGCCGGTGGAGGAGAACCTCAGAACTTGATTTGCAGGCGTGTCTGTATCGCGCCGACCGATTCGTTCTCCCGGTCCGTCCGTCCTGTGACGCTCGTGTACGAACAGCGCAAACGCCAAATGACGTACTTGTTGATGTAGTAGTTGAAAGTCAGTGAGGCGTCGTTCATTATACCTCCTCTGATGCCCGCTTTGCTGTCGTTGAGGTTGGTGTAGTTGTATCCCAATACGCATTCCAGCGTGCCGCCTCCGGGCTGATTGATGGCGCTTTGTCGTTCCGAATAGCTGTAATCTCTTCCGATAATCGCTCCGCGAAGCAGGGCATACACCCCCGACGAACGAAAATCGGCCTGACCGTTTTCGCGTTTCACCTGCTGATAGAAGTATTGCGATTCAAATCCGATGCGGCCGTAGGCGGCGCATACTTCGGGCGAGAATTTGTAAAGGCGTTTGGCGGCGGTGACTGTGGCTTCCTGTGCCGTGGCGTCGACGATGCGGGTGGGGAAGTGGGTGGACAGTACGAAGCTGCTGTGGTTCAACGAGGCATCTTCGTTATAGCGGGGCGTTTCGCAGCCTCCCGAAAGCCCGGCGTGGAAGATGCGTCCCTCGCTCCTGAAAGGACGATACAGGAGGCGTGACATCAGGCCGTAGCCTTGCCGGCCCAATTCGTTGACCGTCTTCTTAATCGCTTCTTTTTCGACGTGGAAACTCGCGGTTCCGAAGAACTTGCCGTTGCTGTGGGCAAACATCAGTCCCGGCATGCGCGACTCGAAAAACGCTTCGTGCGACGAAGGTTCTTCCATCGAGATTTTCTCCGCGGAGCCGGTGGTGCTTTGCAAACCGTAGTGATGACGGAAATAGCCGATTTGCAAGCGGCTGTGTTTCCCGAACGAACGGCAGATGAAAAGGTCTTTCAGCGAGAGTTTTCCATAACTGTAGCCGACTTCTATCTCGGCGGTATAGGGGCCGTATTCGGCTTCTAATCCGGCACGCGCGTCGACAACCGTAAATCCGCTCTTGAAAGCGGTGTTGTCCGTGCGGAACGTACCGGCGTCAATCAGCAGGCGGCCGCTCGGAGCGACTTCAAGGCGTGTCTCTTGGCTCCAAGCGTCGATGGCCAAAGACAAAACGAGTGTGGTAAAAAAGAGCGGTTTGTTCATGATTTTGAATGTGGACGGGATAAACGTTCGGAGTATTCCGAAGAATTAAGTATCTGTAAAGCTCTCTGCACGCTTTCGTTGGCACTGTTCATCACCTGAAAGTATTCGTTCAACTGCCAGAGGTCGCGTGCGATGAGTGCTTTGAGTTGTGTCTTGATGAGGGGGACGGAAGCGGAATATTCCTTTTCGTCGAATTTCACGCCGGCCGCTTCTCCCTTTGCGCGCAGATCGGTCAGCATCTTGTCGTCTACGGCAAAACGTTCGTTGAAATCGGCAAACTGTTTGTATTGTTCGGCCAGTTCTTTGCGGTGGCGGTCGATGTAATTCAGGGTGTAGTTGATGATGACGCCTTTGGCGGAAAGATTTCGATGATAGGATGTGTAGAGCGTAGTGTCGATGGGGACGAAACAATCGGGCATGATGCCTCCTCCTCCGTAAACCGTGCGTCCCAGTTTCTTGGTGGGCACTCGCAGCGAGTCGGGGAAGTGAATGCTGTCGGCATGAAGCAGTTCGCCGCGATTGAAGCGGTCGATGAGGTCACGCTGATAGACGCGCACATGATCTTCGCCCGTGGCAGATGCCTGTTTGTCGGCTTCGGTGTTTCCGTAAGGTTTCTGTATGCATCGTCCGGCGGGTGTGTAATAACGCGCCACGGTGAGGCGTATCATGGAGCCGTCGGGCAAATCGAAAGGACGTTGAACAAGCCCCTTGCCGAAAGAACGCCGTCCGACGATGACGCCTCTGTCCCAATCTTGCACGGCTCCGCTCACGATTTCGCTGGCCGAGGCGGAAAACTCGTCGACCAGTACCACCAGGCGTCCGTTGCGGAAGTTGCCGTTGCCTTTGGCATGGAAATCGGTGCGCTGTGAATTGCGCCCTTCGGTATATACGATCAGTTCGTTTTTGCCGAGAAATTCGTTCACCATGTCGATGGCCGCATTCAGATATCCGCCGCCATTGCCCTGCAAGTCGAGAATGAGGTCTTTCATGCCTGCCTTGGAGAGCGTGTTCATGGCTTTCTTGAACTCTTCGAATGTGGTTGCGCCGAAACGGTTGATGCGGATGTAGCCTATCTTCGGGCGTATCATGTAGGCGGCGTCGAGGCTGTAGATGGGGATTTTATCGCGCTTCACCGTAAATATCAGAGGCTCCTTGATGTCTCTTCTCACGATGGTCAGTTGAACTTTGGAGTCTTTGGGACCTCGCAGCCGTTTCATGATGTCTTCGGTCTTCATCTTTACTCCGGCAATGGGAGTGTCGTCGACGGCAATGATGCGGTCGCCTGCCAAGATGCCGGCTTTTTCCGAAGGGCCGTCGATGACGGGCTGTACCACGAGCAGCGTGTCTTCCGCCATCTGGAACTGTACGCCGATACCCTCGAATCCTCCTTGCAGCGGTTCGTTCATCTTTTTCACTTCTTCGGCATCGGAATACGTGGAGTGCGGGTCGAGTTCGGAAAGCATCTTTATGATGGCGGCTTCCACCAATTTGTTCTCGTCCACCTTGTCTACATAAAAATTGGCGATGAAGAAATCGGCCATTTGTAATTTACGCATCGCTCCGGCGTTGTTGCCCTGTGCCCATGACGGCGAAACGGCGAGGCCGAGCAGAAGCGGAAAAATCAGTCTTTTCATTGCTTTTCCTGTTTTTATTCTTTGGACGCAAAGATAGGCTTTAAAAGCGTAGGACGGCCCAACGTCTTGATTTTTTAGGCCGACAACCTCTTCCGGGACGGTGAAAACGTGTGGCGATTCTCGGCCTTTCGGCCGTCGGTGCGTCGTGTGAGCACCAATGATCTTCGCCGCATTCGCCGCTCTTTTTCGCCGAAGAAAATAAAGGCTTCGTGCGCATGAAATTATTCGTTGGTCTGCACCCAAACGAAAAGGAACGTGCACTCCGACGGAAAAACGGGTGCAGGCCGACGAAAGGGAAGGTGCAGGCCGACGATCGATTTTATGCAACGAAAGAAAGTGTGCGGCGAAGGTTCGGCAGCCGTCCGATGCACGTCGGCGGTTTCTTTGTTCCGGCTCCGTTTTTTTCTCCTGAACCCGGCCATGCCTTGAAAGTGTTCTCGAACTTGCGCCGGTGTGAAAACAAAACAGGGAAACTTGTGATATTTCGACATAAAATCTTACAAAATGTTCGCCAAGCAAGGATAATATCCTTATATTTGCGCAGATTATCCATCGTTAATTGTTTATGTCACCGTCAAAAGCTTCCATATTGCTAATTTATACGGGGGGGACTATCGGCATGATTGAAAACCCTGATACCGGTGCGCTGGAAAACTTCAACTTTGAGCAGTTGAAGAAGCATGTGCCCGAATTGCAGAACTTTAAGTTTCCCATAGATACCTTTCAGTTCACTCCTCCGATTGATTCGTCGGATATGGCGCCCGATGCCTGGCAACGTTTGGTACACATCATCAGCGAAAATTACGAAAAATACACGGGCTTCGTCATCCTGCACGGAACGGATACGATGGCTTACACCGCTTCCGCGCTTAGCTTTATGCTCGAGGGGCTTTCCAAAACGGTAATCCTTACCGGCTCGCAACTGCCTATCGGGGTGTTGCGTACGGACGGAAAGGAAAATCTGCTCACGAGCATCGAGATTGCCGCCGCCTGCGACGAAGAGGGAATGCCTCTCGTGCCGGAGGTGTGCATTTTCTTTGAAAGCCATTTGATGCGCGGAAACCGAACGACGAAAATCAATGCCGAAAACTTCAACGCTTTCCGTTCGTTCAACTATCCGGTCTTGGCCAAAGTGGGCATTCACATTAAATACAACAATGTCCAGATTCAGCTGGATAAAAAACGCAAAACGCTCTTGCCCCACTATTCGCTGGAGACCAATGTGGTGGTGTTGAAACTCTTTCCAGGCATTCAGGAGAATGTCGTGTCTGCCATCCTCGGCATTCAAGGGCTGAAAGCCGTGGTGCTGGAAACCTACGGCTCGGGCAATGCGCCGCGCAAAGACTGGCTCATCCGCTTGCTGAGCGAAGCCTGCGAGAAGGGCGTCGTGGTGGTGAATGTGACGCAATGCAGTGCCGGAACAGTCGAGATGGAACGTTACGAAACGGGGTATCAGCTGCTTCAGGCCGGCGTCATATCGGGCTATGACAGCACGACGGAATCGGCCGTTGCGAAATTGATGTTCCTTTTGGGGCAGGGCTTTTCGCCCGACGAGATCCGCGAACGGATGAACCGTCCGATAGCGGGAGAAATCACGGTCTGAATCGGACGAAGACACCATAAATATATATAGGGGTAATTTATTTCAAGTAAATTATCCCTATTTTTGTGCACGTCAAGAACGAATATCGGAACGTATGGGCAAAGAGAAAAGAGTATATGTGTGCGGAAACTGCGGACAAGAATCGCCTAAATGGGTGGGGCGCTGTCCGTCGTGCGGAGAGTGGAACACTTATGTGGAAGAAATCGTACGCAAGGAGCCGGCCTCCCGCCGTCCTTCGGCGGCAATCGGTGCAGAGAAACCCCGCCCCGTTGCGCTTGGCGAGATTGCTTCGTCCGAAGAACCCCGCATGGATATGCACGATGGAGAGCTGAATCGCGTGTTGGGCGGAGGCTTGGTTCCCGGCTCACTGGTGCTGATCGGGGGCGAGCCGGGCATAGGCAAGTCGACGCTGGTGCTTCAGACGGTGCTGCGCATGCCCGAGCGAAAGATTCTGTATGTTTCGGGCGAAGAAAGCGCCCGGCAGCTCAAACTCCGTGCCGACCGCATTCCCCACTCGTCGTCCGGTTGCTACATCGTGTGCGAAACCTCCTTGGAGCAGATTTTCGTTCATATTAAAAACATCGAACCCGATTTGGTGATCATCGATTCCATCCAGACCATCTCCACCGAAGCCGTCGAATCCTCGCCGGGCAGCATCACTCAGGTGCGTGAGTGTTCGGCGGCCATCCTCCGTTTCGCAAAAGAAACGCATACCCCGGTTTTGCTTATCGGTCATATCAATAAAGAAGGAAGCATTGCCGGCCCGAAAGTGTTGGAACATATTGTCGACACGGTGTTGCAGTTCGAAGGCGACCAGCACCATGTGTATCGCATATTGCGCAGCATCAAGAACCGCTTTGGAAGTACGGCCGAAATGGGGATTTACGAAATGCGGCAGGACGGATTGCGGCAAGTGAGCAATCCCTCGGAACTTTTGCTTTCGCAAGATCATGAGGAAATGAGCGGAGTGGCCATTGCCTCGGCCATCGAGGGTGTGCGTCCGTTTCTCATCGAAACACAAGCCCTTGTCAGTTCCGCGGTCTATGGCAATCCGCAACGCTCGGCCACGGGTTTCGATATTCGTCGCATGAACATGCTGTTGGCCGTGCTTGAGAAAAGAGTCGGCTTTAAGCTGGCGCAGAAAGATGTGTTTCTGAATATTGCCGGAGGCTTGCGGGTGAACGATCCGGCCATAGACTTGTCGGTGATCAGTGCAATCCTTTCTTCAAACATGGATGCCGTGATCGAAAGGGAGATCTGTATGGCCGGAGAAATAGGTCTTTCCGGAGAAATACGTCCGGTGAGTCGCATCGAACAGCGCATTGGCGAGGCCGAAAAACTGGGATTTAAGCGTTTTTTGATTCCTAAATACAATTTACAGGGAATCGATTTCAAACGTCTGAAGATAGAATTGATACCCGTGCGCAAGGTGGAAGATGCTTTTCGGGCACTTTTCGGTTGAATCTATTGGCGTATCATGGATTTCCCTCCCGATTTTCTTTCCTTCCTATCCCTTTTATTTTCAGCCTCTTTTCTTTCTTTTTATTATTTTCTTTGTTTTTTCTTTCCCTTTTATTTGCATGTTTTGTTTTTAGTGTCTACTTTTGCACCCGCTTTCCGCGAGAGGCGAGCTTTGTGAAGATGTTCTTTGATATGTTTGGTGTTTTTTTCTCCTCTTATTTGCGATGCGATTTTTTCTTTGAAAATTTCTCCTTGTAAATTTGGTCGGAATGCTTAAAACTCCTTATCTTTGCAACCGCTTTCCTCTTTTTTTGAGGTCTGCATTTAGTTCTTTGAAAAGATTGATAAACAATACAAGTAGTACAAGTTAAAATGAACCGTCAATTTGCCCTTTTTTCTTTTTTTTGAGGATTTTGGGGTATTATTTGAAGACTTCAATGAATTTTTAACGGCGTCCTGAACAGATTATTTTCGGATCTTATTTTGATCCGTGGAACTATATTTTTACAATGAAGAGTTTGATCCTGGCTCAGGATGAACGCTAGCTACAGGCTTAACACATGCAAGTCGAGGGGCAGCATGAACTTAGCTTGCTAAGTTTGATGGCGACCGGCGCACGGGTGAGTAACACGTATCCAACCTGCCCTTTACTCGGGGATAGGCTTTCGAAAGAAAGATTAATACCCGATGGTATATGTTTTCCGCATGGGATTCATATTAAAGATTTATCGGTATGGGATGGGGATGCGTTCCATTAGTTTGTTGGCGGGGTAACGGCCCACCAAGACTTCGATGGATAGGGGTTCTGAGAGGAAGGTCCCCCACATTGGAACTGAGACACGGTCCAAACTCCTACGGGAGGCAGCAGTGAGGAATATTGGTCAATGGACGAGAGTCTGAACCAGCCAAGTAGCGTGCAGGATGACGGCCCTATGGGTTGTAAACTGCTTTTGTTAGGGAATAAAAGACGTTACGTGTAATGTTTTGTATGTACCTTTCGAATAAGGACCGGCTAATTCCGTGCCAGCAGCCGCGGTAATACGGAAGGTCCCGGCGTTATCCGGATTTATTGGGTTTAAAGGGAGTGTAGGCGGCTTGTTAAGCGTGTTGTGAAATGTAGATGCTCAACATCTGAATTGCAGCGCGAACTGGCTTGCTTGAGTTCACACAACGTAGGCGGAATTCATGGTGTAGCGGTGAAATGCTTAGATATCATGACGAACTCCGATTGCGAAGGCAGCTTACGGGAGTGTTACTGACGCTTAAGCTCGAAGGTGCGGGTATCGAACAGGATTAGATACCCTGGTAGTCCGCACAGTAAACGATGGATGCCCGCTGTTAGCACCTAGTGTTAGCGGCTAAGCGAAAGCATTAAGCATCCCACCTGGGGAGTACGCCGGCAACGGTGAAACTCAAAGGAATTGACGGGGGCCCGCACAAGCGGTGGAGCATGTGGTTTAATTCGATGATACGCGAGGAACCTTACCAG
>JBHAEN010000032.1:0-8558 GCA_041855645.1 Bacteroides sp. | reverse complement strand
TTTTCTTCTTTTTAGTACGGTTTCAGCGCACAAAGTTACGAAGTCTTTCGATATATGCAATCGGAGACAGACGCTTTTTCGGCAGACGAAGAAAGGCATTCGCCTCATCAGGAGCACGAACATTCGTCGGAGCAACGGCTTTCCCCGTCTTCCGGTTCGAGAGTGACATGATGGATTCCCTGCTCCAGCAAAGCGTGTCGGATTTCCTGTTTTATGGCTTCCATTCTGTCCATCCGTTCCACGACGAGATGTGCGGTCAAGGCCACTTCGGTCGTACTCAACGCCCATACGTGCAAATGATGGCAGGCCGCCACTCCCTCGACCGACAACAGGGTTTCCCGAACGCGGCGAATGTCGAGTCCCTTGGGCACTCCGTCCAGCGAAAGACGAATGCTGTCGCGCAGCAAGCCCCATGTGGATGCCACAATCACCGCGGCGACAACCAGCCCGATGACAGGGTCGACCACAGTCTGCCCCGTCAGCATAATCACCACGCCCGATACGGCCACGCCCACCGAAACCAGCGCATCGGCCATCATGTGCAGGTAGGCTCCTTTCACGTTCAGGTCTCTTTCCTTATCCTTGAGGAAGAGCCACGCCGTCAATGCATTCACAATCACGCCAGCTCCGGCCGTCCACACAATGGCCAATCCTTCCACGGGTACGGGACGGAAGAGTTTTTCCAGACTTTCGCCCACGATGAACCCGACTGCAATGAGCAGGATTACGGCATTCAGCAGAGAAACAAGTATCGTACTCTTACGGTAGCCATAAGTATATCGGTCATTGGGACGCAACCTTTCCAAACGGAAAGCCAGCATGGCAAGCACCAAGCCGGCCACGTCGCCGAGATTATGTCCGGCATCGGAGAGCAAACCGAGAGAACCGTAATAGAGTCCCATGCCGAACTCGATGCCGACAAAGGCCAGATTGAGCGAAATCCCCAGGATAAAACTTTTATTCAACGAAGTAAGCCGTTGGCTATGCTCATGACCGTGGTGATGAGCGTGCAAATGTTCTCCCATAAATGATTATATGACTGTCAATTCATGCAAAAAGCGCGCATCAGCATCTCCCTCTCATCCGGCTCTCCTCCACGGGGAGCTTGCAGCAAGACCAGACGTTTCAATTCGTCAAGCTCTGCGGCACAAATGCAAAAGTAAACATTTTCGACCGGCAAACGAAGAAAAATTTTTCGCGTTGCCGACATGTGCCGGTTTTTGTACTCCCAACGTTCGCCGTCGATGGACACGACATAGTTGCGAAAATGCTCGAATCCGTTCTCCGAAAAACGAAACAGGAGATTGCCGAACTCCACCTGATACATCCGGCAACGTTCGCAATAGCCCACCGTTCCGCTGTGCGTTTTACTGATAATGTCCATATCGTGTGGTTTTTATTCATGTGACTGATGATGCAAAGTTACCGCCTCCCTTCCGCCCGCACAATACCCACAAATAGGGATTCGCAAGGCACTCCCTTCGCAGCAAATGGGTATGGGGGCCAACTGCCGAAAGGTTTATTGATATGCGGAACATGAGCACGCTCTCCTCATCCGCAGAACCTGTGCGAGTTTCACATACGCGTCAAAGGCATTTTGCGCACCGGCCGCTCTCTTTCCGATGAAGAAAACAAGGTTTTCGCACGCATAAAATTATTCGTTTGCCTGCACCCAAACGAAAAGGAAGGCACAGGCTGACGAAAGTTGAGGTGCAGACCAACGAAAGAAAAGGTGCAGGCCGACGATGAAATGTATGCGACGAAAGGAGTTGCTCACCGAACAGGAGCAGAACAGCGGATGCACAGCCCGATTCTCCGTCTTTCACCGTTTCTGCAAGGCGATGCTCCGAAAGTCACATCAGGCTCACGCAGAGGCCGATACCCTCATAGGCGAGCATGACCGAAAGCGCACAAAAAAAACGAACCATCAGAACGATGACTCGTCCCGATGGTCCGTCCCCATTAAACACCTTAAAACAAAATGAAAATGATAACCTCTATTAAACAACAACTAACCCTCGAGGTTATTCTTTCAGGAAGGGTATTTTACTTGCGCGCTTCGGCAATGCAGGCCAACGCTTCTTTGCATCTATCGGTCACATAAGCCCAATCGCCGGCCTCCACCCTGTCTTTGGGAAAGAGTTTCGACCCCATGCCGACACAGAAGACTCCGGCCTTCACCCATGCGGTAAGATTTTCTTTCGTGGGCTCCACACCGCCCGTCACCATCAGTTTCGACCACGGCATGGGAGCCATGAGTCCTTTCACGAAGTTCGTTCCGCACACGTCGCCGGGAAACACCTTGCAAAGGTCGCAGCCCACTTCCTGCGCAAAACCCACCTCGGAGACCGAACCGCATCCCGGAGCGTAGGCCACCAGACGGCGGTTGCATACCTTGGCGATTTCGGGATTGAACAAAGGGCCGACCACGAAATTCGCCCCCAACTGTAAGTACAAGGCAGCCGTAGCCGGATCGACGATGGAGCCGATGCCCACCGCCATTTCGGGACATTCTTTCGCGGCAAACTTCACCAGTTCCGCAAAAACCTCCTGCGCGAAATCGCCGCGATTCGTAAATTCAAAAGCCCGGACGCCACCTTCGTAACACGCCTTCAGCACGTTCTTCGCCACTTCCGGATTCTTGTCGTAAAATACGGGAACCATTCCCGTGGAGCCGATTTTATTCAACACGGCCATTTTATCAAATCTTGCCATAATCTCTGATTCTTTTTTCTTTGGACTTAAACAGTGTGTCTATCGTCTGCGCATTCAACGTTGCACACGTCCGCTGGCGTCGCCTCCGGCCAGAGCTTCGACCTCTTCGATGGAAACGAGGTTGAAATCTCCGTTGACGGTATGCTTCAGTGCCGATGCCGCCACCGCAAACTCCAAGGCTTCGCCCTGCGTCTGCTTAGTCAGCAGTCCGTGGATGATTCCTCCCGAAAAAGAATCGCCTCCGCCCACGCGGTCGATAATCGGGTCGATGTCATAACGCTTCGAGGTGTAAAACTCGTTTCCGTCATAAATCATTGCTTTCCATCCGTTATGCGTGGCCGAGAACGATTCGCGCAAAGTGGAAACCACATACTTGAATCCGAATTCCTTCATCATCTGACGGAAGATTCCCTTATAGCCTTCCGCATCGGTATGCCCGGCTTCTACGTCCGCATCGGGCTTAAATCCGAGACAAAGTTCGGCGTCTTCTTCATTGCCTATGCAAACGTCCACATATTGCATCAACGGCCTCATCACCGATTGGGCTTTTTCCTTTGTCCAGAGCTTTTTGCGGAAGTTGAGGTCGACCGACACCGTCACCCCGTGCCGCTTGGCAGCCTCACAAGCCAAACGCGTCAGTTCGGCAGCCTTGTCGGAAATGGCCGGCGTAATGCCCGACCAGTGAAACCATGAAGCTCCCTCCATGATGGCGTCGAAGTCGAAATCGGAAGCTCCGGCCTCGGCGATGGCCGAATGGGCGCGGTCGTAGATCACCTTGCTCGGGCGCATGGAAGCTCCTGTCTCCAAATAGTAAATCCCCACGCGTTCGCCGCCGCGGGCGATATAATCCGTTTTCACACCGTATTTGCGCAAAGCGTTCACAGCCGACTGGCCGATTTCGTGCTTCGGCAATTTGGTCACAAAATACGCGTCATGCCCGTAGTTGGCGCAACTTACAGCCACGTTGGCTTCGCCGCCGCCATACACCACATCAAAAGAATCGGACTGAACGAAACGGGTATTGCCCGGAGTAGACAACCGAAGCATAATTTCACCCAAGGTTACGACTTTCTTTCCCATAATAATTCTATATATGCAAGTTATTAAACACCGTTTTACTTTCAGATTATCACTAATCAGCCATTTTCAGCATTAACTGTTTGTGAATTTGACTATTATTATAATCCGGCTGCACAATCGGAAAAACACCGTGTGCGGGCACAAAGATACGATTATTTCCATAATTACAAAAATTGTCATATATTTGTATCGAAAATAGACAGATTATTATTGTGTGCGAACACAGCAAACGTTTTTTTTCCAAAGAAAAAGCAATGAATAAATTACCGGAAAGAATACGCATCAAAGACATTGCCCGCTTGGCCGACGTCTCGGTGGGAACAGTAGACCGGGTGATACACGGACGGAGCGGCGTATCCGAAGCGAGCAGAAAGCGAGTGGAAGAAATCCTGAAGCAACTGGACTACCACCCCAACATGTACGCCAGCGCACTGGCTTCGAACAAGAAATACACGTTTGCCTGCCTGCTGCCCCGACACCTGCAAGGAGAGTATTGGACGGCAGTGGAAAGCGGCATCCACGATGCCATCCGCAATTATTCCGACTTCAACACCGGTGTCAGAATACGCTATTACGACCCGTACGATTATCACTCGTTCGTGCATGCGGGCGAAGAAATCCTGACCGAACAACCCGACGGCGTGATCATGGCCCCCACCGCCCCTCAATACTCCGTCGGATTCGCCACGCGGCTTCAAGACCTCTCCATACCTTATATATATATAGACTCGAACATCAAGGAAATGCCGCCCTTGGCGTTTTTCGGACAAAACTCCCACCGAAGCGGCTATTTCGCCGCACGGATACTGATGCTATTGGCCGGCAAGGAAAAAGAAATTGTCCTCTTCCGGAAGATACACGAAGGCATCGTGGGGTCAAACCAACAAGAAAACCGGGAAACGGGATTCAGACAATACATGCGGGAACATCATCCGGATTGCCGAATCCTCGAGCTCGACCTGAGTGCCGGCAACGACAAAGCAAACGACTTTGAAATGCTTGAGAAGTTTTTTCAAGCGCACCCCGCAGTCCAAAGCGGCATCACGTTCAACTCCAAGGCCTACATCGTGGGCGAATACCTGCACGACAGGTCACACAAACCGTTCCACCTGATTGGCTACGACTTGCTCGAACGAAACGTAGCTTGTCTGAAGGAAGGAAGCATCTCGTTCCTCATAGCCCAACAACCCGAATTGCAAGGGTTCAACAGCATCAAAGCGCTTTGCGACCATCTCATATTCAAGAGAGAAATCGCAAGCATCAACTACATGCCCATAGATTTGCTGTCTGCCGAGAACATCGATTATTACCGCAACAAATAACCCAACGACATACAAACATGGAAACAAAGTATCTGAAGATCAATCCTGCGGACAATGTAGCCGTAGCAATCACCCCTCTCTCCGCCGGCGAAACGTTCGAGATAGACGGAACATCCGTAACCCTGAACGAAGATATTCCCACCGGACATAAATTCGCGTTGAAAAACTTTGCAGAAGGCGAAAACATCGTCAAATACGGATACCCCATCGGACACGCGCGCATGGCCAAGAAACAGGGCGACTGGCTCAACGAAACACACATCAAGACCAATCTGGAAGGATTGCTCGACTACACGTACAGCCCTATCGACGTGGCACTGAACATTCCCGATAAAGGCATGACCTTCAAAGGATATCGCCGCAAGAATGGGGATGCGGGCATTCGCAACGAGATTTGGCTGATCCCCACTGTGGGCTGCGTGAACGGCATCATCGGTCAACTGGCCGATGCTTTACGCCGCGAGACCGACGGGAAAGATGTGGATGCGATCGTAGCCTTCCCTCACAATTACGGCTGCTCACAGCTGGGCGACGATCATGAGAATACGAAAAAAATACTGCGCGACATGGTGCTGCACCCCAACGCCGGAGCCGTCTTGGTGGTGGGCTTAGGTTGTGAGAACAATCAGCCCGACGTGTTCCGCGAAATGCTGGGCGACTATGACGAAAGCCGAATCAAATTCCTCGTCACGCAGAAAGTAGGCGACGAATATGAAGAAGGCATGAAAATTCTGCGTGAGCTGTATGCCCTGGCCTCGCAAGACAAACGCACGGACATCCCCCTTTCCGAATTGCGCGTGGGACTGAAATGCGGAGGCTCCGACGGTTTTTCCGGCATCACGGCCAATCCCCTGTTGGGCATGTTTTCGGACTTCCTCATCGCTCAGGGCGGAACGAGCGTACTGACGGAAGTGCCCGAAATGTTCGGTGCGGAAACCATCCTGATGAATCGCTGCAAGAATCAGGCATTGTTTGAGCAAACCGTGCACCTCATCAACGATTTCAAGGCTTACTTTCTCGCTCACGGCGAACCGGTGGGCGAAAACCCGTCGCCGGGCAACAAAGCGGGAGGAATCTCCACTTTGGAGGAAAAAGCCCTCGGCTGTACCCAAAAGTGCGGAAAAAGCTACGTATCGGGCGTGCTTCCCTACGGCGACCGGCTCACGGTGAAAGGCCTGAATCTGCTCTCGGCACCGGGGAATGACCTGGTGGCTTCAACCGCATTGGCCGCCGCCGGCTGTCATATCGTGCTGTTCACCACCGGACGAGGCACGCCTTTCGGCACGTTCGTACCCACGATGAAAATATCGACCAACTCCACATTGGCTCAAAACAAGCCGGGATGGATCGATTTCAACGCGGGAGTCATCGTAGAAAACGAACCGATGGAAAAAACCTGCGAACGTTTCATCGACTATGTCATCGAGGTGGCAAACGGCACTCCGGTCAACAACGAAAAAAAGGGTTATCGCGAGATAGCGATCTTCAAAACCGGGGTTACTTTATAGCCACGACGCGAAAAAACACCTGTCGGACAGGGTGATGTCTGAAAAAAAACATATTTTTGTTTGCAGTTTGACAGCGACGTATTTCTTTCACCCAAGAATTTACATACGGAGGATGAGGGAAGGTTTTAGCAAGAAAGAGGTGTAGTCGCCTCGTAAACACATGCGTTTTCTTACCATAACAATTATGGCGGCATAAATGCCGATAATTGTTTATGAGTAAAAACCCTCATCCTCCTTTTACAATACCTCAACACCCGACCATGAATATGCTTACAGTGGTTATCGTGTTTATTGCGCTTTTCCTCACGGTAAGGCTTTTGATGGCCATACACAATCAGGAAGGATACCGGCAATGGAAAAGTCCGGCAGCCCCCAACCGTTCTTCCCCTCTCCGGAGGCCCATGCACAAATCGTCGAAAGTCACAAACGAGTCCGTGACATGGTGTGCCCGCCTGCTCGGCGTAGAAGAGCAGACGCTGAATGCCATACAACAAAATCCTTCCGCCTCGTACACATATTTCAGAATGGGAAAGCGCAGCGGAGGCTTTCGACAAATATACGCACCTCAACCGACGCTGAAATCCATCCAGCAAACCATCTATCATCGCATCCTGCAATCTGTTCCCGTACATTCCGCCGCCACCGGTTTTCGGGTGGGATGTTCCATCGCTCACAACGTGCGGCCTCATTTAGGACATCCGTATGTGCTGAAGACCGACATTCACGACTTCTTCGGTTCCATCAGCCAAAGGAGAGTAAAAAGAGTGTTTCGCAACATCGGGTATCCCCCGGCCGAATCTGCCGTTTTGAGCCGCCTGTGCTGCATGAACGGACATTTGCCTCAAGGAGCGCCCACAAGCCCCGCGTTAAGCAACATCGTGGCGGCAAGCATGGACAGGCAACTGAAGGCAGTGGCCACCGAACTGGGATTGACCTATACGCGCTATGCCGACGATCTGACCTTCTCGGGCGATATGATCATCCTGAAAACGTTATTGCCTCAAATTGAAGCCATCATCCTTCGGGAAGGGTTCAAACTCAACCGGAAGAAAACCCGTTTTCTCACTCCGCATCGGCGGAAAATCATCACCGGCGTGTCGATAAGTTCGGGTCGTAAACTGACCATTCCCAAAAAGCAAAAGCGGGAAATACGCAAAAACGTACACTTCATTCTCACCAAAGGACCGGCCTCACATCTGCACTACATCCACTCTTCCGATCCCGCCTATGTGAAGCGCCTCATCGGAAAGTTGTGCTATTGGCGTTCCATAGAACCGGACAACCTATTCGTAAACAATGCCATTTACAAATTGAAGCAGTTGAAGCCAATGTGTTAACCCGGCTTCTTCACGATTTTTTCCAGACAAATACTCCCCGCGAAATGTTTTTCTTAGGAGAGCGGTTCGTGTTTTTTCCGCCTCCACAGTCTGCCATTTTTACAGATGAAGACTTTTTTGATTATCACAGCGTTGCTTGTCACGGTTTCTCTCGCATCCGCCCAAATGTTATTCTCAAAAAACCTCACGACGCAAATAGACAGCACCAAAACGATACAGGGAATGCTCGCTCCCATATTCGAGTTCAAAACAGAAAAGGAAGATGTGCTCACATTCAGACACCAACCCCATTGTTCCTCTGTGCCTTAAACTTACACTGCCGTAGAAACGAGTTCGGATTTGTCTTTTTAAATTCTATTGCCAATTTTATTTCAAACCGGCTATCAACATCTTTCATCGCATCGAACCTCTTTTCCCGCCGAAAAGAACAAGGCTTTCGTGCGCCTATAATTATTCGTTTGCCTGCACCCAAACGAAAAAGAGCGTGTACTCCGACGAAAAAATGGGTGCAGGCCGACGAAAAAGAAGGTGCAGGCCAACGATCGACTTTATGCAGCGGAAGGAAGTGGGCGGTGGACAGGCGAGGGATGCGGGAT
>JBHAEN010000031.1:0-5398 GCA_041855645.1 Bacteroides sp. | reverse complement strand
GGATGTAAGGATGGTTCCGGCGGGTGAGGATGTAATCGACCAATTGTCTTGCGACGGGTATTTCGGCTTCGGGCGATTCGCTCAACGATACGCGGACGGTATCGCCCAGTCCGTCGGCCAGCAACGCGCCGATGCCCAATGCCGACTTGATGCGCCCGTCTTCGCCGTCGCCGGCTTCGGTCACGCCGAGATGGAGGGGGAAAGCCATGCTTTCGCGTTCCATCACTTCGGCCAGCAGGCGTACGGTACGGACCATCACCACCGTATTGGATGCCTTGATGGAGATAACCACGTTCGTGAATCGCTCTTCAGCGCAGATGCGCAAAAATTCCATGCACGATTCGACCATGCCTTCGGGTGTGTCGCCGTAGCGCGACATGATGCGGTCCGACAGCGAGCCGTGGTTCACCCCGATGCGTATGGCCGTATGGTTTTCTTTGCAGATGCGGAGAAACGGCACAAAGCGTTCGCGTATCTTGCGCGTTTCCTGCGCGTATTCTTCGTCCGTGTATTCCAGTTTTTTGAAAGTGCGTGCCGCGTCCACGTAATTGCCGGGGTTGATGCGTACTTTCTCGGCATATAGCGCGGCCACATCGGCCACTTTCGGCTGAAAATGTACGTCGGCCACGAGCGGAACGAGGTAATTTGCCGACCGCAGTCCGATGTTGACATTCATCAGATTCTCCGCTTCTTTGACGCCTTGCGTCGTGAGGCGAACGTATTCGCCTCCTGCGTCGACGATGCGTTTGGCTTGTGCCACACTCGCTTCGGTGTCCATGGTCGAAGTGTTGGTCATCGACTGAAGACGGATGGGGTTTTCACCTCCTAACGGGGTTCCGCCGATTTGCACTTCTACGGTTTCTCTCCGGCTGTAGTTGAATAAGTCCACGTTGGTCATGATGGGGCTGATGACAACGAACGTTCAGCGGTCGGTCACGACCTTGCCCTGCCTCGTTTCTCAAGAGGAGGGTTGCCGGACATCGACCGCCAATCGCCTGTCGTTGTTGGTTTTAATTCGTTTTAAATTCGAACTTGACTTCTTTAAGTTCTTCGTTGGCCTTGACAATCTTTCTCTTCAGCCCTTCTTTGTAGGATGCGAAGGATTCGGCCAAAGCCGGATCGTTAAGGGCGAGTATCTGCACGGCAAGAATGGCCGCATTCATGGCGCCGTTGATGGCTACCGTCGCTACGGGAATGCCCGGAGGCATTTGGACAATGGAGTAGAGCGCATCCACTCCGTCGAGTACGGAACCTTTTACGGGAACGCCGATTACGGGCAACGTGGTGTTGGCCGCGATAACTCCCGGCAAGGCTGCGGCCATGCCGGCGGCGGCTATGATTACTTTAATGCCCCGGCGACTTGCGGTTCGGGCGAACTCTTCCACGGCTTCGGGAGTACGGTGAGCCGAAAGGGCATTAATTTCAAAAGGGACGCGAAGATCATTGAGCAACTGAGCCGCCTTTTCCATTACCGGAAGATCGGACGTACTGCCCATGATGATGCTGACAAGAGGCAACATTTGTTTAGTGATTAGTGGTTAGCGAATAGTGTTGAGTGGGGTGGTGATTGGCAGACCGGTCGTGCTGACCCCCGTCTGCCAATCACTGTAAAAGGCCGGAATTACAGCAGTGCTTTATAGCCTTCCGCATCGAGCAGACCGTTGATGTCGGCCGCATTGGCGGGTTTCAGCTTGATGAGCCATCCTGCGCCGTACGGATCGGTATTGACCAACTCCGGATTTTCTTCGAGGGCGGCGTTGAGTTCGAGCACTTCGCCGGCAACGGGCAGGAAGAGGTCGGAAATTGTTTTTACGACTTCGATCGTACCGAAGACTTCATTGGCATCGAGGGTTTCGCCCACGGTGGGGATGTCGACGAAAACAATGTCGCCCAGCTGTTGCTGTGCATAGTCGGTGATGCCGACATAAGCCACGTCGCCTTCAAGGCGGATCCACTCGTGTTCACTGGTGTACTTCAAATTTTGAGGAATGTTCATAACCATTAGTTTTTAGGGTTTATAATTAAACAATGTATAAAAAGAGTCGGAGAAGATAGTGATAGGCCGGATGGATGCACAGCAATGCGCAGAGCAGACCGATGAAGAAACTCGTCAGTACTTCGCCCAGCGAATGATGTCCCAAAATGATGCGGGCCGATCCGAGCAGTCCGGCTACGAAAATGAAAAGGCAGAGCCACATCACGGGATTGTAACCGAACAGCGCGCTGAAGGATATCAGTCCGCCGATAATGGCTCCCATGCCGGCCATGTGCTCACTCAGCTTCCAGCGCAGGTTGGCCACGAAGCAGAGGAGGGAAGTGACGGTGACGGCCAAAATGATTCCCGTCATGTACCACGGAAGATTGAAGCGCATCATCATCAAAAGACAGGCCACGTAGGACAATACCGTGAGCAGAAGAGGAATGTAGCGTCTTTTGCGTTCGTTCATCTCGACTTGCGTAAAGCCGTTGATTTTGCCGAACAGAAAGATGGTGACCGTAGGCATGAGGATGGTGAAACTGTACACGATGCCCAGCACAATCAATTTGCTCTTCATCGGCATTATGCGCAGGTAGGTGAACAGGAACAGGACGAGGAACGAAAGAAACGGAATGGAAAAAGGGGTGAACATAAACGAGATCACCTGCGCTCCCCTCAGCAATAATTTTCCGGGGTCTGTCGCGAAATGTTCTTTTTCTGTTTCCATGTTATTCTTCGGGATTGATTCTGTTTTAAACGTTCGTTTGCCGCGGCCGGTTCTCGTCTGCTATTTGCGCAGCCGGGCTACGGGGATGTGCAGTTGCTGCCTGTACTTGGCCACCGTTCTGCGGGCCATGGGATAACCTTTTTCTTTCAACACTTCGGTCAGTTCGTCGTCCGTCAGCGGTTTTTTCTTGTCTTCGGCGTCGATACACTCTTTGAGGATGCGCCGAATTTCGCGCACCGACATTTCCTCACCCTCTTCCGTCGTATAGCTGTCGCTGAAAAAGAACTTGAGCGGATAGATGCCGTAATTGGTCTGTGCATATTTACTGTTGCTCACGCGCGATATGGTCGAGATGTCCAGCCCCGTCCGTTCGGCCACGTCTTTCAGGATCATGGGGCGCAGCAGCGATTCGTCGCCTTCGAGAAAGAACGGACGTTGCAGGTCGACAATGGCCTGCATGGTGGTCATCAGCGTTTTCTGCCGTTGTTTCACCGCGTCGATGAATCCCTGTGCGGCATCCATCTTCTGCTTGAGGAACAACATTGCCTCGCGCGACTCTTTCGATTGGTTTGCTTTGTTTCGGGTATGTTCTTCGACCATTTCGGTGAAGTCGCGGCTCATGCGCAGTTCGGGCACGTTGCGGTTGTTGAGGCCGACGGTCACGGTTCCGTCGTCGAAGGTTTCGACGATGAAGTCGGGCACGATTTGTTGCAGATTGCGCCCGATGGCTTCGCCCAAAGAGGCTCCCGGTCGCGGATTGAGCTGTGTGATTCCGGCAATGGCTTCCTGCAAGCGGTCTTCGGTGATGCCGAGGCGTCGCTGTATCTTATCCCAATGTTTGCGGGTAAACTCTTCGTAGCAAAGCCTCAGTATGCGCTCCTCGAGGTCGAGCAGTGCCGAGGAGGCATGCTCTTCTTCCCGGCGTCGCCCGATTTGGATGAGCAGACATTCCTGAAGGCTGCGTGCGCCGATGCCCGCGGGGTCAAAATCCTGAAGCACGGCAAGCGCGTCTTCGAGTTCGGCTTCGGTGCAGTTGATGCCCGAATAGATGGCAAGTTCGTCGCAGAGGGTCGTGAGCGATTTGCGGAGCAGGCCGTCATCGTCGAGCGATCCGATGAGATAGTCCACCAATTCCTGCTGATGTTCCGTGAGGTTGCGTTCGCCCAGCTGTTCTTTAAGCGTTTCGTAAAACGAAGTCGCTTCGGAGAAAGGAATGTCTTCGGCCTGCTCGTCGCGGGAGCGGTTATTCTCCTGCAACCGGTAGTCGGGGATGTCGTCGTCCGTGCGATAATCGTCGAGCGAGTCGTAGTCGCCCGCTTCGTTTTCGGCTTCGTTTCCTTCGCTTTCTTCGGCGATAAACTCGTCCGTCGTTTCTTCTTTCCCTTCTTCCAAAGCCGGATTTTCCAACAACTCTCCGCGCACGCGGTCTTCCATCTCGACGGCGGGCAACTCCAGCAGCTTCACCACCAGAATCTGTTGGGGTGAGAGTGTCTGGACCTGTTGCTGCGTCTGCGATTGTACCTGACGGGAACCTTGTGCCATAAATCGTTCTTCGTTCTGTGAGTTGCTTTTTGCGCTACAAATGTAACCTTTTACCCACAGACTGCGTAATGAAATGCGGCTGTTTTTTTGGAAGAGGCCGATTTTCGATGTCTTTTTCTGTCGATTTTCGGAAACAAAGAGAGACTTCGCCCGCGGAAAAGACTATCTTTGAGCCCGTTGTGCGATATGTATGTCATTGTGCATGAAAAATAACGATGAAAAAATGGAAACCATTTACATTCAGTATTATTCTTCTCCTTGCGGAGAATTGATTCTCGGTTCTTTCGACGGAAAACTTTGTTTGTGCGACTGGGTGAAGGACGAGCGCAGGAAGCTCATCGACAGGCGTTTGCAGCGTGCTTTGAACGCACGTTACGAGGAGTCCGGTTCGGAAGTCGTCGCCGAGGCGAAAACGCAACTCGACGAATATTTCTCTCGCCGCCGGAAAACGTTCGACGTCCCTCTGCTCCCTGTCGGCACGGATTTTCAGCGGAAAGTCTGGAGCGAACTCGTGAAGATTCCTTATGGCACGACGGTCTCTTACGCCGACCTGTCGCGACGCTTGGGCAATCCTCGTGCCGTGCGTGCCGTGGCGGGAGCCTGCGGGGCCAATGCATTGTCTGTTTTCATTCCCTGCCACAGGGTCGTCGGCAGCGACGGCTCGCTGATGGGATATGCCGGAGGCATGGAGGCCAAGCGATACCTGTTGGACGGCGAATCGGCATAACGGGCGGAACCTTGTTCGCCCGCAACGCGAGCTTTCGTTCCGAATGCCGATGGCGTTTCTGTAAGAATGAAAAACGGCCTCGATTTTCATTCCCTTTTCCTATCTTTGGCCGGAAAACGAATGAAACGAAACATGAAAACGACAATCGAAACAATAATATATCTGTACAAAACAGACTTCGACACCGGCTAAACAGCCATGTCGGAAGCCACCTGAACGGGGAAAAGGCTGCGAACTCTGCGGAGTTTTGCAGCCTTTTTTGTTGAAAAATCGGATGATTTTTCCTTGAAACGACATGATTGCGTTTGTTAAACCGCGAAAATTTTTTTATGCAAAAACGCCACCTGTTTTGTTTAAAAACGATTCGAGGAAACAAACGAAAACTGTCTGCTTTTTTAACCAAATCCGAAAAAGGACAATTCGG
>JBHAEN010000030.1:0-3840 GCA_041855645.1 Bacteroides sp. | reverse complement strand
CCCCAAGCCAGCGCATAGCCCAATTCTTGAGAGATATAGGCTCCTGCATTGTTCAGCGACAGGGCGTTTACGTTCAGCACGCGAAACAGGGGAAGGGGTTCCACCGCTTTCAGCAAGGCAATGGCCGATTCTGCAAGATTGCCTTTGTCTTTGCCCTTCAGCAGCATTTTGTTGAGGTAGTCGTAGTTGATCGATCCCCTGATGATTTGCAGATTGTTGCCTTTCTTGCGGAAGTAGGCCACCAGAAGTTCCGCCAGCTCCACGAGGTGATCCTGACAAGTGGAGAAGTTCAATTCGATGCACTCGGGGGCGATGTCTTTCAACAAGGTTTCGATATATGCGCCGTCCAGATCTTTCGCCTGTACGCGGAAGAAAAGCGAGTCGACGCCTTTGTTCAGAATATCCAATGCTTTCTCATTCGCCGCTTTCGGGCATTCCACCCATATATCCTGACGGATGAGCCACTCGTTGTTGTTCTTTTTTGTGCCGCGCAAATAAGGAAATTCTCCGGGAAGCGCATCGGTGGTTTTCAGGCCTTGCAGGTCTTCCTCCCGATAAAAAGGTTTTACTTTGAATCCTTCGTTTGTTTTCCAAACGAGTTTCTTCTCGAAGTCGGCTCCTTTCAGGTCGGCCGTCACTTTATCCATCCATTGTTCCGTGGAAACAGGCGGAAAGTCGGAGAAGAGTTTTTCTTTTTTGTCTGCCATAGTTTATTAAATTAAAACAATAATTTATGTCGTTTTTTTGTAGAATGCGGTAGTCGCTAAATGTTCGCCACAATCCCTGCAAATATAGTTAATAAGTGATTATCCCAATCTTTTATCCGACAAAAAAGATACGATTGGGTTACATTTTGTTCTTTTTCCGTTTTTCCGGTTGTTAAAGTTTCAGCTTCCGGGTGACAAATGTTTCGATAAGCGAGGCGGTTTCTTCAATGCCCAATGCCGAGGAGTCGACGCAGAGATGGTAGGTTGAGGCTGCTCCCCAAGTGTTGTAACTGTAAAAATTGTAGTATTCGGCTCTTTTCTTGTCGGTTTTTTCAATCAAGGCCTCGGCTTCTTGCGGAGTGATGCCTTTGTTTCGGCACAAGCGGTCTATGCGTGCTTCGCGGGAGGCCGAAATGAAGATGTTTGCGCAGCGGGGGTGGGAGCGCAGAATGTAGTCGGCACACCGGCCGACGAAGACACACGATTTTTCGTTGGCCAGACGGCGTATGACGTCGCTTTGCACTTTGAACAGCGCATCGTTGCTCAGGCAGTCGTTTTCGGGCAGAGTGCCTTCGTTCATGAAAGGGAATCGCATGCCGAACCATCCGCCTATGACGGTTTGCGAGGTTCGTTCATCGGCTTTTTCGAAGAGTTCCTTGCACAGGCCGCTTTGTTCGGAAGCCAGATGAATCAACTCCTTGTCGTAGAATCCGATGCCTAACCGGTTGGCCAGTTTTTCACCGATTTCCCGGCCTCCGCTTCCCAACTGACGGCCGATGTTGATGGCATAATAGTTTTCCATGGACGATGCTTCATTAGTGAAAAAATTGAAACAAACTTACGAAAACTATCCTGAAAAGCAATCGTTCGGCCTCGCTTTTTTCTTTTTCTCCGCTCTGAAGGCCGTGTATGAAAAAATAATAGCAAGGCATGAGCCCTGCTATTAATCGTTGAGAAAGTTGCTTTTCGCGCCCGGACTTCTTGTTGACGGTGCGGGAGAAAAACTCTTCTCCAAAAATTACTTCTTAGAAGCTTCCAAAGATGCTTTGCGGAATTCCTTCATTGTTTTTTCGAGTTCCAAGGATGCTTTGCGAGCGCGAGCTCCTGCTGCCTTGTTGCCGTTTTCAGCTTGTGCTGTCGCATCTTTCGAGAAGTCAGCGTACAACGCTGCAACTTTTTCTACCAATTCTTTCATGAGATTATACTAAGTTATTGTTAATAATACCGTGCAAAAATACGGTTTTCCTGAAATGTACATACTTTTTCTTCTCTTTTTTTCAATAAAAAATGTTACAATGACTGCTCGGACGTTCGGGCCGCTTGAGCGGTCGGTGCAAGCGGCCCGAAAGACAGGATTTTCATGCGACGGCCGGGCTTTGCGTATGGGGATTTTCCTGTTCATTTCTTTTTTCTTTTTCCCGAACCGGACAGCCTCCGCCTTCGTACATTTTTATTCGTTTGTCTGCACCCAAACGAAAAAGAACCTGCACTCCGACGCAAAAACAGGTGCAGGGCAACGAAAAGGCGGGTGCACCCCGACGATTGGAGTTGTGCAGTCGCCGAAAGTAAGTGCTGTACGGAAAGCCGTTGATTTCCATACGCGAATGGGAAAGGTTTCCGAATGAGTGAGAAGCGTGTGATCGGAGCAAAAAAAATCCGCCGAGGATTTCGGCGGATTCTTTTCGGGTTGTGCGTATTTTCTTTTTACAGGATGATGCTGACGGTTCCTATCAATCCGTCGGCCATGCCTACACCTGTTCTCACGTCTTTATTCACTTCTTTTCCGTCCTTTAGCAGGTAGACGGTCAGAACGCTGTCTTCCGTGGTCGATCTTGCATTTATCTGCACCTTGATGGATTTTTTTATGTCGTATTGGCCTTCCCATTCGGTTTTCCCGATCATACTCGCAAGGTGTGTATCCGTAAAGACGGTATAGTTTTTGCTTGATCCCTGCAACTCCGTGTCGATGTAGATGCTGGCTCCATACAGAATCCCTCCGTTTTCTATGGTTGCCTTCACGGTGTAAGTGCCCGGTGTGGGGTTGCCTTCTGTTACGTTGTCGTCGCTATTGGAGCAAGAAGTAGCGATACCTGCCCAAGCAACCATCATTAAGATAAAAATTTTTTTCATATTTTTCTTGTTGAATGATGGGGGCAAAGGTATGTTTACATTTATATTTCCTCCTGATTTTCGTTCATTTTTTTTGATTATTAAGTCTTTGACAAAATCTTTATCTTAATTTGTTACTCCAATATCACCGTACACGACTGTAAGTCTTCGCTATTGGGGCCCACCATGACCGTGAATTCCCCCGGTTCCACGATATATTTCATTTCATTGGTCCAGAATCCCAAGTCGTTGGCATTAAGTTCCAATTCGACCTTTACGGTTTTCCCCTGAGGAATGAATACTTTCTTGAAGCCTTTCAGTTCCTTGATCGGACGTACCATGGAAGCGACTTTGTCCGACACGTATAACTGTACGATTTCTTCACCGTCCCGCTTGCCGACGTTCGAGACTTCGACGGAAACAAGTAACTTTCCGTTGGCATCGAATTTTTTGTCGCACATCGGCTTTCCGTAAGAAAACTTCGTATAGCTCAATCCGTAGCCGAAAGGATAAAGATTGGCGTTCTTCAAATCGATGTGGCGAACGGTGGATGTTTTTTCCATGTCGCCCGGCCGGCCCGAACGCTTGTAATTGTAGAAGTTGGGAATTTGCCCTTCGGAGTAAGGAAAGGACGTTGTGAGTTTGGCAGATGGGTTGTAATCTCCGAACAGTACATCGGCAATGGAATTGCCTGCTTGCGTACCCGGAAACCACGCTTCCAGAATGGCGTCGGCTTGTTGGGAAACACGGGGGATTGCCAGAGGACGTCCGCTCATCAAGACGACAACGATTTTCTTGCCCGTTGTTTTCAACGAATCGTTCTGGTCGCTCGGAATTGTTGTGCTCAATGTCATCTATTCCAACATGGGCTATGAATACTACGCGGCGGTCACGATGGTCAAAACATTTTCCGACCTTTCCTTTGCTTTCTTCGTAGGCCTTTGCAACGCCTGCATAATCATGGTCGGAAAATCGGTAGGCTCCGGCAAAATTAAACGCGCCGTCGAGGACGCCGACCGCTTTT